>CAZITQ010000143.1:0-24942 GCA_964542165.1 uncultured Rickettsiales bacterium
ACACCGGCGACGACGACACCGGCGACGACGACACCGGCGACGACGACACCGACTCGTCGGGTGACGACGACGACGGCTACCTGGGTGGCGGCTGCAACTGCGAGAACAACCAGGCCGTGACCTCACCCGTGCACCCCCTGGCGGCGGTGGCGGCAATGCTCGGGCTCGGGCTCCTCGGGTGGCGCCGCCGCGGCTGATCCCCACCCCGGTCCCGCGTCCCACCTCGTGATACCATCGCCCTCCGTGTTCCGGAGGGAGATCCCCATGTCGTTGCTCAGGCCGTTCGTCCTGCGGGCCTTCATCCCGCTCACCATGGCGCTGGCCGTCGCGCTCCCGGCGTGCCCCCCCAAGCCGGTCGAGACCGGCGCCGAACCCCCGCAGCCGGACGCCGCCCTCTCGGCGGTGGACTGGAACGCCCCGGAGAAGAGCAAGGACCACAGCATCCCGGCCATCGAGGAGGGCAAGTTCAACGTGGCCTTCGTGTACGTGGGGCCGGTGGGGGACGGGGGCTGGACCTACGCCCACGACCAGGGTCGGAAGTTCCTCGAGACCGAGGTGCCCGACGTTCACACGGCGTACGTGGAGAGCGTGGCCGAGGGCGCCGACGCGGAGCAGGTCATCCGGGCCCTGGCGCGCAAGAAGTTCGACCTGATCGTGGCGACCAGCTTCGGTTTCATGGACGCCTGCGAAGCCGTGGCCGAGGAGTTTCCGGACACGAAGTTCCTCCACATCTCGGGCTTCAAGAAGAACGACACCAACTTCGCCAACCTCTTCGGCGCGATGGAGGAGATGAAGTACCTGGCCGGGATGATTGCCGGCGCCCGGGCGGAGAAGGACGGCAACCGGCGCATCGGCTACATCGCACCCTTCCCCATCGCCGAGGTGATCCGCCTGGGCAACGCGGTGGCGCTGGGCGCGCGCCAGACCTGCCCCGCGTGCAGCGTCGAGGTGCGGTGGATCAACACCTGGTTCGATCCCACCAAGGAGCGGGAGGCCGCCGAGTCCCTGCTGGAGTCGGGCGTACAGGTGATCGTGACCGGCGCCGACACCCCCGGTCCCCTGGTCGCCGCCGGGGAGAAGGGCCGGTACGGGATCGGCTACGACTCGGAGAACGCCTGCCAGGCCGACCCGGCCCACTGCCTCACCGTGCCCTACTGGAACTGGGGGCCGACCTACGTGGACCATGTCGGGAAGATGAAGGCCGGCACCTGGACCCCGGACGACGAGTACCCCGGCGCCGAGTCGGGGCTCGTGGCCCTGTACGGCTTCATGGAGGGCCAGGAGGTCCCGGCGGGTGTGCCCCAGGAGGTGGTCCCCCAGGTCCGCGAGACGCTGGCGAAGATGCAGGCCGGCGAGTTCACCCGCTTCGACATCTTCCGCGGGCCCATCCGCGACAACACGGGCAACGTGGTGATCGGCGAGGGCCAGTCCCTGACCCAGGAGGACCTGGAGGGGATCAGCGGTGTGCCCGGTCGCACCGACTGCACGATCTGCATGAGCTGGCTCGCCGAGGGGATGGTCGGCTCACTGCCCTGACGGGTCGCCCTTGAACGAAATCACCGACGCGAGCGCGACGACCCCGGCGGCGGCCGCCGTCGCCCTGCGGGGCATCGTCCGGCGTTTTCCCGGCATCGTCGCCCTCGGTGGCGTCGACTTCGATCTGGCCTGGGGCGAGATCCACGCGCTGCTGGGGGAGAACGGCGCGGGCAAGTCGACCCTGATGAAGGTGCTCGCGGGCATGCTGCAGCCCCACGAGGGATCCCTGCGGGTGGGTGGTGAGGTCGTCCGGCTGCGGTCTCCCCGGGCGGCCATCGCCCGCGGGGTGGGCATGGTGCACCAGCACTTCATGCTCGTGCCCTCGCTCTCGGTGACCGAGAACGTGGTGCTCGGCCTGTCGCGCCCCCGGTGGCTGCTCGATCTGGAGCGGGCCGCGGGGCGGATCGAGGAGCTGGGTCGACAGGTCGGACTGACCGTGGATCCCGGCGCCCGGGTCGCCGACCTCTCGGTCGGGGAGCAGCAACGGGTGGAGATCCTCAAGGTGCTGTACCGCGGCGCCCGGATCCTGCTGCTGGACGAACCCACGGCCGTTCTCGCCCCCGGGGAGGTCGAGGACCTGTTCGACTCCCTGCGCCGGATGGCGAGGGAGGGGAGGGCGGTGGTCCTGATCACCCACAAGCTCGACGAGGTGATGGCCATCGCCGACCGCTGTACCGTGCTCCATCGGGGCCGCTGTACCGCGCTGGCTCGCCCCACCGGAGGCACCACGGCCGCCGAGGTGGCCCGGTGGATGATGGGCGGGGCGGACGGCGAGGCCCCCGCCTCGGCCGTGGACGGCGTCACCCCCGCACCTCCGCAGCCCCCCCCCGCGGCGCACCGGGGGGAGGCGCACCCGGTCCCTGCGCTGGAGGTGGAGGACCTCCGGGCAGCGCGTGAAGACGGCACCCCGGGCCTCCGGGGGATCACCCTCCGCGTGGCCCCCGGCGAGGTCCTGGGGGTGGCGGGAGTCTCGGGAAACGGCCAGTCGGAGCTGGCCGATGCCATCGCCGGCCTGCGCCCCCGGTCCGGCGGGGTGATCCGCTTCGAGGGCCGGCCGGTCGACGGCCTGGGGGTCGCCGAGCGCCTGGGGCTGGGCCTGGCCTACGTGCCGGAGGACCGGGGCGGCGTCGGCTCCGCGGGCAGCCTCTCGCTGGTGGACAACGTGGCCCTTCGGGGCTACCGCCACCCCCCGGTCCGTCGGGGCCCGTGGCTCCGCTGGGGAGCTGCCCGCAGGCAGGCCGAGACCTGCCTCCGGGACCACGACGTGGTGCATGCCCACGCCGCCCAGCGGGCAGATCAGCTGTCGGGGGGCAACCTCCAGAAGCTGATCCTGGGCCGCGAGCTGGGCTGCAACCCCCGGATCCTGGTCGCCGCACAGCCCACCCGCGGTCTGGACCTGACCGCCACCGCGGCGGTGGACCGCTCCATCCGCGACGAGCGCGCCCGGGGTACGGCCGTCCTGCTGATCTCCGAGGACCTGGACGAGCTGGAGCGGCTGGCCGACCGGGTCGTGGTCCTGTATCGCGGGCGCGTCGCCGGAGAGGTGCCCGGCGGGACCCTGGACCGGGAGCAGCTGGGTCGATGGATGACCGGCGCCGGTGACGGGGGGGCGCCGTGATTCGCGTCGAGCGCCGGACCCACGTCCCCCGCTGGCTGGTCTGGACCTCCCCGGTGGCGGGCATCCTGCTGGCCCTCCTGGTGGGTTCCGCGCTGCTGGCCCTGGCCGGGATCGATCCCCTGGCGGCGTACGCGGCCATCGTCCGGGCCGGATTCCTCGGGGGCGCCTACGCCCTGAGCGACACGGCGGTCAAGGCCACACCCTTGCTGCTGTGCGGTCTGGCCTGCGCCCTGGCGTTCCGGGCCAACCTGTGGAACGTGGGGGCGGAGGGGCAGCTCCTCCTGGGCGCCTGGGCCGCCACCGGGGTGGCCAGTTTCTGGCTGCCCGGCGACACGCCGAGGCTGCCGATGCTGCTGGCCATGGGTGGGGCCGCCGCGCTGGCGGGTGCGGCCTGGTCCGCGGTCCCGGGGGTGCTCCGAGCCCGCTGGCGGGTCAACGAGATCATCAGCTCGCTGATGCTGGTCTACGTGGCCGCGCGCTGGAACAACTACTGGATCTACGGCCCGTGGAGCGATCGCGGCTTTCAGCTCACCCCGCGATTTCCCAAGACCGCCTGGCTGCCGCGGCTCAGCGACTGGGCGTCGGAGGTCCCGGCGTTCGCGGGACTCACCGTCCACGCCGGGCTGCTGGTCGGCCTGGCCGCTGCGGTGGCGGTCTGGGTCCTGCTGTCCCGCACGGGCTGGGGTTTCGGCGTGCGCCTGCTGGGGGCCAACGAGCGTGCGGCGCGTTACGCCGGCGTGCCCATCCGCTGGCGAATCGTGTCGGTCATGGCCCTGTCGGGGGGCCTGGCGGGTCTGGCCGGCGCCTGCGAGGTCTCCGGCGTCGTCCATCGACTCCAGGAGAACTTCTCCCCGGGCTACGGTTTCACCGCGATCCTGGTGGCCTGGCTGGCGCGGCTGAATCCCTGGGCGGTGATCGGCGTGGCGTTGCTGCTCGGCGGCCTGCTGGTGGGGGGACGGGAGGTCCAGCCCGCGGGCATCCCCCTCATGCTCCAGGGCGTGGTGCTGTTCTCCCTGATCTTCTGCGAGGCCGCGATCCGCTACCGGATCGTGCGGTCGACCCCGCCGGACCCGGGCCTGGTGGGGGGGGGAGACGCCCGATGAGCGGCACCGACTGGGGGGCCTTTGCCCAGTCGCTCTGCGCGGCGGGTGTCGCCCGGGGCACGCCCCTGCTCTACGCCACCGTGGGGGAGATCCTGGCGGAGCGTTCCGGGGTCCTGAACCTGGGACTCGAGGGGCTGATGCTGGCCGGCGCGATGGCGGGGTTCGGCGTGGCCCATCTCACCGGCAACGCCTGGCTCGGCCTGGCCGCGGCGCTGGGCACGGGGGCCCTGCTGAGCCTCTTGCACGCCCTGTCCGCGGTCTATCTGCGGGCCGACCAGGTGGTCTCGAGCCTGGCGCTGGCGTTTCTGGGCATGGGGCTGGCGTCGGTGCTGGGTGCCCCGCTGGTCGGGCTGGGCGAGGTGGCTCGCCTCCCGGCCTTTCCCATCCCCCTGCTGGGCCGGATTCCGGTCCTGGGGCCCGTCTTCTTCGACCACAACGTGGTGGTCTACCTGTCCTACCTGCTGATCCCCGCGGTGTGGTTCTACATCCACCGCACCCGCCCCGGGCTGCACCTGCGGGCGTCGGGGGAGAACCCCGCCGCCGCCGACGCGCTGGGGGTCCGGGTCCAGCTGATCCGGGTGGGCCACGTGGTGGCCGGTGGGGCCCTGGCCTCCGTAGCCGGAGCCACCCTGTCGCTGGCCATCACCCCCGGGTGGATCGACGGCATGACCGCGGGACAGGGGTGGATCGCCCTGGCGCTGGTGATCTTCGCCGGCTGGAGCCCTTTGCGGGCCATGGCCGGGGCCTACCTGTTCGGCGCGATCCGGCGCCTTCCCCTGGACCTGCAGGGGGTACCGGGGATCGTCCAGGACAACCCGAACCTGGGGTATTTCCTGGACATGCTGCCCTACCTGGTGACCGTGGCCGTGCTCGTGTTCGCCGGTCGGGAGTCCGTGCGCCGGCGGGTGGGCGCACCGGCGGCCCTGGGCAAGCCCTTCGGGCGGGAGGAGCGCTGACGTGGCGCGACGGGTAACGAGCTGGGCGGTCCTGCTGGCATTCGCGATCGGTTGTCCGACCGGGGATCCACCCGCGGACGATGACACGACGGCCGGCGACGACGACACCTCGGCGGGGGACGACGACACCACCGTGGGTGACGACGACACCGGGCCCGATCACGTGCTCCTCGAGGCCCCCCTCGGCCTGGCGTTCGCCTTCAATGAGTGGGCGGGCCAGGACTTCGCGACCCACCTGGACGCCCTGGGCCTTCGCCGGATCCACGTCACGGTCTGGTGGGGGGACTTCGAGCCGTCGCCCGACGACTACCGCCACGCACTCGTGGACGACTTCGTGGACCAGCTGGGCGAGACCGATCTGGGAACGATCCGGATCACCGCCCGGGGCAACCCCTGGGGCATGACCGAGGAGTCGGACTTCACGGTCCCCGCCGACATGGCGGTGGGAGGGGACTACTACGAGTTCGTCCACGAGGTGGTCACCCGAAGTGATGGCCGGGTGGCCCTGTTCCAGAACGACTGGGAGGTGGACCAGACCATCAACTGGCATGGCACGCCGGCCCAGTACGCGGAGATGACCCGGACCTTCCACGCGGCGGTCTCGGACGCCGATCCGGCGGCCACCGTGGTCCTGGGCGGGAGCTACGCCGCCCTGGACACGGTCGGCGAGGAGTTCTTCGACGCCGTGTTCGCGGACCTCGCCGCGGACGACCAGGAGCTGCCCTTCGACCTGTTCGACCTCCACCTGTACCAGCCCGCCCACCGCTACCCCGAGCTGATCGCGTCCATGCGCGCCGTCCTCGACGCCCGGGAGGAGACCGCGGGCACCCCCATCGTGGCCCTGGAGTTCGGCGGCCCCACCCCCCAGGAATACCGGGACGAGTACCCCGAGCTCTACGACCAGCTGATCTCGGAGTTCCACGACGACATCACCCTGCTCGGCAGCGACCTCTCCTCCACTCCGCTGCAGCCCGATGGCTACCCGGACGAGCTGCGGATGTTCGCCTACGGTTCGGAGTCCGAGCTGGACGACAGGCGGGACCGGATCCAGGCCCGCGGCATGGCCCGCCGTGCGGTGGTGGCCCTGGCCGAAGGTGTCTCCGCGCTTCACTGGTGGGAGCTGATGGCCCAGCAGGTGGAACTCAGCGTGGACCTGGGCGTCTATTTCCGCCACTTCACCTACGGCAAGCTCAACCTGACCCTGCCCGATCCCGATCCCGGGGGGGCGATCCTGGTCCCCGAGCCCACCTACGACGCGTTCCAGCGGGTCGCGGGATGGCTGGACGGCGTGGATTCTGTCGTCCGCGAGGACGTCGGCGATCCGGACCTCTGGCTGTTCCGTCTCGACGTCCCTCCCGAGCAGGTCGGCTACGTGCTGTGGCACCACCGGGACGCCTTTCACGGAGAGGACCAGCCGCCCGTCTCCGTGACCTTCCCGGTGCCCTGGCAGGCCGTCGCCGCCGAGGATGTGTTCGGCCAGGTCCCCGATGCGGCCGTGGACACCGGAGCCGTCACCCTGGAGGTCACGGGCACACCCGTCCACATCACCGCCCCCCGCCATTGACCCCCCCGCGTCGGATTCCTAGGTTGAATCCGCGAGTCTTTGCCTGTCCTACGTAAGTTTGTCATGCCTCATGGGGAGCACACCGATGCAGGGCGTCCCGACCGATTCCAGCCGGAGTCAGGCGATCGTCGACGACCGGACCACGACGGCCAACTCGGCCATCCAGCTGACCGAGGACCGCCGGACCATCGTGCGGCTGGACCCGGACCATCCGGGGTTCCGGGACCTCGAGTACCGGGAGCGGCGCAACGCCATCGCCCAGATCGCCCACGACTTCGAGCCCGGGACTCCGGTGCCCGACGCGCCCTACGTCGACGAGGAGCACGCGGTGTGGCGGGCCATCCGAGACGCCCTGGCGCCAGCCCAGCAACGCAACGCCTGCGCCGAGTACCTGCGGGTGGCCGACGAGCTCGACCTGCCCGGGGATCGGATCCCGCAGCTGGCCGAGGTGTCCGGGCGATTGCAGGCCATGACGGGATTTCGGCTCGAGCCCGTGGGTGGCCTGGTGCACCCCAAGGTCTTCCTCTCGACCCTGGCCGACGGCGTCTTCCTCTCCACGCAGTACATCCGCCACCACTCCACACCCCTGTACACCCCGGAACCCGACGTGGTCCACGAGCTCATCGGCCACGCCTGCACCCTCGCCAGCCCCCTGTTCTGCGAGCTGAACCGCCTCGTGGGCCTGGCCGCCGCCCGCGCCGCCACCCACGAGGGATTGGAGCGGCTGGGGCGGGTCTACTGGTTCAGCGTCGAGTTCGGGGTTCTGCGGGAGAGAGGAGCCCTCAAGGCCTACGGCGCCGGCCTGTTGTCCTCGGCCGGGGAGCTGGAGGCCATGCACGACGCGGAGTTGCTGCCCTTCGAACCCGAGCGGATGGAGCGCCAGGACTACGACGTCACCCAGTACCAGCCCGTGCTCTTCGCCGCGGACTCGATGGGCGAGATGGTCGACGTGCTCACGGGGTACCTGGCCGGCTGGCGGGACTGACCGCGCCGGCGCTCACCGCTCCGACGGGCGGTCCATCGGGAACAGCACGTCGGGGGTGATCCGGGCGAACCAGTCGCCGCCCAGGCGGGCCACGTGGTTGATCTTGCGGTTGTCCGGCAGGCCGTCGGTGAGCAGGGCGTCGTCCACGTGGACCTTGAGGATCTCTCCCACCAGGTAGTTGCTGGCCAGGGGGCCGGTGCCGTGGCGGAGCAGGGTGTGCAGGTGGCACTCGAGGTGGATCGGGCTCTCGGCCACCCGCGGGGGCGCGACCAGGTCGCTGGGCAGCCGGGTCAGGCCCGCCCGGTCGAACTCGTCGTCGCCGTACTCGTAGGGAAAGCTGGTCTGGTTCATGGCGCCGGCGAACGCGCCGGTGCAGACGTTGATCACGTATTCGCCGGTAGCCTCCACGTTGCGAAGGGTGTCCTTGGACTGACCCTCCCGATCGTTCACCGGGCAGATCACGCAGGACGGGGGATTCGAGCCGCCCATGGAGAAGTACGAGAACGGCGCCAGGTTGCCCTTCCCGTCCGGCGACAGGCTGGACACCAGCGCGATGGGGCGGGGGGCGATCACCGGCGTCAGGAGCTTGTAGGCCTCGACGGGTGTGGCGGTCCGAAGATCGAACTCGGCCATGATCAGTCCTCCTCGGTTTCGATCCAGCTCCGCAGGTACTCCCGGTCCTCGATCGCCAGGGCCGCGCCCGCCACCCGTAGCGGCCGGAAGGTGTCGATCATCACCGCCAGCTCCTCGGTCCGGGGCTTGCCGATGCTGGCCTCGTAGCGCCCCGGGTGGGGGCCGTGGGGGATGCCGTCCGGGTGCAGCGTGATCGACCCGTACTCGATGCCCTTGCGGCTCATGAAGTCGCTCGAGGCGTAGAACAGCACCTCGTCGCTGCCCACGTTGGTGTGGTTGTAGGGCGCCGGGATCGAGTCGGGCTGGAAGTCGTAGGGTCGCGGGCAGAAGTTGCACAGCACGAAGCCGTCGGCCTCCAGGAACTGATGCACCGGTGGCGGCTGATGGACGCGGCCGACGATGGGCTCGAAGTCGTGGATGTTGAAGGACCAGGGGTAGTAGTACCCGTCCCAGCCCACCAGGTCGAAGGGATGGTGATCCAGGACCACCGAGTGCAATCCGTCGGCCTGCTTGATCACCAGCTCGAACTCGCCCTGCTCGTCGAAGGTGCGCAGCTCCGAGGGACGCTGGATGTCCCGCTCGCAGAACGGCGCTCCTTCCTGGAGCTGGCCCAGCTCGTTGCGGAATCGACGGGGCCAGCGCAGCCAGCCGCGGCTCTCCACCACCAGCAGGCGGGCCGCGCCCCGATCGAAGCGCATCCGGTAGAGGATGCCCCGGGGTACGACGATCTGGTCGCCGGCCCTGAACGGCAGGTCGCCGAACGGGCTCTCGAGGGTGCCCTCACCGTCGGCGACGAAGAGGTACTCGTCCCCCGCGGCGTTGCGGAAGAAACGCTCGTCACCGTCCGTGGGTCGGGCGTGCGAGATGGCCAGGTCGCCGTTGAACAGCAGGGGAACCCGGCCGGAGATCCAGCTGCCCGCCACGGGGAGCTGCGAGGTCCGCAGATGGCGGTGGCGCAGGCGTGGGTCGGGATCCGCATCCCACGCCGTCTGTCCCAGGAAATCCACGCTCAGCACGGCCGTGGGCCGATGCAGGTGATACAGCAGCGAGCTGGGACCGGTGAAGCCGAGGTTGCCCATCAGCTCCTCCTGGTGCAGGCCGCCGCCGACCTTGCGGTGGGCCACGTGGCGCTTGGCGGGGACGTCTCCCAGGCGGTGGTAGATCGGCATCAGCTCTCTCCCGGTGAGACGAGGGTGTTGCGCAGGACGCCCAGGCGTTCGATCTCCAGCTCGACGACGTCGCCGGGTTTCAGCCAGCCGCCGGTGTTCTCGGGT
The DNA here is from genome assembly GCA_964542165.1 of uncultured Rickettsiales bacterium. Taxonomy (GTDB): domain Bacteria; phylum Myxococcota_A; class UBA796; order UBA9615; family CAYRNR01; genus CAYTBN01. The sequence continues at coordinate 9,670 of CAZITQ010000143.1, forward strand.
CCCAGCTCGAGGATGCAGCCGGTGCCCACGGTGCCGCTGCCCAGGACGTCGCCAGGGTACAGGGTGGTGTCCTTCGAGGCGCGGGCGATCATCTCGCCGAAGTCGAAGGTGAGGCTGTCCCACCTGCCCCGGCTGAGCTCGCGGCCGTTGACGCTCGCCGTCATCTCCAGGGCGTAGCCCTTCGGTCGCCTCCGATCCTCGAGCTCGTCGGGGGTGACCAGGACCGGCCCGAGGCTGGTCGCAAAGTCCTTGCCCTTGGCCGGGCCGAGTCCGACCTGCATCTCCCGGCGCTGCTCGTCCCGCAGGGACCAGTCGTTGAGCACCGAGAAGCCGGCGATGTGGCCGTCGGCCACCGAGGGATCGATGTCCCGCCCCTCCCGCCCGATGACGCAGGCCACCTCCAGCTCGTAGTCCAGCCACTCCCCCGAGGACGGCGCGGGCACCGGTGCGTCGGGGCCGACGATGGACCGCGTGTTGGAGAAGTAGAACACGGGCGCGTCGTACCACGCGGGGATCATCTCCAGTCCCCGGCGACCGCGGGCGGTCTTCACGTGCTGCTCGAAGGCGTAGAAGTCCCGGAAGCTGGACACCGGCGAGACCGGGGGACCGAGCACGACATCCGTCGCGCCGATCCCCGCCAGACGTTCCAGATCCTCGCCGGACAATCCCCGGACGACCGGGCCGAGGCGGGCCAGCAGCGGTAACGTCCGCTCATCCCAGGTGCGGCCCCCGTGCGGCCAGTCCGCCCGCAGATCGTCGGGCAGCCAGGCCCACAGGTCCGTCAGGGCGATCCAGCGGCTGTCCAGCAGCACCCCTGCCGCCAGGCGCCCGTCGATCTGCAGGTTTCCGAGTCTCATGGTTCACCTACAGGTTTCCGCGGCGAGCCTGCTCGCGTTCGATGGACTCGAACAGGGCCTTGAAGTTGCCCTTGCCGAAACCCCGGGCACCCTTGCGCTGGATGATCTCGAAGAAGAGCGTCGGGCGATCCTCCACCGGCTTGGTGAACAGCTGTAGCAGATATCCCCGATCGTCCCGATCCACGAGCACACCCAGCCCGCGGATTTCGGCCAGCTTCTCATCGATGTCGCCCACCCGCTCCCGGACTTCCTCGTAGTAGGTGTCCGGCACCTCGAGGAACTCCACACCACGCTCCCTGAGCGCCCGGATGGTGCCCAGGATGTCGTGGGTCAGTAGGGCGACGTGTTGCACGCCCGCTGTTCCGTAGTAATCCAGGTACTCCTGGATCTGACTGCGGTTGCGGCCCTCGGCGGGCTCGTTGATGGGGAACTTGACCACCCGCCGATCGTCGCTCATCACCACCGACATCAGCGCGCTGTACTCGGTGGAGATGTCCTTGTCGTCGAAGCTGATGTAGCGCTCGAAGCCGAACACCTGCTCGTAGAATCGGGCCCAGCGGTCCATCTGGCCCAGCTCCACGTTGCCCACCACGTGATCCACCGCGACCAGACCGGTCCCGGCTTCGTCGATCCGGCGCTCCTCGAAGCCCGGCAGGAAGGGACCCCGATAGTCGTCCTTGCCGATCAGGCTGTGGACCGTGTCGCCATAGGTACGGATGGCCGCCCAGCGCACCGTGCCGTGCTCGTCGGAGCGGTCCTGGGGCTCCATGGCCGGCTCGGCGCCCCGGCTCACGGCCTCGGCGAAGGCCGAGTCCACGTCGTCGACCTCGAACGCGATGTCGCGCACGCCGTCGCCGTGACGGCGCAGGTGGTCGCCCATGGCGCCATCGCCCCGCAGCGGCGTGGTCAACACGAACCGGACGCGATCCTGCTCCAGCAGGTAGCTGGCCCGATCGCGCAGCCCGGTCTCCAGTCCCGCGTATCCGGTCTGGGAGAAGCCGAAGGCCTTGCGGTAGAAGTAGGCCGCCTGTCGAGCGTTGCCGACCCAGAATTCCACGTGGTGGATGCGCTTGAGCTTCATTGGAGTTCTCCGTGCGGTGGGCGGCCGAGGGCCCGTGAGAGGCGCTCAGCGAAGCGATCGACCGGCGGGGCCGCGGGGTGATCCGCGAGACGGGCCACGAACTCGCGGTGTCCCCGGCCCCGCCGGTAATCGGGCTCCCTGGGGGGATGGCGCAGGTAACGGTCGAGGAGCTCCAGCTGCGCGTCCACGAGCAGCGCCGCCGAGAACAGCAGGCGACCCGGGCGGCGGTAGATGCAACATCCGGCCACCTTGCGTCCGTCCAGGGACAGGTCGGAGATCCCCGCCTGTCGCACGCCGGTCACCCCGATGGCCTCCAGTCCTTCGATCAACCAGGCGCAGAGCCGGTCGAAGTGGCGCTGGTTGTCTCCGATCCCGGGGGCCGGCACGGATGCGGCCACCACCACGTTCCCCGGGTCCAGGACCACGGAGCAACCGCCGCCGCGCCGCCGCCGCAGCTCGACGCCGTCCTCCCGACAGGCCCGGAGGTCCACCTCGGCCTCCGCTCGGCTCCCGCGACCCAGTACGACCTGGGGTGCGTCGACCCGATAGATCCGGACCTGGGCGGCGTCCACCGCCGCGTCGAGCAGGCCGTCCTCCAGGTCGTACGCCGGGATCCCGTCGTTCATCGTTTCGACACCCGAGGCGGAAGGAGGTGGATCGGAGCGCCGGCCGCGACCTCGGCGGCCTCCATCAGCGACTCGGACAGCGTCGGGTGAGGGTGGATCGTGACCATCAGGTCCTCGAGGGTGGCGCCCATCTCCAGCGCCAGGGTGGCCTCGGCGATGAGCTCGGAGGCGCTGACGCCGACGATCCCCACCCCGAGCACCAGCCCGCTGGCCGGGTCCGACAGCACCTTGACCAGCCCGTCGGTGCGACCCAGGGTCCGGGCTCGGCCCAGGGCGCTGAGGGGGAAGCGGCCCAGGTTCACCTCCCGGCCCTGGGCCCGGGCCTCGCTCTCGGTGAGTCCGGTCCAGGCGATCTCCGGATCGGTGAACACCACCGCCGGGATCGCCCGGTTGTCGAAGGCGGCCGGGTGTCCGGCGATGACCTCGGCGGCCACGTGGGCCTCGCGGCTGGCCTTGTGGGCCAGCATGGGTCCGGGGGTCACGTCGCCGATGGCGTAGATGTGGGGGACCTGTGTTCGGTTGGCCTCGTCCACCACCAGGAATCCCCCGGGGTTCGGCTCCAGCCCCAGGTTGTCCAGCCCCAGGTCCTCGGTGTTGGGCCGCCGGCCCACGGCCACGAGCACGGCGTCCGCCTCCAGCGCCAGGGCGTCGTCCCCCTGGGCGGCCCGGACCACGAACCCTTCGCCCACCCGCTCCACACCCGTGACCCTGGACTCCCGGTGGATCGTGTTGAGCCGCTCCGTCGCGTTGCGGACCATCACCCGCACCAGATCCTCGTCGGCTCCCACGAGCAGCCGGGGGTTGTACTCCACGACGTCCACGGCGGACCCCAGCCCCGCGTAGACCAGGCCCAGCTCGAGGCCGATGTAGCCCCCGCCGATCACCACCAGCCGGTCGGGCACCCGGGGCAGTCCCAGGGCGTCGGTGGAGTTCCACAGGGGCACGTCCGCGGCCGCCCGCAGCCGCGCCGGTCGCGATCCCGTGGCCACGATGGCGTCCCGGAACTCGATGCCCGACACCTCCGATCCCTCCAGCGCCAGCGCGTGGGGTCCCTCGAATCGAGCCCGGCCCGTCACGATCTCCACGCCACGCTTGCGCAACAGCGTGTCCACTCCGCTGGCGAGCCCCGAGACCACCTCCTCCTTGAAGGACCGCAGGGCGGCCACGTCGATGGTCGGCTCGCCGAAGGTCAGCCCGATCCGCTCGGCCTCGCGCGCCTGATGGACCAGCTCGACGGCATGGATCAGCGTCTTGGAGGGGATGCACCCCTCGAGCAGGCAGGAACCGCCGCGCTGCTCCCGCTCCTCGACCAGGATCACCTCCTTGCCCAGGTCGGCGGCCCGGATCGCCGCCACGTACCCCCCGGGGCCCCCGCCGATCACGGCGACCTCGCACTCCTGTCTCAGGCTCCCCATCACCATCGCTCAGACCTCCAGCAGCAGCTGGTCCGGATCGTCCAGCAGTCGAACAACGTGGCTCACGAATCGCGCAGCGTCCGCCCCGTCCGCCACGCGGTGATCGAACGACAGGGTCAGGGGCAGCATGCGGCGGATGACGATCTCGCCGTCGCGCACGACCGGCTTGTCGACCGCCTTGCCCATACCGAGGATCGCCACCTCGGGGTAGTTGATCGCGGGTGCGAGCGCGATGCCCCCCAGGGGCCCGATGTTGGTGATGGTGAAGGTCCCCCCCTGCAGGGACTCCACGTCCACCGATCCCTCCCGGGCGTCCTCGGCCAGGCCCCGAATTTCCTGCGACACTTCGAGGACGCTCTTTCGGTCCGCCTCCTTGACCACGGGGACCAGCAGCCCCCGCGGTGTGTCGGCGGCCAGGCCGATGTTCACGTAGCGCTTGTAGACGATCTCCTCGCGGTCGGGATCCAGGCTGGCATTGAACACCGGCGCAGCCCGCAGACCCGCCACCACGGCCTTGACCACGAAGGCCAGCAGGGTGGGTGGCGGCTGGTCGGGGGCCGCCTCCCGCCTGCGCCGCCGCAGGGCCTCCAGCGCGGTGACGTCGGCCTCGTCCATGTGGATCACGTGGGGAACCAGGGTCAGCGACGTGACCATCTTGCGGGCGATCTTGCGGCGGATGGAGCGCACGGGTTCCCGGTCCACCGGTCCCCAGCGGGTGAAGTCGGGCATCGGCTCGACGGTCAGGTAGGGGACCGCGCCGGGGCCGGTCACGCTGGCCGCCGGGCTGGCGGGGGAGCCTCCCGGGGGTGTGCCCGCCGCGGCGGGGGAGGGCGGGGGAGGACTCGTCTGGCCCATGTCGGCGGAGCGCCGGACGTCATCCGCGGTCACCCGGCCGCCGGGGCCGGTGGCGCCCACGGCGCGCAGGTCGACGCCCAGCTCCCGTGCCAGACGGCGGGTGGCAGGAGCGGCGGGCACCGGCCCGCCGGAGCGGATGCCCGTGGGCTCGGGCGTGGGTACGGGGAGCACCGCCGCGGTCGGCTCTGGCTTCGGCGCTGCGGGCGGCCCCTCGACGCCGACTCCGCTGCCGTCGTCGATGACGGCGATCACCTGGCCCACGTGGACCACGTCGCCCGGCGCTCCCTCGACCGAGATCACCGTTCCCCCCCGCGGGGAAGGAAGGGTCACGGCCGCCTTGTCGGTCTCCACGTCCACCAGCGGCGCGTCCTCGGCCACGGGATCGCCCGGACCCACGTGCCACGTGAGGATCTCACCCTCGTGGATGCCCTCGCCCAGGTCCGGTAGCTTGAACTCGTACACGGCAGCGCTCCCGTCAGAAGTCCAGGGTCTGTTCGATGGCCTGCAGCACCCGCTCGGGGGAGGGCAGGTAGAGGTTCTCGCGGGCGAACTGGGGGGTGATCACGTCGTAGTGGGTCACCCGAGCCACGGGAGCTTCGAGGTACATCAGGGCGCGGTCGTTGATCTGCGCGACGATCTCCGACGAGGGCCCGTAGGACCGGGGCGCTTCTTGGACCACCACGCAACGCCCGGTCTTTCGCACCGAGCGCGCCAGCGTCTCGGCGTCCAGGGGGGCGATGGTCAACAGGTCGATGACCTCGACGCTCGCGCCCCTCTGATCGCCGGCTCGACGGGCCGCATCCAGGGTCGGCCGCATCATCGCTCCCCAGGAGATCAGGGTCAGGTCGGTGCCCTCCTGGACCACCTCTGCCCGCCCGATCTCCATCACCTCCGGCTCGTCGGGGACCTCCTCGCGGAACGCCCGGTAGGAGCGCTTGGGCTCCATGAACACCACGGGATCCGGATCCCGGATGGACGCGGCCAGCAGCGCCCGGGCGTTGCGCGGTCCCGAGGGGATGACCGTCTTGATCCCGGGCATGTGCCCGTAGAACGCCTCCCGGCTCTCCGAGTGATGCTCGAGGGCGCGCACGCCGCCGCCGTAGGGCATGCGCACGACCAGGGGCACCGAGTACTCCCCGTGGGTCCGGGAGCGGTAGCGGGCAGCGTGGTTCTCCAGCTGCGGGATCATCAGGTACGAGAAACCGGAGAACTGCATCTCGGCCACTGGCCGCAGGCCGCCCAGGGCCATGCCGATGGCGGTCCCGAGGATCGCGCCTTCGGCCAGGGGCGTGTCCACCACGCGCTGGGTACCGAAGGCCTCGTGGAGCCCGGCCGTGACCCGGAAGACGCCCTCGTCCTCTCCCACGTCCTCCCCCAGGATCAGCACGCTGTCGTCCCGTGCCATCTCCTCGTGGAGCGCCAGGTTGATCGCCTGGACCATGTTCAGCTTAGCCATCGGCGTTCTCCCCCCCGCGGGCGTCGAGGAAGGCCGCGCGCTGTTCGTCGACGAAGGCGTGGTCGGTGCCGAGCACGTGGTCGAAGGGTGTGTCCGGGGGCACGTCGAGCTGGGACTCGAAGCGCGTCACCGCCCCGTCGATGGTGTCCTTGATCTCCGCCTGCAGCGCCTCTTCCAGGTCGCCGTCCCACAGGCCCTTGCCCTCCAGGTAGGTGCGGAAGCGGGGGATGGGGTCCTTGGCCCACCAGTCCTCCACCTCCGCGTCCTCGCGGTACTTGGAGGGGTCGTCCGAGGTGGTGTGCATCATCAGCCGGTAGGTCACGGTCTCGATCAGGGTGGGACCCTCGCCCTTGCGGGCGCGATCGAGCGCCTCGGCGGTGGCCCGGTAGACCGCCAGCGCGTCGTTGCCGTCCACCTGGATCCCCGGGATCCCGTAGGCGATGGCCTTCTGGGCGATGGTCGCGGACGCGGTCTGTTCCCCGGTCGGCAAGGAGATCGCCCAGCCGTTGTTCTGACAGACGAAGACCACCGGCACCTTCCACACCGCGGCGAAGTTCACCGCCTCGTGGAAATCACCCTCGGAGGTGGCGCCGTCGCCGAAGAAGCAGACCACGGCGGTGTCCTGCTCGCCGCGGAGGCGGGCCGCGTAGGCCAGTCCGGGGGCGTGGGGGATCTGGGATCCCACCGGGATCGCCATGGGCAGGGTCCGCAGGGACGCCGGGATCCGGTTGCCCTCCTCGTACCCGGCGTACAGCGCCAGGACCTGCTCGATGGGGATGCCGCGCATCAGGAGGGCCCCCACCTCGCGGAAGGCCGGGACCAGCCAGTCGCTCTTTCCCATGGCCAGGGCGACTCCGCAGGCGGATGCCTCCTGACCCGTGCACAGCGGGAAGGTGCCGATCCGTCCCTGGCGCTGGAGCTTGAGCATGCGCCCGTCCGCCTCCCTGGCGAGCACCATGGCGCGGTAGAGGGTGCGCAGTTCGTCGTCGCTCAGCTTCGGTTCCAGCCTGCGATCGACCGAGCCGTCCGGGGCCAGGACGGACAGGGACGAGATCGAGAATCGCGCGATGGGCTTGCGCGGCATCGTTCCTCCTCGGGAGTTCACCAGAGCCAAGATAGATGTGGTCATGAAAATTAATTAGTCAAGACTAAGTACAATGCCGGATGCACGGTAGGCCGGAGGTGATCTAGTCTCCGGACCTGGAGTTCGCGATGCTCGCCGCCAAGCTGGCCCTGATCGCCCTGCCCGCGCTGATCTTCGGCGCCTCGGTCCTGCTGTACCTGGCCACGGCACGACGGAGGGGGTAGGGCGGTGGAGGCGTACGAGAAGCTGTCCCAGCCCACCGCCTTCGCGGTGTTCGTCTTCACGCTCGTGCTGCCGATCCTCGTCGGTCTGATCGCCATGCGCAGGACGAGGACGGCCTCGGACTTCCTGGTGGGCGGACGCACCATGGATCGGGTGGTCGTCGCCCTGTCCGCGGTCTCCTCCGGGCGATCGTCGTGGCTGGTGCTCGGCCTCAGCGGCATGGCCTACAAGATGGGCGTGGGAGCCGTCTGGGCGGTGGTGGGCTACGTGACCGTCGAGATGGTCCAGTTCGTGTTCGTGGGGCGAAAGTTGCGCCGGGAATCGGCGAGGACGGGATCGCTGACGCTGCTGGACTACCTGGAGGCCCGCGCTCCGGGAAGGGGGCACGCGCTGCGGATCTGCGGGGCCGTCATCATCGGGCTGTTCCTGACCGCGTACGTGGCGGCCCAGTTCAACGCCGGGGCCAAGTCACTGGGGGCCGCGCTGGACATCCCCCTGGCGGCGGGGCTGGGGATCGCGGGCGCCCTGGTGATGGTCTACATGGTGCTCGGTGGCTTCGTCGCGGTGGCCTACAACGACGTGGTCCGGGCGGTGATCATGATCGTCGGCCTGGTGGTTCTGCCGGTGGTCGGCCTGATCCAGGTGGGGGGGCTGGACAGCTTGCTGGCGACCGTGCACGCCCTGGATCCGGCAAGGGTGGATCCCCTGTCCATCGGAGCTGGCGCGTTGATCGGCTTCGTGGGCATCGGGCTGGGCTCCCCGGGGCAGCCCCACATCGTGGTCCGCTACATGTCGGTGAGCGACGCGGACAAGCTCCGGTCGTCGGCGGTGATCGGGACGTTGTGGAACGTGGTCCTGGGCTGGGGGGCGGTGTTCATCGGCCTGCTGGGACGGGCGCTGGTGCCCGAGGTGGGTGACCTGCCGGACGGCGATCCGGAGATGGTCTACCTGGCCCTCTCGGCCCGCTTCTTCGACCCGCTGATGTACGGGCTGCTGGTGGGGGGCATCTTCGCGGCGATCCTGTCCACCGCCGATTCCCAGCTGCTGGTGGTCGCGTCCACGGCGGTACGCGACGTCTACGAACAGGTGCTGCGGGCGGGGCGGCCCCTGGACGAGAAGACGCAGCTGCGGCTCAACCGGATCGTGGTCGTGATCGCGGGGCTGGTCGCGCTGCTGGCAGCGTATCTGGCCAAGGACCTGGTGTTCTGGCTCGTCCTCTTCGCCTGGGCGGGCCTGGGGGCGGCGTTCGGCCCGGCGCTCATCCTGTCCCTGTTCTGGAAGCGGACGAGCCGCGCCGGGATCATCGCGGGGATGCTGGCGGGTGCGGAGACCGCGGTCTGGTGGAAGCAGGCGTGGTACGGCCAGTGGTCGCTGAAGGGGGCCACGGGGGTGTACGAGCTGCTGGTCGCCTTCCCCGCGGCCCTGCTGGCGGTGGTGCTGATCAGCCTGATCGCGCCGGACCCTCGACGGGGGGAAGCCGCAGGCGACCCGGGATCAGTCCAGGTCCCCGGGGACGGCGGCGCCCAGGATCCGCCGTAGACCACCCAGCCCCAGATTCCGTCCCGTCAGCACGAGGACCAGCGGTCCGTCCACGTCGCCGATGTCGCCGTTGAGGCAGGCCGCCACGGTCACGGCCGCCGAGGGCTCCACCAGGTACTGGTGCTGGTCGAGCATCCAGGTGGTGGCCTCCCAGATGGCGTCCTCGTCCGCCAGCGCGACCCGCTCCACCCGGTCGCCGAGGATGGCGAAGTTGTGCCTGCCGATGCCCCCCTCGAGCCCCCCTGCGAGGGTCCGGATGGGAGGCATGCTGGTCGCCGCCTCCCCCAGCTCGAGGGAGCGGGCCAGACTGGCCGAATCCCGGTGCTGGCACGCCACGACCTGCAGATGGGGCGCCCGATGGGAGAGGTAGGTCACGAGTCCTGCGGCCAGCCCACCACCGCTCACCGGGACCGCGACCCAGCGGGTGTCCGGCGCGTCCTCCATGATCTCCCGCGCCAGGGTGCCGCCGTTGCCGGCGAGGATCTCGTCGTCCTCGTACGCCGACACGAAGGGGAGGCCGCGCTCCTTCGCGTCGAGCCGGGCCTCGATCTCGGTGTCGTCGTAGCCGTCGTGTTTGGCCACCACCACGTCCGCGCCCAGGCGCTCCATGCCGCTCAGCTTCACCGGATCGACGGTTCGGGGGACCGTGATCCGGACCCGGATGCCCAGGGCGCGGGCGGCGAACGCCACCGCCTTGCCGTGGTTGCCCGCCGAGCAGGTGGCCACCCCGCGCAGGCGTTCGTCCGGCTTCAGGCGCCCGAGGCGGAACCAGGCCCCCCGGACCTTGAAAGAGCCGGTCACCTGCAGGGATTCGAGCTTGAGGGTGACGGGCACGCCGAGCCTGTCGGAGAGGGCGGGCGCCGGCTCCATCGGCGTGCGACGGATCCGTCCCTCCAGGTAGTTCGACGCCTCGTCGATGAGCGCCAGATCCAGCATCCGCCCGCCTCCCTCTGGGGTGCACCGGCGTATGGTATACCGGCAACGCCTGCGGAAGGGAGGTGGGACGTGTCGGTCCGCGGCCGAAAGCCGACCCTGTTCGAGGCCCTGCTCGCCGTCGCTGCCGCCGCAGCGGTCATCTCGTCGGGGATCCTCGTCTTCGACGCCGCCGACGCCGTGCCCGTCCTGCTGCTGATCGCCATCGCCCCGGCGGCGATCATCGCCCTGGTCATCGGCATCCCCTGGAGGGAGATCGAGAAGGGCCTGGTGGAGGGCATGACCCTCGCGCTCAAGGCCCTGGCGATCCTGATCGTGGTCGGCGCGGCCATCGCCGCCTGGGCCGCGTCGGGCACCATCGCCGTGATGATCGACTACGGCCTGGCGGTCCTGGGACCCCGGGTGTTCCTGCCGGCCTCGGTGCTGATCTGCGCCGTGGTCTCCCTGGCCATCGGCTCGTCGTGGGCCACCGCGGCCACCGTGGGCGTGGCGCTGATGGGCATCGGCGAGGCCCTGGGCGTGTCCGCCCCCATGAGCGCCGGAGCGGTGCTCTCCGGGTCCTACTTCGGCGACAAGATGTCGCCCCTGTCCGACACCACCAACCTGGCCCCGGGGATCGCCGGCGCGGAGCTGTTCGATCACATCCACGCGATGCTCTACACCACCGTGCCGGCCATCGTGCTGGCCCTGGTGGGATTCACCGTGCTGGGGCTCGTGACCACGGGGGATGCGGCGAGCTTCGATGCGGCGGGTGTGGAGGCGTTCCGGGCGAGCCTGGCCGCCGGCCAGGACCTGGGCTGGTGGCTACTGCTGCCTCCGGTGCTGGTGATCGGCCTGGCCCTGCTGCGGGTGCCGGCCCTGCCCGTGCTGGTGATCGCCACGTTCGCCGGCGTCGTGCTCGCGATGGTGTTCCAGGACATGGCGCTGGGACCGATGCTGCTGGAGCTGTACGCGGGGCACGTCTCGGAGACGGGCTCGGCGGCCGTGGACAAGCTCCTCGGCCGCGGCGGCATCGAGTCGATGGCCTACACCATCGCCCTGGTCCTGTGCGCCACGGCGTTCGGTGGGGTGCTGGAGCGGGCGGGCTTCATCCAGGTCCTGCTGGAGGCGCTGCTGACCCGCGTCACCCGGACCCGGGGGTTGATCGCCTCCACCGTGTTCGCGTCGGTGGGGACCAACTTCCTGATCGCCGAGCAGTACCTCGCCATCGTCCTGCCGGGGCGGATGTTCAAGGACGCGTACGGCGACTTCGGGCTCCAGCCGCGGATGCTCTCGCGGACCCTGGAGGACGCAGGAACGGTCACCTCCCCGCTGTGCCCCTGGAACAGCTGTGGAGCCTACATGGCAGGTGCCCTCGGCGTGGCCACGTTCTCGTACCTCCCCTTCGCCCTGTTCAACCTGGCGATGCCGCTGATCTCGCTGGCCTACGCGGTGTTCGGGATCTTCATCCTCCGCTCGACATCGCCGCAGCGCTGATCCATAGTCTCGCGCCTGATCAAATCAATCCGTACACGCGGGAACGACCATGTCCGAGGAATTCCCCAAGCACTTCGACTCCGCCGGCACCGAGGCCGACATCACCCGCAGGTGGCTGGACGCGGGGGCCTTCCGCGCCACGCCCGACGAGCGGGAGCAGACCTACGTCATCATGATGCCCCTGCCCAATGTCACCGGCGCCCTGCACATGGGGCACGCCATGGACAACGTGATGCAGGACTTCCTGATCCGCTGGCACCGGATGCGGGGCGAGAACACCCTGTGGCAGCCGGGCACGGACCACGCCGGCATCGCGACCCAGGCCGTGGTGGAGAAGAGGCTCTTCGAGCTCGAGGGCATGACGCGGCACGACATCGGCCGCGAGGCCCTGGTGCAGCGGATCTGGGACTGGAAGGACCAGTACCAGGCCCGCATCGTGGCCCAGCAGCAGCGGATGGGCTGCTCCGCGGACTGGGAACGTCAGCGCTTCACCATGGACGCGGTGTGCACCGCCGCGGTGCGCGAGACGTTCTTCCGGCTCTTCCGCGACGGGCTGATCTTCCGGGGCAACCGCCTGGTCAACTGGGACTGCCACCTGCAGACCGCGGTGTCCGACGACGAGATCGTGACGGTCGACGTGCAGGGCCACTTCTGGTTCATCCGCTACCCGGTGATCGACCCCCGTCCCGGGGAGCCGACCCACGTGGTGGTGGCCACCACGCGCCCCGAGACCATGCTGGGCGACACCGCCGTCGCTTGCCACCCGGACCCCGAAGGTGAGCTGGCCAGACTGGTGGAGCGGGCGCGGGAGCGGGTGGCCGACGCCGGGGCCAAGGAGCGGGCGGAGGCGGAAGCCGAGCTGGCCCGGCTGGAGGAGCGGCAGCTGACCGTGCTGCCCCACCTGGTGGCCCTGCGAGACATGGCCCTGGACGGCCGGATGGTGACCCTGCCGCTGCAGGACCGTCCGATCCCCCTGATCCTGGACGAGTGGGCCAAACCGGGACTGGGCACCGGGTGTGTGAAGATCACCCCCGGACACGATCCCAACGACTACGAGGTGTGGACCCGGCACAAGGACGAGATCGACATCGTCAACATCCTGCACGCCGACGGGTCGCTGAATCCCAACGCCGGCGCCTACGACGGGCTGGACCGGTTCGACGGCCGGGAGCGCGTCCTCGCCGATCTGCAGGACCAGGGCCTCATCGAGCGCATCGAGGACCGGGCGATCCCCATCGGCCACTCGGACCGCTCCAAGACCCCCATCGAGCCCTACCTCTCCAAGCAGTGGTTCATCCGGATGGCCGACGTGGAGGGCGGCCTGGCGATGGGCCGGGGGACCCCTCACGAGTTCCGATCCCCAGGGCTGGCCCAGGCGGCGATGGACGCCGTCGAGGGCAGCTGGACCACCGCCACCGGAAAACGGCTGGCCTTCCACCCCGACCCGGACCGCTACGCGGCGACCTACCTCTCGTGGCTCCGGGAGAAGCGGGACTGGTGCATCAGCCGCCAGCTGTGGTGGGGACACCAGATTCCCATCTGGTCCGCGTCCACCGACGCCGCCGGGATCACCGAGATCGTCGCCGCCCTCGCCGGCGAGCGGGACGACGTGGAGGTGCGCGTCGGGACGCCGGACGACCGCGTACTGGACGCCGACGCCGCCGGTACCCTCCAGGGGGAGGGGCCGTATCACGCCCAGGTGTGCCCCCGGGGCGAGGCGGCCCAGGAACGGCTGGCGGAGCGGTTCGAACGGCTGGGACTGCGGCGGGAGGAGGACGTGCTGGACACCTGGTTCTCCAGCGCGCTGTGGCCGTTCTCGACCCAGGGCTGGCCCGATCCGGCGGGGGCGCGGATCGGCGACGGGCAGATCCCCCTGGGCGAGTCCGCGGGGCAGGCGTCGTCGCTGGACACCTACTACCCCGGCGACTGCCTGGTGACTGCGAGGGACATCATCACCCTGTGGGTGGCCCGGATGCTCGTGGCCGGGCTGTACAACCTGGGCGACGTGCCCTTCACCGACTGCTTCATCCACGCCAACATCCAGGACGGCAAGGGTGAACGGATGAGCAAGTCCAAGGGCAACGGGATCGACCCGGTGGACATCATCGACCGTTACGGCGCCGACGCGCTGCGCTACGTGCTGTGCGAGATGCAGAGCGGAACCCAGGACATTCGCCTTCCGGTCCAGGCCGTGTCGCCCTTCTCCCCGGAAGGTGAGGAGGAGCTCATCGACCTGTCCACCGCCAAGCACGGCCGATCGGTGTTCACCTTCATCGATCCGCGCACGGGCGGGGAGTTCGACGTCCTGGGTACCCTCGAGTCGCTGCCCAAGGCGACCCTGATCAGCGACCGCTTCGACGTGGGGCGCGCATTCTGTACCAAGCTGTGGAACGCCGCCCGCTTCGCCTTCTTGTCGGTGGGGGAACACCGCTGGGAGCCGTTGAGCTGGGAGGAGCTGGAGCACGAGGACCGCTGGATCCTGTCCCGGCTGAGCCGGACGGTGGGCGCCACCGACGGCCACATGCGGCGCTACAACCCCTCGGCGGCCATCGGCACGGCCCGGGAGTTCTTCTGGTCCGACTTCTGTGACTGGTACATCGAGATGATCAAGCCCCGGCTCTTCGACGAGGCGCGGGCGCCCGTGGCGAGGACCGTGGTGTCCCTGGTGCTCGACCAGATCATCCGCCTGTTCCACCCCTTCGTCCCCTTCATCACCGAGGCGTTGTGGGAGCGTCTGAACGCCCAGATCCCCCGCCGGGGCCTGGACGAGGCCCTGCCGTCGTCGGAGATGGTGATCCACGCCCTGTGGCCGGAGGCCCATCCGGGGTGGGAGGACGACGTCGTGGAGGAGGAGTTCGCCCTGGCCAAGGACGTGATCCGGGCGATCCGGAACATCCGCGCCAAGTACAACATCCCCCCCAAGCGCAAGCTGCCGGTGTCCATCAAGGCGCCGTCGGGGCACCAGGCCGTCCTGCGGCAGCTGGAACCCCACATCGTCAGCCAGGCCTTCGCATCGACGGTGGAGGTGTCCGACGCACCCGAGCGGGGCGCCACCACCGCCACCGACGTGGTGGGCGACCTCGAGGTCTACGTGGAGGGCGTCTTCGACCCCGCCGAGGAGCGGGCCCGCCTGCTCAAGGAGAGGGCGAAGCTGGACAAGATGATCGCCCAGTCGGCCAAGAAGCTGGCCAACGAGGGCTTCTTGGCCAAGGCGCCGCCGGCCGTGGTGGACAAGGAGCGGGGGCGGCTGGTCGAGGCCGAGAACCAGCGCGCCGCCGTGGACGCGGTGCTGGCGGATCTGCCCGACGACGAGACCTGAGCCCCGCTCACCGACCCCCTCGGCCGTCCGGATTCTCGAACGATCGTTCGACGTGACCGACGTACGTAGTCATGACGGGCATTTGTGCGCGTCCCACCCGCAGCGGAGCCCCGGACCGCCTCCGATGAGGGTGGGGCGCGCCGCTTTTCAAAAGAACGAATTCGCGGAGGCGAACACGCGTAGGCCGACGTCATGACGGAGGTTTTTGCCGGGGTCGTCGGGGGCGGCTGGACGGGTTTACTTTGCGTTGAAAGAAAAAGAACGAGCCAAATCCCGCGCGTCTGCGGGTCTCTTCAAGTCCCCGTTTTTTCACGCGATCCGTCGTTGACGGACGACCGACGCGACCCTACATTAGCTCTCGAAGGTTGACGCTCTTTCACAGGTTGATAACGAGTCCTCGTGGCCGGCAA
>CAZITQ010000144.1:0-24627 GCA_964542165.1 uncultured Rickettsiales bacterium
AAAAATATCAGCGGCGCAGCGTGTCCAGGATCTGCTCGGCCACGGCCGCCAGCTTGTCGGCGGGAACTCCCGCCTTGCCCAGGGGCGCCATACCCAGCACGGCGTTGGTCAGCCGCCAGGCGGTGGTCTCGATGTCGTCGGTCTGCAGCTCTCCCCGGTCGTTGGCGACCTGGAGCGCGACGGCGAAACCGTCCTTGAAGTCCACGATGAACCCGTCCGTGACGGCCGCGACCTCGGGGTCGTGGGGGGCCAGCTCCATGGACGAGTTCAAGATCAGACAGGCCCGGCGGGGTTCGGCCGCAAAACCCACGGCCGAATCCCGGACCCGGTGTTCGATGGCTTCGAGGCCACCGTCGGGTGACCGCAAGGGGTCGAGGACGAAGCGCTCGGCACGCTCCCGGTAGTGCTGTAGACAGGCCAGGAACAGGCTGTGCTTGTCCCCGAAGGTGTTGTACAGGCTCTGCCTGCCGATCCCCATGGCCTCCAGCAGGTCGCGCAGCGACGCCGACTCGTACCCGAACTGCCAGAAGTGGCCCATGGCCCGCTCCAGCACCTCGTCGTGTTCGAACTCGCGTTGCCTCGCCATGGGGGTACTCTGGTGATTGTGGACCGATTGGTCAAGTAAAAATTCGGCGGCTCCAGCAGGTCGTCGCATTTCCGATTGGGCGATCGAGCTGACGGACTCCCGATTCCGCCAGCCTACGTACACTGGCCGTCGTCGTTGACGATCGCGCAGTAGCTGTCCTCCCCGAACGTGGCCTCGCACCACTGGTCACCGCCCTCCCCGGGCACGCAGCAGTCCTCGGCCGCACAACCCGACGCTTCGATGCAGTCGCCGTCGTCACCGCAGAAGTACAGGAAGCCGAAGTCGTCGTTGCAGGCCTGGTGCCCTCCATAGGTCTGCTCGCAGGGGGCGTCGTCGTCGTCGTCACCCCCACCGCCGCCGTGGTTGTCGTCGTGGGAGGGCGCGGGGCAGCCGGCGAACAGCAGGGCGATGCAGGCCATCGAGAAGACCGCGGTCAAACGAGTCATGGCGAGAACCTCCGTGGCGCAGGCCCCCGCAACATCCATACCGAGACCGCGGGCAGAAATACCGAATCCCCTCGCAGGACCTCAGACGTCCCCTGAACGACCTTCGACGACTGCTCCGCCCATGGGATCCGCCCCCAGGGTCCCGACGATCTCATCGACGTACTCGGGGCGCGAGACGTGTTCGAGCTGGGCCCTCGCCCGGCGCAGGCGACTGCTGAGGTCGAGCTGGGGTCGAGCCTCCACGTCGGGGTACCGGGCGAGGAAAAGGCTGAGCGAGGAGACGTGGCGGGCCCACAGCGACCGTTCGTTGCCCTGGCGGATCTCCAGCCGCTCCCGGTACCAATCGCTGGCGAGCAGGGCTTCGCGGGTGAACATGGCGCGGAACTCGGGGTGATGCTCGTCCCAGTCCCCGAAGTGGCCCTCGGCCATGATGTGCAGCAGCGCCTGCAGTGGCGGACAGGCCTCCTCGACCGCGCCGTCGTCCAGGTACTGCTGGGCGACGCGGCGCTGGGCCTCGACGATGTTGTCGACACCGTCGACGAAGATCGCGAGATCCTGCTGCTCGGGGCGCAGCATCGGCGTGGTGAAGACCCGATCCGGGTGGTCGAAGATCGACTGCATCGCGTCGCGGACGAATCGGGCGGTGATGCGCCAGCCGAGCCGGCTGGACTTGACCGTGCGACCGTCGATATCCAGGTCGCGGACCTGCTCGAGGTACCCGTGCTCGATGAGGAAATCGGGCCGCCGGTGCTCCGGCTCGAGGCGCGACCAGATCTCGGGCACGAGCAGGCTGATGTCGTGGTCCACCCGGTGGTGGGGGCCCACATATCCCGCGGCGCTGGTGAAACCTCCGTGCCCCGTGAGCAGATAGCCCACGAGCGCGTTGTTGAGATCGGCGGTGGCCCGCAGCATGTTGAACGGGCCCTTGGTCAGCGCCCCCTCCGTGCCGGCGCCCGTGGTCGACGGACTCTTGCCGGTCAGGCTGGCGACGAAGTCCATGAACAGCTCGGGCAGCTCCTGGTAGTGGATCGGCCCGAAGACACACAGGGGCCGGATCCCGCGTTCGGGATCCGCGGGGTTGTTGCGGCGCCCGGTGAGGACGGCGTTGACCGGGAAGGGCACCGGTTGCGCAGCGGGCACCCGCCGGCGGAGCCGCGCACCGAGCTGCGCCAGGTAGGGCTCGATGGGTCGCTGCAGATCGGGTCTCAGCTGCAGGTAGCGGGGGTTCTTGGTCGGCGCGCCGTCGACGATGCGGGGGCGGGCGCTGGCCACCACCCAGTCCCGGTCCTGATCCGCGCCCTCCAGGAGGTGGCGTTTCATCGGCGCCGTGTACCGGTCGAACAGCAGGAGGTCCTCGGTCTCCGCCCGCACCTCCTCCGGGGTCAGCGGCTGGAAGTTGGAGCTGAACAATCCCGACGATGCCATGTCGGATTCGGTCTGCCGGTCGATGCCGCGGTGGATCGCCTCGTCGGGGCGCTGGAAGAGCCGCGTCTCGGCGTTGATCACCAGCTTCTGGGAGGGTTCGTCGCTGGTAGCGGCCAGGTTGCCGAGCCAGTCCCGCGGGACCACCACGGACACCGAGATGTCGTCCTCGGTCTGGACCTTGGCGGCGGGCTTGAAGTCCTGTCGCAGTTTGTAGATGCGCCAGTTGCCGTTCGAGTCGTAACCCACCCTCAGGTAGGTGCTGACCACGTCGCGATCGCGGTACTTCAGGCGGTGACCCGCGACACCGTTGATGGCGTCGACGCTGAACCTGCGACGCCAGTCGTCGCCCCAGTCCGGCTTGTGGTGCAGCTTGAGCAGGAACACGATCGGCCAGATCCGGTTGGGAATCGACGCCAGCCAGGCGTTGTACTCGTCGGTGAAATTCTCCGACGGCGTGAACATCTTGATCACCGAGCCCAGCGAGCGGCGATCGCTGAGCACCCGGCGGCTCGGCCGGCCGCTGTAGTCGGGCCGGAGCTCGGGGCGCATCCGGTCGCCGTAGTCGCGTTGGACGATCGACTCGACTCGATCCAGGTCGCTCTGCAAGTCGTCGACGAACAGCGGCCCGAAGATCACCGCGTCCTCGAGGCGCTTGCTGATCTCGGACTTGCCGCCCCCGGAGACCGTGCACGGCTTGTGGCAGAAGGTGCCCTCGGCCTGGGTGCCCACCAGGTGCCAGTGGTGGCCTCTCGCGTCGCGGGCGAGCTGGACCTTGTAGCCCGCCGGGTGCACGTAGATCTCACCGGGCCTCAGCTTCAGCTCGGCCTCGTGCCCGCCGAGGGTGAAGACCAGCCGCTGCTCGCGTACCGAGAATCGCGTCTGTTCCGGCACGTAGACGATCGCGGGGTGGTCGCGGTCCCGGCCGTGCCCCTCGGGTTGGGGCACGAAGGAGTCGCCGAGCAGGGCCCGCGCCTCCTCGAACTCGTAGCCCTCCAGCTCACGGCGATGCGCCAGGTCGGTGAAGTTGCCCAGGTGGAAGCTGGGGAAGGCCAGCGCTCCGCCCGCGTGCTCCTCCTCGGCCATCCCGTAGAGGTTGGCCGAGAAGCCGATCTGCGTCTTCACCTCCTTCTTGCAGTAGCCGAAGTAGTTGTCCGCGATCAGGGTGATGACCTGGCCCGACGCGCTGCGGTGGGTGATCTTGAAGGCGTAGCCGTCGTTGTAGACCTCGCCCTCGTCGCGCCACGCCACGCCATCCCGCCGCTGCCGTTCGGTGGCCTCGTCCCAGTGGGGCAGCCCCAGGGCACGCTTGTGCCGACCCATCAGCTGTGGCGCGAGGATCACGCAGCCGCTGTGGCCGGTCCAGTGGTCGGAGTCCAGCCCGGCGTCGTACTCGGGGATGCGCGGCAGGCCGCCGTTGCCGAAGATCGACTCGACGAAGTCGAGGTTGGCCACCAGTCCGCCGGGGGCGTGGAAGCGGGTCTCCAGGGTGCGGGCCGGCTGGCGGCCGGGGATCTCGGGGCAGACCACCGGACGCATCAGCAACGAGACGAAGGTCCTGACCGGGCGGTCCCAGTCCGAGGTCAGCGGCAAGACGGCCAGATCGTCCGGTGGGATCAGGGCGATGCGCAGCATCCGGACGAAGGCCTCGAATGGCACCTCGATCTTGTCGCCCGGCACCGGCAGCCCGCCCGCTGCCACGTGGAATCCGCCGTGGGTCGTGCGGCGGTCCGACCGGGGATTGTGCAGCACGCCGTTGGTGAGCCGATAGCTGTCGAGCACCGGGTTGTGGAACTCGTTGCCGTGCAGGGGCAGCGCCAGCTCCCGGGCCAGCCCAGCACGGTCCAGTCGCAGGGTCGGTCGCGGCAGGCGCGGCGGCTCCCGCACCTTCATCCGGCGGCACTCGGCGTCGATGAAGTCCTGCATCCGTCGGTCTGCGGGATCGTAGGGATCGTCGAGGGTGAGTTCCCGTGCCCGGTAGGCTTCGATGAGGTCCTGGGTCAGGGTCCACAGATCGTCATCGGGCAGGAACGGAGTGTCGATCAACCCCTCGGCGGCCATACGGAGCTGGATCTGACGCAGCGGCTTGATGTTCACCGGACTCACCTTCCATGGGTGCGGTAGGCGCGGCCCCCGCATTACCCCGCGCGGGGCAGGGTCGATAGGGAAGCTAGCGACCGCGGTCCGGCGTTTCAACGCCCGGGAGCTCGAGCGATGAAATCAGGCTGGAGCGCTCGCCTGGAACAGGTTGATGAAGGCTCCCGTCGGGTCCTCGATGAGGGCGAACTCGCCCATGTCGGGCACCTCCTGGGGCTCGATGTGCACCTTGCCGCCCAGGGACCTGGCCTTGTTCAGGGATTGCCGCAGATCGTCCACCAACAGGTGGGCCATCCACGAGGTCATCTGCTCGTGGGGCGGCGGCGATTGCATCAGGCCGGCGACCATCATCCCACCCACGGTGAAGAGGGTGTAGTCCACGCCGGGCGCCATCTCCTTGACCTCGGCGTGCCAGCCCAGCACCTCGGTGTAGAACGCCGTGGACGCGGCCACGTCCGCGCTCATCAGCTCGTTCCAGCAGACGGCGAGCCGGGGGGGCTGCCAGTCGGGTGCGGTGGAGAACGGTTCGCGCAGGGGCTGGAACAGGCCGATCACCCCGCCCTGGGGGTCCTTGATGGTCACCGCCCTGCCCACCTCCGGGATCTCCATCACCTCGCTCAGCGCCGTCCCGCCGTGGGCCGTCGCGCGGGCCAGGGTCTCGTCCGCGTTCTCCACCTGGACGAAGCCCAGCCAGAAGTTCGGGGCCTCCGGCATCGGCTTGTCCATGAAGCCGCCCATGTTGGAACCGTCCGCCGCCTTCCACATCTTGTAGACCCCCTGGGGCCCCATGTCGAAGTCCTCGAACTCCCAGCCCATCAGCTGGGTGTAGAAGTCGATGGCCTTGTCCTTGGCGTCCGAGACCTGGTCGTGCCAGGTGAACCGGCCCCACGTGATCTGCTTGTCTTCGCTCATTTCGTTCTCCCCGCTCAGGATTGGGTGATTCGTTTCTTCGATGATGAATTAGTAGGAGCCGCAAGGGGGATTGTCCAGGGGCCGGTGGACTGAACCGGGGAGGACGTGAGTGACCCGTGGCGTGCTTGGGTCGCGGAATCGGAGCTGGCGGGAGGTGAGACAACCGTGCGAGGCGGATATCGAGGGGCGATCTTGGTGGGATTCGCCGCGTGCCTGGTTTGGCAGGGCTGCCCGTCGGGGGGGGCGACGGCGACCTGTGTGCGCAGCTGGAGCAAGCCGCGGAGCCGGAAGACGTGGCCCAGGGCGTAGCAGGACGGGCGAGGACATGCCCTCATCCACGATCCATATCTACCCCTGAAACGACTCGGATCGGGTCGGACGGCCCGTCCCACCTCCCGGCGAGGGATCAGTCGGTCTGGCCTTCAGCGGCGATCCCGCGGTAGGCCACCGCCCCGATCACACCGCCTACCAGCGGCGCGACCCAGAACAGCCAGAGCTGGGACAGAGCCCAGCCGCCGACGAACAGCGCGGGGGCCGTACTGCGCGCCGGGTTGACCGAGAGGTTGGTCACCGGGATGCCGATCAGGTGGATCAGCGTCAGCGCCAGGCCGATGGCCAGCGGTGCCAGGGCCGCCGGTGCGCGGGAGTCGGTGGCGCCCATGATCACGAACAGGAACACCGCGGTCAGCACCACCTCGGCCACCAGCGCCGCGAACATCGTGTAGCCGCCGGGGGAGTGGTCTCCGTACCCGTTGGCGGCGAAACCGGCGGAGAGGTCGAAGCCCGCGGCCCCGCTGGCGATGACGTACAGCACTCCGCCGGCGACCACGGCCCCCAGCAACTGGGCCACGATGTAGGTCAGGATGTCCTTGCCGGCGAAGCGACCGCCAGCCCACAGACCGATGGTGACCGCCGGATTGAGGTGGCATCCGGAGATGTGTCCGATGGCGTAGGCCATCGTGACCACGGTCAAGCCGAAGGCCAGCGAGACCCCCAGCAGGCCGATTCCGACCTCGGGAAACCCGGCGGCCAGGACCGCGGAACCGCATCCCCCGAAGACCAGCCAGAACGTCCCGATCACTTCCGCCCCGAAGCGTCTCCCGATCGACATGATTTCTCCTTTTGCCGCGGTGATTCGTGGAGCCGCAGCCGAAACGTGGACCCGCGAGAAGCGATCCCGTGTGTGTCGGCTGGAGCTACGGTGACCTTAGGTTCAGCCAGGATCGCTCGCCAGCTCTGGACTCGGGGGGATCCCGAACGAGCGCGCGTACTCGCGGCTGAACTGGCTCGGGCTCTCGTACCCGACATCGAATGCCGCGGCCGTGACCGAGGCGCCGCGGGTCTTGAGGATCTCTCACGTCGCGAGGAGGCGGAAATCCTCTTGTTGCAGGAACCCGAGCAGATTCGAACCTAGAATCAGCCATCACCACGGGAGAACTTTCCATGACCAATACCCCCACGACGCTAGGCAACAGCCCCCTCCAGGTCGGCCGCATCGGCCTCGGGTGCATGGGAATGTCGGAGTTCTACGGTGGCACGCGCGACGAGGCGGGCCACATCCAGACCCTGCAGGCCGCCGTCGACCTGGGCGTCACCCACTTCGACACCGCGGACATGTACGGCCAGGGACACAACGAGGAGCTGCTGTCCAAGGCCTTCTCGGACCGCTGGGATCGGGTGACCGTGGCCACGAAATACGGTGTGCAGCGGGACGAGAACGGCCAGTGGCTGGGCATCAGCGGCCGCCCGGAGTACGTGAGGGAGGCCTGCGAGAAGAGCCTGAAGCGCCTCGGTGTCGAGGCCCTCGACCTCTACTACCAGCACCGCCCCGATCCCGAGGTGCCGGTGGAGGAGAGCGTCGGCGCCCTGAGCGAACTGGTGGAACAGGGCAAGGTGCGCGCGATCGGCCTCAGCGAGTTCTCCGCCGAGCAGATCCGCGCGGCCCACGCCGTCCACCCGATCACCGCGATTCAGACCGAGTACTCCCTCTGGACCCGGGATGTGGAAGGGGACGGGGTGCTGGACACCTGTCGCGACCTGGGCATCGCCTTCGTCGCCTATTCGCCCCTGGGCCGCGGCTTCCTCACCGGCGCGATCCCCGACCGGGAGTCGCTGGACGCGAGCGATTGGCGCCTCGAGAATCCGCGCTTCAGCGACGAGGCGCTGGCGGAGAACGTCCGCTTCGTGGAGTTGATCCGGGACATCGCCGCCCGCAAGGATGCGACGGCCGCCCAGGTGGCTCTGGCCTGGGTGCTGGCCCAGGGCGACGACATCTTCATGATTCCGGGCACGCGGCGCGTCGAACGACTGAAGGAGAACCTGGGAGCCTGGAACGTGCCGTTCACGGCCGAGGAACTGGCGGAGATCCGCAGTCGCCTGCCGCGGGAGACGGCTGGCTCGCGCTACTGATCCTCCGGGCCGGGGGCTGGTCGCCCTCGAAGAGGACGTCCGTCGCACCCAACGACCGAGCTACTGACGCCCGAGCACGTCGCCTGTTTCTGGTGCATCGGGATCCCAGCCACAGGGCTGAACGAGCAACAGTTCTCCGAGTCACCCACGACTGCACGAGGGCCGCAGCGCGTGTGCTCCTCGACCAGAGCCCCGGACTGCGCTTCGTCTTGGTGTCGGGTGAGGGGGCGGACGAGTCCGAACGCGGCCGCACCCTGTGGGCGCGCGTCGAGGGCCGTCCTGGGAACGCCATCCTCGGAACGGGCTTCGGTCGCCGAATGTTGTTAGGGTTCGGGCCAACAAGGAGGAGAGATATGTCTGGCGGCAGCGGTACCCCCGAAGATCCCTGGGTCCTGACCACACCCCTCGGCAAGGCCGAGTTCACCATGCACCGCGACGAGGACAAGGGCGTCCTGCACTGTCAGGTCGGCAAGACCTGGCTGCACTACCGGCTCTCCGCGCTGGAAGACCTGCACGCCATGCTCGTCGCGCACGGCGACTGGATGGAACTGGGCAACAAGGACGAGAAGGCCGAGGTCAAACCGGGCACCGTCGAGGCCTGGGGCCGATCCCCGGACAACCCTGTCGGCGGTTGGTACGGCCTGCGCAAGGGCTACCGGGGCCGGTTTGCCGCCTACGTCTCCCCGGTCCTGGAGCGGCTCGGCAAGGTGACGTTCGAGAAGCAGGGGCGCAGCGTCGTGGTCCGGGCGGTCTGAGCGAGCGGCTGCATCGCCAGCTTCATGCCCAGGGCCAAGAAGCGCGTGAGCCTGATGTTCCACACCGGCGCCACGATCCCGGGCGACCACCCGCTGCTGGAGGGTGACGGCGCCAAGGCCCGCTCGGCCGAGCTCGCCCACCTCGACGACATCGAAGCCCGCAGGGGTGAGATCGAGGCGGTGATCCGGGCGTGGATCGACATGAAGGGCTGACGGGTCCGGGGAGGGGCGGGATCCTCTGCCGGTGGGGGACCACGAGACAAGAAAGGTGCCAGACAGTGGCACCTGGCCCCACCAGCCCAATCGACTCCCCGAGGAACGACACAGCCCCGATTCGGTCGTGAACAGCCTGTGATTCGGATGGCACCCCGCTGGCACCCCGCTGGAGGTCACGACCGCCCACCGGCGGGCGCCCCGGGGCCCCGACCCGAAAGGCTCCGTTGACAGGCACCCGGACGCTCACCATTCTCAAACCCCATGAAACGCATCGAAATCAATCCGGCCGTGCGTCACCTGATCTCGCCCCACGACCAGAGCGCCGACTTCGTCGAGCTGTTCTTCGACCTGGTCTTCGTCTTCGCCATCACCAAGGTCACCCACATGGTGGCCCATCACCTGGACCTAAAGCACGCGGCCCAGGCGCTGCTGGCGTTCTGGCTGATCTGGTGGGCCTGGACCCAGTTCACCTGGACGCTCAACGCCGCCGACACCCGCCGTCCCGAGATCCGGCTGGCGACCCTGGTGGCCACCGCCGTCGCGTTCGTCATGGCCGCCTCGACGGACCTGGCGTTCTCCGCGGGCGCGCTGTGGTTCGCCGTGCCCTACATCGTCGTACGGGTGCTCGGCCTGGGGATCTACTTCGTGATCGCGGGCACCAAGGAGGGCGAACGGCGCGCCGTGGTGGTGGTCGCCGCCATCTCCACGATCGGCTTCGCACTCGTCGTGATCGGTGCGCTGGCAGACCCCGCCGTGCGCGTCTGGTGGTGGCTCGGCACTGTCGTGGTCGACATGATCGCGGTCGGCGTCGCGGGTCGATTCCGTAGCTGGAACGTCCGGTCGGAGCACTTCGCCGAGCGCCACGGCCTGATCGTGATCATCGCGCTGGGGGAATCCCTGATCGTCTCGGCCAGCGCGGTGGGCAAGGCGGACCTGGCGGGCGACATCCTCTGGGCAGGCGGGCTGGCCGTGGCCGTGACCTGCCTGCTGTGGTGGAGCTACTTCGGCTGGATCTCCGGGAGGCTCGAGGACCGCCTGACCTCCGCCGCCGAGGAGGACCGGGGCAAGATGAGCCGCGATGTCTACACCCTGCCCCACTTCCCCCTGATCTGCGGCATCATCGCCGTCTCGATCGGCTTCGAGAAGATCCTCGGCCACCCCCACGATCCACTGACGGCCCCCATCGTCGCCACCCTGGCCGCGGGCGTCCTGTTGTTCGTCGGCTCCACGTCCACGTCGGTCTGGTTTGCCAGCCGCACCCCTCTGGTGCCCCGATTCGCCATCCTGGCCCTGACCATGGGCGCCGCGTTCTTCGCTGTCGGCCGTCCCCCCGTCGTCGCCCTCGGCCTGCTCGCCGGCGGCCTGCTGCTGGTCAACATCGTGGAGTGGGAGAAGTGCCGGAACCTCATACCCATGTCCGAGGAGAACGCCTGATCGGCCACCCCGTGGCGCCCGCCCCGGGCGGCCCCCGGTGACGCTGGACTATCCGTCGGGATCGGCGGACGTTCCGGACCGGGTCAGGTAGGGCAGCAGCGGTGACGCGACCGGTCCCAGCTGCTGATAGCCGAGCACCAGCGCTCTCACCGCGTCCGCGAGGCCATCGGTGGGGTCCGCGGTCTTCGTCGGCCCCCGGGCCATCTCGGCCCGGCCCCGCAGCAGCGCCATGTACGCGAACGTCGACGCGACGATGGCCTCCGGGAGCAGCGCCTCCATTTCCCGGCGGACCTCCCGGATCACGGAGAACCAGGCGGACACACGGGGATCCTCCGGCGGTGGCTTCGCGTGGACGAACGCGGAGAACGCGTGGGGCCGCTCCACGCTGAAGGCGATGTAGCGGTGAGCGAGGTCGATCAGCCTCACCACCCCGTCGCCCTCGGCATCGGCCAGCCGTGCCCCCAGGTCCAGGGCGGCCGCTTCCCCCACCGCCACCACCAGGTCCTCGCGGTCGTCCACGTAGCGATACAGCGCGTTGACGCTGACGCCCAGGGACCGGGCCACGTCCCGCAGGGACCAGGTGTCCCAGCCGCGGGCCTCCACGACCTCGAGGGCGTTCCGGCCGAGCCGATCCGGGTCGATCCGCGCGGGGTAGGGCACGGGGTTCACCTCCGCGGGCGCCACTGCGCCCGGCGTCGCCCTCGGACACTAGCACGCCGGTTCGACTATCCCGAACCCAGCAGCTCCGCCGAACCCCGCCACAGGTCCCGTACCAGGTCGTCGCGGAGCGCGTCGGGAGACGGCTCCTTTGGATCGATCCCGTCCAGGTACTGGAATCCCCTCCCGTGCCATCGGTCGTCGCACACCAGGGATGCGATGGTCTCGGCGGTGGTCGTGGACAGACGCATGTTCCCGATGAAGGGGGTCAACAATCGACCGATCCCCCGCATCAGCGCCCGTCGAACCCAGGGCCCGCCGATGAAATCGGTGTCCACCATCAGGCCCGGGTCGATGGCGAACACGTCCACGTCGCTACCGCGGTCCCGCAGCCGCTGCTGGAGCCCCCGGGCCTGAAGCACGTTGCCCAGCTTCGAGGTGCTGTAGCGGATCTGGCCCGGTTCCAGTCGCAGATCGGGCGGAGCCTGGTCGGGCAGCGCGAGGTGGTGTGTGCCGACCCAGCGGGGGAGGGGGATACCCGCCCGCCGGGCGAGCTTGTTCGCCGGATCGTGGACCCCGGAGCTGAGCACGATCACCCGCCCACCCGCCACCAGCTGGCCCACCAGGCGCGAGAGCAGCAGCTGATGGGCCAGCACGTTGACCGCGAACGTCAGCTCGAAGCCGTCCTCGCTGTGCACGTCCTCCTCGGTCATGATCCCCGCGTTGGCGACGATCGCGGCCAGGGGCCGGTCCCCCAGCGCGTCGATGGCGTCTCGGACGGAGGAGAGGCTGGCCAGATCGGCGATGAAGGGGGTGGCGTCGATGCCGTGTTCCCCGGTCAGCTCGGCGCAGAGCTCCCGGGCCGCGTCGGCACGGCGTCCGCCGATCAGCAACGGGACGCCCCGGCGCGCCAGGGCCCGCGCACTGTTCCTGCCCAGGCCGGCGGTCGCTCCGGTGATGAGGACGGGTGGGGATTTCGGCATCGTGGACTCCTCACGCTGATCCCACGGTAGGTAGCAAGATTGACACTGTCAACCTTCAAGATGTACATTGTCAATCTTCGTGAACCCAACCGAGAGGAGTGACCGTGATCCGCACCCTGATGGCATGCACCTTCCTGTCCCTGGTCTGGGCGGCCCCCGCGTGGGCCGATGACGGGCTCATCGGAGCCAAGGTGGACTCGATCTTCGCGGAACTGGACGGGAACCAGGACGGCCTCTTGACCGTGGACGAATCCCAGGACCACTGGCTGGCGCACAAGTTCGAACGGATCGACGGGAACGAGGACGGCCTGGTCTCACGGGCCGAGCTCGCCGAGTTCATGCAGCAGTGGTGGAACCTGGACGTCTGAACCCGGCCGGCAGTGACGGACGCTCGCCGAGGTCTCTGCCCCGACCGCCGACAGGATGGGAGGTTCATGAGAGACTGACCCCGATGAAACCACGCCACGCATTCGTGACCGGAGCCACCGGCTTCCTCGGCGGACGGCTGGTGGAGCGGCTCTGCGCCGACGGCGGGCAGGTCACCGCCCTGCGCCGGGCCTCGTCGACATTGGGCCCCCTCGCCGACCTCCCGATCACCTGGGTGGAGGCGGATCTGACCGACGCCGAGGCGCTGGGAGCGGTGATGCCGCCGGACCTGGACGTGGTCTTCCACGTGGCGGCGGACACCGCCCACGAGCGCCGCCATGACGAGCGCCAGAATCGGACCAACATCGAGGGCACGCGGGCCATCTGTGCGGCGGCGCTGGACCGCGGCGCGCGGCGGCTCGTCCACACCTCGTCGGTGGCGGCGTTCGGACTACACGCGGTACGGTTCGACGAGTCCGTGGGATCCACGGCGCTGGACACGCCCATCAACTACTTCCACAGCAAGTTCCACGCGGAGCGTGCGGTGGACGAGGCCATCGATCGGGGCCTGGACGCCGTGGTGCTCAACCCGGCCAACATCGTCGGCCCCGGGGACCAGCAGGGCTGGATCCGGGTGTTCGGGCTGGTGGCGCGGGGTGAGCTGCCCGGAGTGGGGCCGGGCACGGCCACCTGGTGTCACGTGGACGACGTGGTCGCAGCTCATCTCGCGGCCGTGTCCCGGGGGGAGCGCGGTGAGCGGTTCCTGCTCGGAGGGCCGGAGGCGACCTTCCTGGAGTTCGCCCAGGCCATCGCCGCCGAGGTGGGAGGCAAGGCACCGGCGAAGGCCCTTCCTGCCTGGCTGTTGCGGATCATGGGTCACCTGAAGCCCCCCGTCGACCGGCTGCTCGGGCGCGAGGTCGACCTGACGCCGGAGCTCGCCCTCCTGGTCAGCTCCGACATCCGCTGCGACTCGAGCCGCGCCGTGGAGGTGCTGGACTACCGGATCACCCCCCTGGGCGAGATCGTGCGCGACACGGCCGAGTGGATGCGGTCCGAGGGTCTCCTTCCGGCGGGGTAGGGGCCCGATCAGGGGCGACGCCGGGGCGGGACCTCGTCCCCGGGCCACACCAGGTACAGCGGGTTGGACAGCAGGATCGGGACGCCATCCAGGTCCAGCAGCTCGACCCGGACGGTGCCCGCGTCCCCGCGGGGGAGCTCGAACACCGTGTCGGTCTCGTCGCCCTCGAGCATCCGGGTCTCGACCTCGTCGCCGTCGACCACCAATCGCAACGTCCAGCCGGGGTCGATGGTTCCGGTCTCCACGTGCAGCACCTGGTCCGCCTCCGTCGCCAGCACCTGGCCCATGACCGCGCCGTCCTCGGTCCACAGGTCGAGCAAGGGATCCTGGCCCACGAACGGTCCCGGATCGCCGAAGAACGCCCTGCCGGCCCCGAGCTGATCGGCGATGCCCCCGCGGGAGGGCTCGTCCAGGAACACCCAGGTCTGGAAGGGGTTGGGCGAGTCGAGCCAGTCGCTGGCCCAGTGGTGGTCGGTGGTGCCCACGCCGGTCAGCGGGTACCCGGCCGCCGCGAGCCGGTCCCAGAACATCAGCAGGTGCGGCAGGTCGAGCACCCGCGCCCGGTAGCCCACCTCCACCAGGTCGCAGCCGTGGACGTCCGCGGCGATCCACTCCTCGGCCAGCAGCTCTACCTGCAGGTCCGCGTCGGCACCCTCGTACTCGATGACCGTGGCCGATCCGAACGGGTGGTTGCACTGGGCGAGGGCGCCGTGGTCACGGGCGTGGGCCGTGGCGTCCTCGAAGGGGATCTCGCCGGTGGTCCAGTAGTCCACCAGCGGCACGGGCTCCGCCCCCAGCGGGTTCACGTGCCGCTTGCCCTCCACCAGGGTGATCTCCTGGCCCACGTAGTGGATCACCGAGCCGTCCGAGTACCGCTCGGCGAGCACCTGGCCCTGGTAGTCGCGCAGCGGCTCCCCCTCCAGCGACCAGGCGAACGACAGGTCGTCCAGGTCCACCGTCGCCGCCGCGCCGTCCCGGAGCCACAGCTCGAAGGCGTAGTCCATCCCCGACTGGTCGTCCCCCTCGGCGAAGGCCTCCGCGGTGGCCGTCAGCGGCAGCTCCAGCTCGGTCCAGTCCCCTTCCGAGGGTGCCGCCAGCGGGACGAACAGGTGGTCGTCGGTGCTCGTGGCGGAGAGGTCGACCCCCGAGAGGTAGTAGGTGATCCCGTTGCGGGTGCCGGCCATGTTGCCGCTGAGTCCGACCGTGAACCGGAACTGCCAGTCGTCGGACAGGGGCTGCAGGGTGCGGATCGCCAGCGTTTCGGTGACGCCGGCCATCATCGGTAGCCGCTGGAACGACGCAGGCTCCTCCACGGCGTACTCGAACCGGGCCTGGTGCCAGTCGGGATCTCCCTGGGGCGCGTGACCGGACAGTCGCCAGTGGTGGCCGGTCCCCGATGGCCCGCCGGGCAGCAGGACCGACTCGAGCGACGCCAGGTCGTCGGTGACCGGGTACACGCCGTGGGTGGCCGGCAGGCCGACCCGCTCGATGTCCTCGGTGAACGCCCCGCCGTCGAAGTCATAGCCGCCGGCGCGGGTGCACATCTGGATCATGTTGTCGTGATCCGACCACCACAGGACGTCCACACCGTGCAGCTCGGCCTGGGCGGTGTGCCACATCATCGTGGCGTCCCCCTCGCTGAGGGATCCGTGCAGGTGGAGCTGGACCGATAGCGGCGCCTCCCGGCCCTCGCCCCCGTCGAACCCGTCGGCCGTGGTGTCGTCGTCCCCGCCGATGTCGTCGTCGTCGGACGGCGTGGACGGACAGCCGAGCGCGAGCTGGACGCACGCGGCGCAGGCGAGCCACGCCCACCTGGCCGGCAACCCTCGGCTCCGCCCCAGCGCCCTACCCATGGGCTCGGTCCTCCGCGAGACGTGCGTCCGATCTTTGAAGACAGCGCGTCTGGACCGTAGACTACACGGGATGTCCAGGCTCTGGCCCATCCTCGCGTGCTCGCTGCTGGTCCACCTGCTGGCCGGCGCTGCGCCCGCGGCACCGACCGCGGAGGAACCCGGCCCGAGCTGTGCGAACGCCTGCCCGTGCGAGGCGCCCACCCGGGCAACCGCCGAGAAATCGGACGGCCACCACGGCGCGCACGGGTGCCCTGCCGGAGAGTCCGACGGGCCCTGCCCCGCGGGGTGCGACGACTGCCCGTGCTGCCCGGGTGGCCTGGTCGCCATCGCCCACGGTGTCGCCCTGCTTCCGCCGGTCCACGACATCGCCGGGGCGCTCTGTGGACCGGCCGAACGGCGAGCAGTGGGCACCTGCGAGCGGCTGTTCATCCCTCCAGAACTCGCCTCCGTCTGACCTGACTCACCACCGGGAACACGGCCGCTGACCGTGCGGGCGATCCGCGCCCGCCGAGGTCTCGCGTCCGTCAGACGAAGGAGCTGGACTCATGCGTTTTCCGATCACGATCCTGCTCGGCGTCGCCCTGGCGACGGCGGGCTGCGGAGGATCCTCGACCCAGGGCGAACGACCGGACGCTGGGGCGGATCTCGCCGCGGCGCGCGTGGGTGATCCCGCGGACTGGTGCGCGGGGTGCGGGCTTCCCGAGTCCATGTGCACCGTGTGCAGCCCCTCGCTGATCCCGAAGTTCCAGGCCGCGGGGGACTGGTGCGAGGAGCACGGCTTCCCCGAGTCGGTGTGCCCGGTGTGCAACCCGATGCGGGCCCCGGACGATCCGGTCAATCAGCACGCCGCGGCAAATGCCGCCGCGGCGCGGGTGGGGGATCCGGCGGACTGGTGCGGGGGGTGCGGGCTGCCGGAGTCCATGTGCACGGTGTGCAGCCCGTCCCTGATCCCGGAGTTCAAGGCCGCGGGAGATTGGTGCGAGGAGCACGGCTTCCCCGAGTCGGTGTGCCCGGTGTGCAACCCGATGCGGGCGCCGGACGACCCCATCAACCAGCACGCCGTCCAGGCGGCGGCGACGCCGACGACCACGACGAGCGTGGCGCCGTCCGGGACGGTGATCCGCCTCGGCTCGGTCGCCATCGAGCGCGCCGCCGGGATCGAGACCGTGCCGGCCACGACGGGATCGCTGGGCCTCGAGGTGTCGTGCACGGCGCGCATCGACTTCGACCGCAACGCCACGGCCGACGTCCGGTCCCCGGTCCAGGGCATCGTGCGTTCGATCGCCGTGGATCTGGGCCAGCAGGTGAAGGCCGGCGAGGGGCTGTTCACCCTCGAGAGCGCCGACGTTGGCGACCTGCAGGCCCGGCGCGGCGCGTCGGTCGAGCGGGTGGAGGCCGCCCGCGCCGACCTGGAGCGGCAAGAGGCCCTGTTCGCCGACGCGGTCACCTCCCAGCGCCGGGTGGAGCTGGCCCGGCAGGAGTTCGAGGGCGCCGAGGCCGAGCTGCGGGCGGTCGACCAGTCGCTGCGGCTCAGCGGCGCGAAGCAGGGGGCCAGCAACGGCCGCTTCACGGTCGTGGCGCCCCTGAGCGGGTCGATCGTGCGGCGCCCGGCGCTGATCGGGACCTACGCCGGCGCGGCCGACTCCCTGGCCACCGTCGCCGACACCTCGGTGATGTGGGCGCTGCTCGACGTCCCGGAGTGGGACGCGGCCGTGATCCGCACCGGGCAGCCGGTGGAGGTCCAGGTCGACGGCGTGGTCGGCCAGACCTTCGCCGGCACGGTGACCTGGATCGCCTCGGAGGTCGACCCGCGCACCCGCGCAGTCACCGCCCGCGCGGAGATCGACAACCCGGACGGGGTGCTGCGCTCGGGGCAGTTCGCCCACGCCACGGTGGAGGTGGCGCTCCCCCAGGACAGCGCAACCGTGCCCCTGGAGGCGGTCCAGCGCGTCGAGGACGAGGAGGTGGTGTTCGTGCGGGTCGGCGACGGGGTGTTCGAGCCCCGGACGGTCCAGACGGAGCGGTCGGACGGACAGCGGGTCCAGGTGTCCGGCGCGATCCGCGACGGCGAGGCGGTGGTCACCACCGGCGCGTTCCTGCTGCGCACGGAGCTGATGCGCGAATCCATCGGGGCGGGGTGCTGCGAGGTGCACGCGCCCAAGGGGGACTAGGCCGTGCTGAGCCAGCTGATCGACCTGTGCCTTCGACACCGCGGCGTGGTCCTGATCGCCGCCGCGGTCCTGATCGTGGCCGGCCTGGTCTCCTTCCGCGATCTGCCCCTGGACGCCTACCCCGACACCACGCCGGTCCAGGTACAGATCAACGCCGTGGCGCCGGCCCTGTCGCCCCTGGAGGTGGAGCGTCAGATCACCGCCCCCCTCGAGCAGGCCATCGGCGGCCTCCCCGGGCTCACCGAGGTCCGCTCCCTGTCCAAGTTCGGCTTCGCCCAGATCACGGCCATCTTCGACGACGACACCGACGTCTACCTGGCGCGCCAGGTCGTGGGCGAGCGGCTCGCCGCCGTGGCCCTGCCCGAGGGGGTGGAGCGCCCGTCGCTGGGGCCGGTCTCCACCGGGCTCGGCGAGGTCTTCCAGTACCTGGTGCAAAGCGACGAGCTGTCGGCGCAGGAGCTTCGCACCCTGCACCACTGGGTGGTCCGGCCCCAGATGCTGCAGGTGCCGGGGGTGGCGGAGATCAATACCTGGGGCGGGTACGACAAGCAGTACCACGTGGTGTTCGACCCCGAGCTGCTGATCAAGCACGAGCTGACCCTCGACGACGTGGCGACTGCTCTGCGTACCAACAACGCCAACGCGGGCGGCGGCGTCGTCGACCGGGGAGGGGAGG
This sequence comes from uncultured Rickettsiales bacterium, assembly GCA_964542165.1. Taxonomy (GTDB): domain Bacteria; phylum Myxococcota_A; class UBA796; order UBA9615; family CAYRNR01; genus CAYTBN01. Next base: position 18,062 of record CAZITQ010000144.1, read on the forward strand.
CGCAGATCGTCCAGGGCGTGGGCCTGGTGGGCGGGATCGAGGACATCGAAGGGGTGGTGATCGCCGCGCGGGAAGGCGTCCCGATCACCGTCCGCGACGTGGCCCGCGTCGAGGAGGGCCACGAGATCCGCCGCGGCGCGGTGACCGCGGGCGGCGAGGGCGAGGCCGTGCTCGGCCTGGGCTTCATGCTCATGGGCGAGAACAGCCGGGACCTGACCCGGCGGCTGGAGGACCGCCTGGCCGAGGTGCAGGGCAGCCTGCCCGCGGAGGTGACGCTCCAGCCGGTCTACAGCCGCACCGAGCTCGTCGACATGGTGCTGCGGACCGTGCGCAACAACCTGCTCGAGGGCGCGCTGCTGGTCATCGCCGTCCTGTTCATGTTCTTGGGCAACGTCCGCGCGGGCGTCATCGTGGCGCTGGCCATCCCCCTGTCGATGCTGTTCGCCTTCAACGGCATGCTGCGCTTCGGCATCGCCGGCAGCCTGATGAGCCTGGGGGCCATCGACTTCGGGCTGGTGGTGGACAGCTCGGTGATCATGGTCGAGAACGCCGCGCGCCGGGTGGCCGAGGACCGCAGCGGCCGCAGCGTGCGCGAGGTGGTGCGCGACGCGGCCATCGAGGTGCGCCGACCCACCCTGTTCGGCGAGCTGATCATCGCCATCGTCTACCTGCCGATCCTGGCCCTCGAGGGGGTGGAGGGGAAGCTGTTCCAGCCCATGGCGCTGACGGTCATCTTCGCCCTGGCCGGCTCGATGATCCTGTCGCTGACGCTGATGCCGGTGCTGGCCTCGCTGGTACTCAAGCGGCGCCCGGCGCACCGGGATCCCGCCCTGGTACGAGCGCTGCAGAGGGCGTACCGGCCCGTGCTGGGCTGGGCGCTGGCGCGGCGGTCGAGGGTGCTGGTGGGCGCGGTCGTGCTCGTGATCGGCTCCGGGCTGCTGGCCACCCGGCTCGGCTCGGAGTTCGTGCCGCGGCTGCGGGAGCAGGCGATCGTGGTCAACACCGTCCGCCTGGCCGGCGTCTCGCTGGGCGAGTCGGTGCGTTACGGCTCCGAGATCGAGCGTCTGCTGCTGAGCGAGTTCCCCGACGAGATCGCCCACATCTGGACCCGAACCGGCACCGCCGAGGTGGCGACGGATCCCATGGGCCTCGAGGTCTCGGACGTGTTCATGACCCTGACTCCCCGCAGCCAGTGGGAGCGCGCGCGCGACCAGGATCAGCTGGTGGAGCAGATGACCGACCTGCTCCAGGGCATGCCCGGAATGCGCAGCATCTTCACCCAGCCGATCGAGATGCGCATGAACGAGATGATCGCCGGCATCCGCGCCGACCTGGGCATCAAGCTGTTCGGCGACGACTTCGAGGTGCTCAAGACCTACGCAGGCCAGGTCCAGAGCGCCGTCGAGGCGGTCCCGGGCGCGGCGGACGTCACCGTCGAGCAGGTCACCGGGCAACCGATCCTGCGCATCGAACTCGACCGCGCCGCGGCGGCCCGCTTCGGCATCCCCGCCGACGAGGTCCTCGCCCTGGTGGAGTCGCTGGGGACGCTGCACGTCGGCGAGGTGATGGAGGAGCAGATGCGCTTCGACCTCGCCCTGCGGCTCGACGAGCGGTACCGGGAGGATCCCCGCCTCATCGAGCGCCTGACGGTGAGCACGCCGGACGGCCAGCGCGTGCCCCTGGGGCAGGTCGCCGACATCGGCGTGGTCGAGGGACCGTCGACGATCCACCGCGAGTGGGGCAAGCGGCGCATCACCATCCAGACCAACGTCGAGGACCGGGATCTGGGCACGTTCGTCGCCCAGGTGCGCCGGGCCATCGCCGCCGAGGTCGACCTGCCCAACGGGTACTACGTGCGCTACGGAGGTCAGTTCGAGCACCTGGAGCGGGCGCAGGAGCGCCTGGCGATCGTGGTCCCCATCGCGCTGGCGCTGATCTTCACCCTGCTGTACCTCTCGTTCGGCAGCGCCCGCGACGCGACGATCGTGTTCACCGGCGTGCCCCTCGCGGCGGTCGGCGGGGTGGCCGCGCTGTGGCTACGCGACATGCCGTTCTCCATCTCCGCCGGGGTGGGCTTCATCGCGGTCTCCGGGGTGTCGGTGCTGGGCCAGCTCGTGCTGGTGTCGAGCATCCGTCAGCTCCGGGCGGCCGGTCGGGACCTGGCCGACGCCATCCGCGCCGCCGCCGAGACCCGCCTGCGTCCGGTGCTGATGACCGGGCTGGTCGCAGCCCTGGGATTCGTGCCGATGGCCCTGAACACCGGCGTCGGCGCCGAGGTCCAGCGACCGCTGGCGACCGTCGTAATCGGTGGGGTGGTGACGTCGACCCTGGCGACGCTGGTGGTCCTGCCCGTGCTCTACCGGACCTTCGGAGGATCGTCGCGGTCCGAGGTCCGCGAGGCCGACGCCCGGGCCTGATCGCCGACGAGCCAGGAGCGCTCGGGGGGCCTGGATTGGGTTTTCGCAGCGCCGGTCAAGATCGTATACGAGCGATGGCACATCTTGCGATGTGGAAGCGCAAGGAGAGACAGCGAACCATGGCCACGACCTGGGACAAGCGCCAGGCGGTGCACAGAATGCGCGCGTACATCGATGCGCACCTGCACGAGCCCATCACGATCCAGGCGTTGGCCAGGCAGGCTCGCTACTCGGTGTACTACGCGTCTCGGATGTTCAAGGACCTCACGGGCGAGAGCCCGTTCGCGTACATCCGACAGCGACGGCTCGCAGCGGCAGCACACACGCTGCACGGCGGCCACGCGCGGGTCATCGACGTGGCCCTGGACTACGAGTTCGACTCCCACGAGGGTTTCACGCGTGCGTTCTCTCGTCACTTCGGCGTCTCACCGACGAGCTTCCGCAAGACCCGGGCCAGGCAGGAATTCTTCCTGCCAGCCCAGATGTCCAGGCGAGGAGAAGTCATGACGAACAGGAAGCAAGATGTGGTGTTCGTGCAGATCATGGAGCGGCCCGAGCGAAAGCTGATCTTCAAGCCCGCCCAAGATGCGACGCACTACTTCGAGTACGTCAACGAGCTGGGATGCGAAGTCTTCGAACAGCTCGGCGCCATCGAACAGGCCCTGCACGAGCCCATGGGCCTGTGGCTGCCCGAGACGCTGCGGCCGGACGGGTGTTCGACCTACGTGCAGGGCGTCGAGGTGGCGAGCGATGTGAACGTCGAGCCGCCCGACGGCTTCCACACCCTGACGCTGCCGGCGTGCAAGATGCTCGTCTTCCAGGGGCCGCCCTTCGAGGACGAGGACTTCGAGCAGGCCATCGGCGGGCTGTGGCAGGCCATCGAGGGCTACCAACCCGAGGCCATCGGCTACACGTGGGACGCCGGGGCCGGCCCGCGCTTCCAGCTCGAGCCCGTCGGATATCGCGGCTACATCGAGGGCCGCCCCGTGCGCGCCCTCAACACCGACGCGGGCTGAGCCAGGGACCTTCGAAGAGGTGCTCCGGCCGGAGTACCGACGGGTTGCTCGCCACCCTTCGATGGCCGCAGTTCAGCCAGACCGCTTGTCGACCTCGATGCGGATGAACTCCGGCAGATAGGAGGGCGTGCAGTTCCTGGCGACCTTCTCGTCCTTGTAGAGCCCCGTGCTTCGCCCCAGCCGAACACATCGGTCGCGGTACTCCTCCTCGAAGATCCCGATCCATCCGGCGGTGAAGTTCATCGCCCATTGGACCTCCGGGGCCTCGTCAGCGAGCCTGGCCTCCAGGGACTGCATCAGGACGTCGGTGTTGCCTTGCGGCGTTCTCCCCGTCCAGCGCAGGCGTGCCTGGTGGTACCAGAACAGCCGACGGAGCACGGGGGAGGCGTCGTGCTCCCACGCCTCCATCAGGACCTGGGTGCGCTTGTCCTTGCTCAGCTGGTTCGCCAGCAGCCACTCCGAGATCTGGTTGCGCTGGCCGGGTTCGTGCGCCTCCAGGTCAGCCGCCAGGGAGTCGAGGAACGCCTGGTCCAGCCGCTTCTTGTCGAAGAGCAGCGCGGCGAGCAGCCGCGGATGGTGCTGGCCCGTCCGCCACAGCGCGACGGCCAGATCGTGGTCCATCTTGATGCCCTTGGCGATCTTCTTGATCTCGCCGAGCTTGGCCGCGCCTTCGAGCTGAGCGAGTGTGCTGTGGAGTCTGGATTCCCCTGTCATCGCGGTCCCCTCCGAAGATGCTGTCCGACGAACGGCAACGTACGCTCCGACCTTCTATTTCATCTGGCCCTTGATCGGCTTCTCGCTGTTCGCCACCAACATGTCCGGCGCGTCCTTCGTCGGCATGGCCGGCGCCGGGTACGACAACGGCATCTCGGTGTACAGCTACGAGTGGATGGCGGCGGTCATCCTCGTCATCTTCATCTTCTTCTTGCTGCCGTTCTATCTGCGCTCCGGGGTGTTCACCATGCCGGAGTTCCTCGAGCGCCGCTTCGATCGGCGCTCGCGCTACTCGTTCGCGGCCCTGCTGGTGTTCCTCAGCATCTTCCTCGACTGCGCGGGCGCCCTGTACGCCGGGGGGCTGGTCGTGCAGATTCTCTGGCCCTCCGTCCCGCTGTGGGTCGGCGTGGCGGTCCTGGCGTCGCTGGCGGGCGTGCTGTCGATCACCGGCGGGCTGGGCGCGGTGGTGGTCAGCGACACCATCCAGGGCACCATGCTGATCATCGGCGGGATCATCGTGATGGTCGCCGCCTACCTGGCCGTGCCCAGCTGGGAGGCCGTGGAGGCGGTGGCCCCCGAGGGCGCGCTGAGCATCGTGCAACCCCTCGACGATCCCTTCCTGCCCTGGCCGGGTCTGCTCGGGGTGCTCATCATCGGCATGTACTTCTGGATGACCAACCAGCTCATCGTCCAGCGAACGCTCGGCGCCAAGACCCTCGACCACGGTCGCTGGGGCGCGCTGTTCGCCGGCCTGCTCAAGCTCCCGCCGCTCTTCATCATGGTGCTGCCCGGCGTGTTCGCCCTCTATCTCTACCCGGATCTGGAGAAGCCCGACCAGGCGTTCCCGACGCTGGTGTTCGATCTGCTGCCCGTCGGCCTCCGAGGCGTCATCCTGGCCGCCCTGGTCGCCGCCATCACCTCCACCGTGGACTCGATCCTCAACTCGTCGTCGACCCTGGTGACCATGGACTTCGTGCGCCCGCTGCGCCCGCAGACCACCGAGAAGCAGCTGGTGATGATCGGCCGCGTGGTCACGGGCATCGTGATGGTCGTCGCCATCATCTGGGCGCCCCAGATCGCGCGCTTCGATTCGCTGTGGAAGTATTTCCAGTCGATCCTGGCGTATACCGTGCCTCCGGTCGTCGCGATCTTCCTGATGGGCATCCTGTGGCGCCGCACCACCCCGTCGGCGGCCTTCTGGACCTTCATCGCCGGCCTGAGTGTCGGCCTGCCCGGCTTCTTCCTGATCGAGATCAAGGGCGCGCTCGACCTGCACTTCCTCTACGCGGCCATCATCCTGTTCGGCCTCGGTCTCGTCTTGCTGGCAGTCATCAGCCTGGTCACCCAGCCCAAGGACGCCGAGGCGATCGAGAACCTGGTCTGGCGCCCGCAGCTGTGGCGCGACGAGACCAAGGAGCTCGAAGGCAAGCCGATCTGGCAGAACTACCGCTACCTCTCGGTCGGGCTGCTCATCCTCACCGCCGCGATCGTCATCTGGTGGTGGTAGGCGCCGGCTGAGCTCGGACACAGCCGCCGCCGCCGGGCCGTCCTCCGCCCGCACGCCGAATCCCGCCGCCCGCGACCTCGAGATGGCCCGGCGACTGACCGAGGTCAGCTATGATCTCGTGGGAATGGCGTGGGGCGACTCGACCTCCCTCGTCGCTGGAAGGTGGAGGAAGCGGCCATGACCTCTGTCGTGATCTTCGGCGCCACCGGGACCGTCGGTGCTGGTGTGCTGCTCGAGTGCCTGGACAGCCCGGCCATCGCCGAGGTCCGGTGCGTCGTCCGCCGCCCGATGGAGCGCACGCACGACAAGCTGCGCGAGTTCGTCCACGATGACTTCTCGGACTTCACCGCCCTCGCCTCCGCGCTTCGTGGGGTCGACGCCTGCTTCTGGTGCATCGGAATCCCGTCGTCGGGGCTGGACGAGCAGCAGTACAGCCGGATCACCCACGACTACACGCTGGCTGCCGCGCGGGTGCTCCTCGATCAGAGCCCCGAAGTGCGCTTCGTGTTCGTCTCGGGAGACGGGGCCGACGAGTCCGAGGAGGGTCGCGTCATGTGGGCCCGCGTGAAGGGCCGCACCGAGAACGCCATCCTCGAGATGGGCTTCGGCGGCGCGGTCGTGTTCCGACCCAGCCTCATCGTCCCCAAACGCGGTGTGCGGCACAACGTGGGCCTCTATCGATGGACGACCGTGGCGGCCCTGCCCCTGGTCCCCCTGCTCCGCCCGCTGGGCAAGGCCACGTCCACCCCGGAGCTCGGCCGAGCGATGATCGCCTTCGCGCTCGGGCACACGGTCGGTGATCCCCCGAAGCCGCGGCTGGACTGCAAGGACATCAACGAGCTCGCGTCGCAGGCGCCTTCCTAGCCCGGATAGTTCACGAATAGAAAACGGCGAAGCCTGATTTCCCTTAAA
>CAZITQ010000145.1:0-24424 GCA_964542165.1 uncultured Rickettsiales bacterium
GTGCGTAGCTTGCGGCGCATCAGCCCCCTTGCGCCCAGTCTTTTCGGTACCGGTCCCCGCGTTGCCGGGGGTGGCATTCCACGGGGCCAGCGGCCGGTCGCGTACGGCCTGGGCACGGGAGGAGCCTGTCGTGGATCAATCCCCGACAGGTTCCTAGCCCCAGGCGATCAGGCGGGTGTCCAGGTAGTGGGGGAGGTCGTCGTGGTAGGGGTAGGCGCGGACGGAGAATCCGCGGCGACCGCTGCGCTTGCAGGCCAGTTCGGCGCGGTAGGTCGCCCGGCCGTCCTCACCTGCGCCGATGAACTCCATGGGCACGCGGTCCGCGTCCACCAGCTCGCCGTGGGTGTCCACGCCCCCGTGGTAGACCTCGACCCTCACGTCCTCGGCCTGGATGTGCCCCAGATCGACCCGGCAGGTGACCTCCTGCCGCTCCCCGACCCGCAGCGAGCCGCCGCTGGTCTCGTCCACCGACACGATGGAGACCGAGGGGAAGTCCGCGGCCATCCGGCGGCGCCAGTCCGCCAGCGCGGTGGCGCGCTCGTAGCCGTTGGCACGCTGGGCCCGGGTGTCCTCGTCGGCCGGTTGGTACATCTCCACGGCGTACTGGCGCACCATCCGGGCGGTGTTGTAGCGGTGGCAGCTCTGCTGCATCGATCCCTTCATGGCCTGGATCCAGCCCCGGGGTAGGCCGTCGGTCCCCCGGTCGTAGAACAGGGGGATGATCTCGTTTTCGAGCAGGTCGTACAGCTCGCTGGCCTCCACCCGGTCCCCGTACTCCACGTCCACGTATTCCTCGCCACCGCCGATGCACCATCCCACGTCCGGCCGGTAGGCCTCGGCCCACCATCCGTCGAGGGTGGACAGGTGCAGGGCACCGTTCATCGCGGCCTTCATGCCGCTGGTCCCGCTGGCCTCCTTGGGCCGGCGCGGGGTGTTGAGCCACACGTCCACCCCCTGGACCAGGTAGCGACCGATGGCCATGTCGTAGTCCTCGAGGAAGACGATCCGGTGCCGGAACGACTTGTCCCGGGAGACGTGGACGAGCTCCTTGATCAGCTTCTTGCCGGGGTCGTCGGCCGGGTGGGCCTTGCCGGCGAAGATGATCTGCACGGGCCGCTTGCGGTCGGTGAGCATGGCCTGGAGCCGATCCAGATCCTCGAGGATCAGGTTGGCCCGTTTGTAGGTGGCGAAGCGCCGGGCGAAGCCGATGGTGAGCGCCTCGGGATCCAGGACCTCGTCGGCCAGTGCGAGCTCCGCGGGGGAGCCGCCCCGGCGGTTGATCTGGCCCTTGAGCCGTCGGCGGGAGAAGGACACCAGGCGCTCCCGGCGGCGCTCGTGGGTCATCCACAGCTCGGTGGCCGGGATCTGGTCGAACTGGGACCAGACGCTCTCCTCCTCCGGCAGCTCGCGCCACCGCGGACCCAGGTAGCGGTCGAAGAGGCTGGTCATCTCGGTCGATATCCAGGTCGGCGCGTGGACCCCGTTGGTGATCCCGCGGATGGGGACCTCCTCGCAGGGGGCGTCGGGCCACAGGTCGCACCACATGCGGCGGGACACCTGACTGTGCAGCGCGCTGACGCCGTTGTGATGGGCGCTGAGGTGCAGGGCCAGCACGGCCATCGACAGGTCCCGGTCCTCGGGATCGTTGCCCACCCGCCCCAGGTCGAGGAACTGCTCCAACGACAGGCCCAGGCTCGGGAGCAGGTGGCCGAAGTACTTCTCCATCAGGTCGGGACCGAAGCGGTCGATTCCGGCGGGTACGGGCGTGTGGGTCGTGAACGCGTTGCCCGCGGCGGTCGCCTCGCGGGCGCTCTCGAAGTCCAGCCCCGCGTCTTGCATCAGCCCGCGGATGCGCTCGATGGCCAGGAAGGCCGAGTGGCCCTCGTTCATGTGGAACACGGTGGGCTCGAGCCCCAGGGCGCGGAGCATGCGCACGCCGCCCATGCCCAGCACCAGCTCCTGCTTGGCGCGCAGCTCCTGGCCCACGCCGTAGAGTCGCGCGGTGATGTCCCGGTCCTCGCGCGCGTTGCTCTCCAGGTTGGTGTCCAGCAGGTACAGGGGCACCCGCCCGACCTGGATCTTCCACAACCCGACCTGCACGTCCCGCCCGGGGAAGGGCACGTCGGCGACGACCGGCTGTCCCTCGGCGTCCAGTACCCGCTCCACGGGCATGGTCGGCAGGTCGTTCTCGGGGTAGAGCTCCTGCTGCCAGCCGTCGGGGTTGAGGTACTGGCGGAAGTAACCCTGCTGGTACATCAGGCCGATGGCCACCAGGGGCAGGCCCAGGTCGCTTGCGGATTTGAGGTGATCCCCCGACAGCACACCGAGGCCGCCGGAGTAGATCGGGAGACACTCGGTGATCCCGTACTCCATGGAGAAGTAGGCGATGCAGGTGTCCTCGTCGTCCGGGTGGACCCGCTGGTACCAGGCCGGGCGCTCCATGGCCGCGTCGAAGCGGTCGCAGACCCGCTGGAAGTGGCTGAGGAAGGCCTCGTCCCGGGCCGCGAACTCCAGCTTGTCCTGGCGGATCTCGCCCAGCAGCTTGTAGGGATTGCGCAGGGCGTCGTCCCACAGTCCGCGGTCGAGCCGTGCGAACAGGGCCTGGGTGTCGCCGTCCCAGGACCAGCGGAGGTTGGTCGCCAGCTCCCTGAGCCGTTCGAGGCCGGCGGGGAGATAGGGGATCACATCGTAGCTGTGCAGGGCACGCATGCGAGCTCCGGACTTCAACGGGCGCTACGGGCGCCCGGTTCTTGCGAACGATGTAAGGATGCGTGACGGTGCCGACGGGCGCGCGGAAGCGGGGTGACTCGCGCCACCCGACACCCACGTCCAGGACTCGAGCAAGTCCATCGCCCCGGCGTTCTCGAGAAGTTCGGTCAGGGGTCCCGGGTCGCCTGGGTCCAATACCAACACTCCACCCCTAGGGCGCGTGCCCCGGAGTGGAGTGCCAGATTGAACGCTATCGGACTACTCGTCCTTGACGCCGAAGATCCCGAAGATGGAGCCCAGGAACTCCAGGCCCACTTCGTTCTCGCGGATCGGCTCGCCGTTCTGGAGCTTCTGACCCAGGACGTACGCGTCGTAGGCGAACAGCAGTGGGGGGAGCATCGTCCAGCCCAGCACGAAGCACACGATGAGGGCCCACAGGCCCTTTTTGGACTGGCCCAGGTAGTAGTACCCGGCACAGCCGAAGATGCAGCAGTTCAACAGACCAGCGAGGATGGCATTCTTCCCATTGGGTTCGATCTGCGCCACGGTTCACGACCTCCACATAGGTTTAGCGTCGATGATCTAGTACAGACCGCCGGCTTTGTCCATACAACTTGTGGATCCCCGTTTCACCAGGGTTCCATTCCCAGTGCGACAACTCCGATGTAGCGGGCGATCCCGTACCCGGCGACGGCCAAAAACGTCGCCCATCCTACGACATTCGAGACCCGTCGCCAAGCGGTCCCGGCCTCCCTTCCCGTGACGTCCCGGCGGACCGATCCGATCCAGCCCATCAGGAGGGCCGGGAAGACCAGCAGAACCGCTGGATGGAAGCGCAGTGCCTCCTCGAGATGGCCGTGACAGAGGTTCATCATCGCCCGGGTCATCCCGCACAGGGGGCAGGGCACCTTGTACAGGGCGTAGACCATGCAGGTCGGGATGGGACTCTCGAAGGATGGAGGCAGGGCGAACGACCCCGCGAGCATGCCCGTGAGGATCCAGGTCGTTACGCTCGGCCAGCGGCGCCGGGGGGAGGGCGGGTTCACGGGCGATCAGTCGTCGGGGATGGCGCGGTTCCAGCCGTACGGATCCTCGCGCGTGCCTTCCTGGATCCCCTTGAGGGTCTCGTACATCCGGACGCTGTATTCGCCGGGCTCGCCATCCTTGGCGTAGACGACCTCCCGGTCCCGGAAGGCGATTCGCCCCACCGGGGTGATGACGGCCGCTGTGCCGCAGCAGCCGGCCTCCACGAAGTCGAACAGCTCGTCCACGTGCACGGGGCGTCGCTCGACCTTCAACCCCAGGTCCCGGGCGATGGTCCTCAGCGACATGTTGGTGATCGACGGGAGGATGGACTCCGAGTCCGGGGTGACGTAGCGGCCGTCGGCGGTGATGCCGAAGAAGTTCGCCGGCCCCGACTCGTCGATGTACTGTTTCTCCTTGGCGTCCAGATAGAGGACCTCGGTGAAGCCGGCGTTCTTGGCTCGCATGCTGGCCCGCATCCCGGCGGCGTAGTTGCCCCCGACCTTGACGTCGCCGACGCCCAGGGGGGCGGCCCGGTCGACCGCCTCCTCCACGATCAGGTTCACGGGCTTGAACCCGGTCTTGAAGTACGGCCCCACGGGCATCACCAGGACCAGGAAGGTGTACTCGTCCGCCGGCTTGACGCCCACCTGGGGGCCGGTACCGATCAGCAGCGGCCGGACGTACATCGACGCGCCGGTCCCGTGGGGCGGCACGAATCGTCGATTGAGCTGGACGCAGCGGAAGCAGGCCTCGATGAAGGTCTCCTCGGGCACCGGCTCCATGAGGATCTTCTCCGCCGACCTGACCATCCGCCGAGCGTTCTCCTCGATCCGGAACACGTGGGGCACACCGTCGGGGTGCTCGAACACCTTGAGGCCCTCGAACGCCTGCTGGCCGTAGTGCAGGCAGGTGGCGGCCACGGACATGCTCACGTCGAAGGAGTCGGAGACCTCCGGGCCGCGCCACTGTCCGTCCCGCCACACGTACCGGACGTTGTGGTCGGTGGGCATGTAGCCAAAGGTCAGGTTCGACCAGTCCAGATCGGCCTTCATCACCATGGTCGTCTCCTCTCCTACGGTCCGGGGCGACCGAAGAATAGCTGAAAACTACCCGTGCTTCACAGACACAGCGGGTGGGCGTCCCCGCCGATCAGGGCAACAGCGCATCGTCGGGCGGGAAGTCCCGGACCCGTTCGTGCAGGCGGCGGACCTGGTCGAGCAGGGGCTGCAGCGCCGACAGCGGCAGCGAGTTGGGCCCGTCGGACAGGGCCCGGTCCGGGTCTTCGTGCACCTCGAGGAACACCGCATCCACGCCCGCAGCGACCGCAGCTCGCAGCAGGGTGGGCACCATCCCGCGGTCCCCGCCGGTGTGGTCCCCGTCCCCCGACGGTCGCTGCACCGAGTGGGTGGCGTCGAAGACCACCGGGCAGCCCAGGGCGCGCATCCGCGGCAGGGAGCGAAGGTCCACCACCAGCTCGCGGTAGCCGAAGCTGGTCCCCCGTTCGGTGAGCAGGATCCCGGTGGCCCCGGAGTCCCGCAGCTTGCCCACCACGTGGCGCATGTCCCCGGGGGCCACGAACTGGCCCTTCTTGACGTTCACGGGCCGTCCGGCACGGGCCACGGCGGTCAGCAGGTCGGTCTGGCGACAGAGGAAGGCCGGGACCTGCAAGACGTCCACCACCTGGGCCGCGACGGCGGCCTGTTCGGGCAGGTGCACATCGGTGAGTGTGGGCAGCCCCGTCCGCCGCTTCACCTCTTCGAGCACGCGCAGCCCCTCGTCCATCCCCGGGCCCCGGAACCCGCGGATCGAGGTCCGGTTGGCCTTGTCGAAGGAGGCCTTGAAGATCACCGGGACACCGGACGCCTCACCCGCCGCCGCCACGGCCTCCGCCGCCCGCAGGGTGATCTCGCGACCCTCGATGGCACAGGTACCGGCGATGCAGACGGGACCGCCGACGCCGATGTCGAGGTCGTCGGTGATGGAAACCGGTCGAACGTCCATCCCTCACCCCCCCTCGGCCAGCTCGCGCCGGGCGGCGGCCAGATCGGCGGGGCTGTCCACCGACGCGCCGGAGGTGTCCAGGGGCACAACGCCGATGCTCATCCCGTTCTCCAGGGCCCGGAGCTGCTCGAGGGATCGCTCCCGCTCCAGCGGCGACGGCGGGAGCTCCGCATATCGCAACAGAGCCTCCCGCCGGTACGCGTACACACCCAGGTGACGCAGCGGCTCCCGGTCGACCCGCTGGCGATCCGACGGCAACCGCCAGAACGACACCGCCCGCCCCGCGCCGTCGACCTCGACCTTGACCACCGACGGCTCGTCGAGCTCGTCTCGCTCCAGGGGCACGGCCGGTGTGCCGAGCGGGCAGTCGGGGTCGGCGGCCATGTGGGCCGCGAGCCGCTCGAGGACGGTCGGGTCCATCAACGGTTCGTCGCCTTGCAGGTTGATCACCAGCCCCGCCTCCGGGTGTTCCCGCGCCACCTCGGCGACCCGCTCGCTGCCATTGAGCCAACGGGGCGAGGTCATCACGGCGTCCCCGCCTCGAGCGCGCACCGCGTCCAGGATCCGACGATCGTCGGTGGCCACGATCACGGGGCCGACGCCGGCATCCACGGCCCGGGAGTACACGTGCCAGATCATGGGCTGGCCGGCCAGGAGCGCCAGCGCCTTGCCCGGCAAGCGCCGCGATGCGTAGCGCGCCGGGATCACGACCAGGGTTCGGGGGTCCACCGGTGTCATCGTCCCGCACTCCTACCCGACCGGGGGGCCGTGCGCAACGTCCTCGTACCCGGAGACCGCCGGGTTCAGATCTCGACCCAGCCCTGCTCCACGGCGCCGGCGAGCAGACGGTACAGGGTCGTGCGGCCCAGGTGGGGCAGGAGGGTGTCCAGGGCTTCGAGGGCGATCGCACCGTCGATGATCGACAGCACCGCACCCATCTCCGGGGAGACGTCGAGGGTCAGCAGCAGCTCCCGGCCCACCCGCAAGCGAGGGACGCTGCCCAGGCCGGCGCCGGGCAGGTGATCGCGGATCATCAGCTCCTGCGCCAGGGAGAGGTAGGCCTGGGCCATCGCGTCGTCCGGATCGCTGCGAAGCGCCCTCTCGAACAGGGCGATGGCCCGTTCGCGCTCGCCCGCGCGAAGCTGGATCATCCCATCCCTCACCGAGTCCCCGGCATCGGACGCCTGGGGGGGATCCTCCGGGGCGATCGGGATCTGCTCGGGCTGGGGCGGCGACGGGAGCTGGTCGGGCTCGAGGTCGGGGAAGTCCCGGGTGTCCTCGAGCACGATGAACATCATGTCCGCGGAGTCCTCGGAGAGGCTCAGCTCGTCGTCGACGACCTCGTCCGGATCCCCGGACAGCGAGGCGCCGGGCTCGTCGTCCACGGAGGCCTCGGGCTCACCCGGATCCAGGGGCTCTTCGAGTTCGGTGTCCGCCGGTGGCACCGCCTCGGCTCGCGCCGGCGCATCCGGGGGAGGGAGGGAGACCTCGATGTCACCGCGGGCCGGCACGAAGGGATCGTCCATCACCGGCGAACCCACGAGCTGGACCGCCGACTCTCCGGGTTCCTCCCCCGCCGCCGGGTCCGGGGTTTCCTCTTCGGCCGTTCCCCACCCCGGGGGTGCCGCGAGGCCCGGATTCGCGTCGGCCTCGCTGGGGGGAGGCGTGACCTCGCTGACCAGCGCGTCGGCGATCCCGAAGTCCTCCAGGGCGTTGAGGCCGTCCCGTGGAGCCGGCGCCTCGGGCACCTCGGGCTCCTCGGGCACCTCGGGCTCCATCGGCTCGGGGACCGCGCCGGTGGGGTCCGGGGCTGGCGCGTCCTCGGCGCCGGCGTCGATGGTGGTCTCGGTCTCCGACGACGGCATGTCGGAGACAGACCACGACATGTCGTCGGAGGACGGGTCGTCGGGTTCCCCCCCGATCAACGGTGCGAAGGCGACCTCGGAATCCTCGTCCTGACTACCGGAGTCCGATCCCACGACGGGTTCGACCGCGCGCTCCTCCAGGGAGAAGAAGGGCTGTACCGCGTGTTCGGTGTCCTCCCCGTCCTCGCCGGTGTCGCCGTGGAAGGCGGGCGGTGGAGCGGGTGGAGACGGCGATCCGGCCACCGGCGGAGCGGAGGCCGGCTCCGGCTCGGAACGCGCGGGGGTCGGATCCGGTTCGGAAGGTGCGGACGATGCCTCGGGAGTCTTCGCCGGGCTCCCCGCAAACTGCTCGAGGGAACGCCGCAACATGTGCTGGGCGGACTCGCGCTGCTTGCGCTGCCGCTCGCGTTCTCGTTCCCTACGTGTCTTGGGTCCCGACATGCTCGCCCATCCGGGCGCACGGGGCGCGCATCCCCTCCCCCGACGATCGCAGCACCCCACGGCGGCGGATCGGGCCCAGGATAGCACGAAGCTTGCTGCCCTTCCCCCGGGGGGGCTCGTCAGGGGCCGAGGAGTTCCACCACGAGTTCGTAGTCCATGTCCGGCGGGGAGTCGAGGGCGCCGAACACGTCGGCCACCAGCACGAACTCGCCACCTTCGTCGGGGAGCGGGGTGAACGACAGGGTCTCCGCGGCGCTGAGGCCTCCGGCGTCGGCGCAGGCGAGGGGCTGCCCCAGAGCGGCGCAGTCGCCGGCGAGATAGACCACGGCGTCCACCTCGGGGTAGTGCAGCGTCGCCGCCATCAGCTCCCCGCCGGCGATGGCCAGGCGGAAGAAGGAGTCGGGCCCTTCGGCCGCGTAGCCGGTGCAGGCGCTGGTGTCCGAGTGGTCGTCGGCGAGACCGTCCAACCGGCCGTGGTAGGTGCCCGGACCGGGCAGGGTGAACGCGTCGGCACAGGCATCCGCGCGCGGGAGCAGGACGCGGATCGCCCTCTCGGAGATCCGCGTCCCGTCGGGGGTGGTGACGGACAGGTCCCGGGGTCCGGTGCCGGCCTCCGGGGCGACCTCGATCCGGACGGCGGCGGTCTCGCCATCGGGCTGGACCTCCGTGGACAGGACCTGGATGCCGGGGCCCAGATCGAAGGTGGTGTCCCCCGCCTCGAAGGTGCCGTCGTGGTGGGTGACCGTCAGCTCGACCAGGGCGTCCAGCCGCACCACGTCCGGGGCGGCGGACAGGGGCCCGGTGCGTTGGAGGCTGAGCCGCTGTTCACGTGTATAGCGGTAGTGGATCTCGCTGCCCGCTGCATCCACGACCTCCCTGACCGAACGGCCCACCCGGATCTCCGCGGCGTCCAGCACGGCGTCGAGCAGGAGCGCGGAGGGCAGGGTGATCGAGGAATCCCCCTCGGGGACGCGGGCGTGGAACCACCGTCGGTCGCCCAGCACGCTGACCGTGACCTCTCCGCCGGCCGCGGCCACCCACTCGAGCACCACGTCGTCGTCCTCGAACCACTGGACCGCCTGTCCGTGCACGTGGCTGGACAGCTCCATGGCGTCGATCCGATCGACGATCCCGGGGCGGGACTCGGCGTCCACGTCTTCCCCCCCGGGCCAGCTGAATCCCACATGGTTGATGGTGCCGAGCTCGCCCGGAAGGTGACCTCCCTCGTCTCGGTAGTAGATCAGCCCGTCGTCGGAGAATCCATCGGGATCGGTCCACCCCTGGACCCTGGAGGCGACGATGCCCCCGACCTCGACCTGTTCGCCCACGTCCAGGTACAGGTCGTCGATCCAGGGGAAGGGGCACTCCAGCTGCGAGACGGGCACCAGCTCCCCCGGTTCCTCGGGGGACATCCAGTAGCCGTTGGCCAGATCGCCCACGCCGAGCCACGAGAGGCCGTCGATCACCCCTGTGGTGGGCAGGGTCGCGGCGAACACCGCGTGGACCTCGGCGTGGTCGGGGGTCTCCAGCACGTTGAGGAGGCCGAAGGGGATCGGCAGCCCCTCGGGGGCGATCTCGTCGACGGGCAGCTCGGGTGGATCCTCGGCCGGACACCCACCCAGGACCGCGATGGCGATGCCCAGGGCGAGGAGCAGGCGGTAGGGACGGTCGGGGGCCATGATGTCCTCGGGCGCCGCGGACGGCACGCGGTCCCTCCGGGATCTTGCCCCAACCCCGCCCGGCACGGAAGCGCCACGGCCGGTGCTACCATGGGCGCCTCGACGCGGAGGCGCTGTGACCGGGAACTTCCCCTCGCTACCGGGCCTGGGCGCGCTGCTGCTGATCACCGGCCTGGTGCTCGGCGGGTGCGCGACCCACCACCAGCGAATGGTCGACCGCACGGAGTGGCTGCTCGGGGCCCACCGGCACCGGGACGCCCTGGACTACCTGGAGCGCTACCTGGGCCGGCACGCGGGAGACGAAGAGGCCTGGCGCTACCGGGTGCGCATCCGACTCGACCTGGACCAGCGGGCCGCGGCGGGCGCCGAGTACTGGCGCATGCAGACCGCCCTCGGGCGCTCCGAGCCCGAGCTACTGCGTCACGTGGTCCTGGCCAACGGCGGCGGCTGGACCACCGACGACTTCGTGCCTCTGGCACGCTGTGGCCCCGACTCGGTAGGCGGCATCGAGCTGTTCGAGGAGCAGCTCCTGGGGCGACGGGCGGCGCCGGGCTCCGACATCTACCTGGCCCCACGCCAGGAGACGGTGATCGGGGTGATGGACGCCCTGCCCGGGCGCTTCGGCGCCGCAGCGGTGCCCCTGCTGCGGGACGGTTTCTCCCAACCGGCCCCGGAGACCCGCCTGGCGGCCGCGCGCGCCGCCGTGCGGCTGCTCGACCCTGCCCCGGAGCTGGCCACCCCCCTGATCCAGGGCGCGCTGGGCGATCCCTCGCGCACGGTGCGCCGGGGGACGCTCGAGGCGCTGCTGACGGGCAATGCGAGCGTGGAACCGGGCACATTCGAGGTCATGCCCGGCGAGGCGGATCCGGCGGTGGCGGTGGGCTGGCTCGCCCTCGCGGCGACCCTGGGGGACGGGGAGTCGGCGGAGATCGAGGCCGCTCTCGAGGCGGCGGTCCCCTTCGTCGCGGCCTGGTCGACTCCGGCGGTGGCGGAGCACGACGGGGACGGGGCGGACGACGCCGGCCCACCGGATCCGGGAGACGCGGTGATCGCGGCGCCCCCGGGGGACGATCCCCTGGTCCTGCTCGCGTGGTCGCTGCGCCGGGGCGAGCGATCCGCGGCGGAGTGCCTGGCCCAGGCGCCCTTCGAGGTACGCCGGTCGTTCGCCCTGCTGGTGGCGCCGGTGCTTCCCCTGGAGCCGGCGGTGCTCGAGGCCCTGGCCACCGACACCGACGTCGTGGTGCGGACGGCGGTGGCGCGTTACCTGGTCCTGGGGACCGGGGAGGGGGCCCTGCTGGCCCTGCTCGAAGATCCGGAACAGGGGGTTCGGATGGCGGCGGCGCGTGCCCTCGCCACGTCGGGCGACCCCGCAGCGCTGGAGGCCCTCTCGCGCCACTTCGAGGCCGGCGGTCTGGAAGAGCGGTTGGCCCTGCTCGACGCCATGCTCCCCCTCCCGTCGAACCCCTACCTCCCGCTGGCCACCGCCGCGCTCGGCGACGAGCTTTCGCTGGTCCGCGAGTCGGCGATCGCCCCGGTGGCCGCGTCCTGCGGAGCCGAGGTCGGTCCCGCGATGTTCGACGCCCTGACCGACGAGGATCCCCACGTGGTGGTCCGGGCGGCGGCGGCCCTGTATCCGATCGAGGTCCTGTCGGCCGAGACGGCCGCCGCGGCAGCGGCGGCTGCGAGCGGTGAACCACCGGCGGCGGATGGAGAGGAGGGGAGACCGTGAGCGAGCGGGTGTGTTCCGTGGGCCGGGGCCGGATCCGCGTCGTCGAGGGGGACCTGACGGCGCAGGACGTGGACGCCATCGTCAACGCCGCCAACCGCTTCCTCCAGCACGGGGGTGGCGTGGCGGGGGCCATCGTGGCCGCCGGGGGTTCGATCATCCAGGAGGAGTCGGATCGGGTGGCCCCGATCCGCGTCGGTCAGGCGGTGATAACCACGGGGGGGGCTCTGCCGGCGGGCCCCGTGATCCACCCCGTCGGCCCTCGCATGGGCGAGGGGGACGAGGACGGCAAGCTCCGTGCGGCCGGGGAGTCGGCCCTCGAGGTGGCGGAGCGCCACGGGCTGACCTCCATCGCCTTTCCAGCCATCTCGTCGGGGGTCTTCGGCTACCCGATCGAGCGCTCGGCTGCGATCCTCGTCGACTGCGCGGTCCGTCATCTGGAGGCGGGCGAGGGAAGCGTCTCCGAGATCGTGTTCTGCCTCTGGGGTATGGACGCGTACCGGGTGTTCGAGCGGCAGCTGCTGTCCCACCTGACGCCTGACACCTGACCTCTCCTACCCGAAGATCTCCGCCAGCGTGGGCTGCAGATCCACCAGATCCTCGGGGCGCTTGACCGGCAGGAAGCGCGAGCGCGGGACGCGGAGATAGGAGGCCTCCTCGAATGCCGTGACCTGCCCCACCAGTCGCTCGAACTGCACCGCCCCGCGACCCTGGACGGACTTGACGACCGTGAACCAGTCCAGGGCATGGACCCGTTGCAGCACCTCCAGCGAGAACACGAAGGTGTTGGTGTTGAACACGGGGATCCGATCGGTGTCGAACCCCTCGGGGAACCGGAAATCCTCGACGATCTCCAGGTGGCCACCCACCAGGGCCGGCGCCCCGCCCTTGTCCCCGGGGTTCTTGTCCACCAGCTCCACGGTCATCGCGAGGCCCTGGTCCAGGTGGTGACCGATCACCACCGGATCGGGGCGGGCGCCGAGGTTGTCCACGTTGCACAGGGTGACGTAACGCACGCCCCGGTCCCGCAGCCAGTCCACCAGCCCTGCGTCCCGCAGGGCGTCGGGGAAGTCCCCGTGGCCCGGGCCATAGAGGCTGGGCTCGCCCCCGTCGGTCAGGAAGGTCTCCCCCCCGGGGGTGAGGCGCATCGCGACCCGCTGGTCGAAGGTACGCACGAGGTCCTCGCCCATGCCCAGGTGGCCGGTCTCCACCAGGTGTTCCTCGGTGGCCTCGGCGGTGGCGAAGCTGTTCATCAGCAGCAGGGGGATGGAGGCCCCGGCCTCGGCCCCGAGCCCCCGGAGGTGTTCGGCCTGGAGCTGCAGGAAGGAGCGGCCGGGGCGGGCCTCGACGACCCCCTTGACCACGCCCCCGAACCGGGTAGCCATGCCGCCATTGAGCACCGCCGTGGCCACCTGACCGTCGCGGATCGCCCGGAGCCCCAGGTCGCGAAGCCGGGCGTGGTCGTCCGTGCCGGCCTCGGGCATCGCATGCAGCTGGCCCGGGTCGGGCGGGGCCACCGACGCGGTGATCTGGTTGGCCATACCCGCGACGCCCCGTTCCCGGAGGGTCCGGGCCAGGGACTGGAAGGTCGCCACGTCGAACCGGTAGCGCTCCAGGATCGCGCGGGCGTGGGGGTCGAGATTCTCGAGGAGGTCCGTACGTGTGTCCATGTCGAGCAAGATCGGGCGCCCGCGCGCCCCTGTCAACGTCCCCCCGTCGACCTGATCGAAAATGCGCGCTAGGATGCCTACTGAACACGACTGCACGCGGGCACAAGTGCGCCGTGTCGCGGGGAAGACCGTTGCGATACTTCTTCTCGATCCCCCTCGTCCTCCTCCTGGGCCTGGCGCCGACTCTGTGGGGTTGCGGCGTCGGCTTCGTCCCCGGGCCCAACGGGCTCGAGGACGACGACGATGACGACGACGACGACGACGACGACGATGACGACGACGACGACGACACCACCCCGGCCGGTGACGTCCAGCTCACGGCGGTGACCCCCTCCAGCGGACCGATCCAGGGGGGCTTCGACGCCCGCATCTTCGGCACCAACTTCGCGCCCGCCGAGCAGACGACGGTCTACTTCGGCAGCGCCATCGCGCCGGTGGAGAACTGCAGCACCAACGAGTGCACGGTCCAGGTCCCGCCGTCCGCGTCGGCCGGCTCGGTCCAGGTCTCGCTGCAGAACCCCAACGGGACGGGCATCCTCGCCGACGGCTTCACCTACGTCGAGGACGTGTCGGGGATGATCAGCTACTCGGTGGACCTGTGGCGCCTCGAGTACCTGTGCCCCGACTGCTACGACCCCCCCATCGCGACCCCGTCCTTCGCCCGTTCGCTGGCCTACTTCTTCGACGCCGAGGAGCTCGACGTCTACCGGGACGTCAACTGGGGCGGGCTCCTGCCGTCTCCGGGCAACTGCATCAGCTACGACGACGCCGACTGGACGACCATCAGCATCATGGCCCTGGACGCCGGTTCTTCGGTGTCCCTCAGCGGGGCGACCTCCGTCACCCTGAACAAGACCGATTTCTACTACGACAGCGGGGAGCTGTCGGCGTCGAGCTACGGCGCGGGGGCGTACAGCCTGAGCATCCCCGGCGGCTCGGACCTGGCCCAGGAGACGGTCAACAACGCCCTGGTCGCCCCGGCGCCGATCCAGGTCCAGCCGCCCATGAACCCCACGACGATCACCGCGGCGGATCTGCAGAGCGGCCTGGCGGTGGCGCTGCAGGGGGCCTGCTCGTCCGCGGTCTTGCACGTGGACGTGTACGACTCGAGCGGCTCGAGCATCATCGACCACATCCTGTGCCACTACAGCGGCGCAGGCGCCCTGATCGTGCCGGCGGCCTACGTGTCCCAGTACACCAACGCCCTGGCCTTCGTGATGACGGTGGAGTGTTACGAGGAGACCCTGACGGTGGTCAACGGCGGGACGTCCATGTCCGGCGTGGGCCGTTCGGCCGCCATCGGCGTCTACTTCATGCAATGAGATCCGCCTCCCCCGTCGCCCCGTTGCTCCCCGCCCTGCTGCTCCTGGGCACCCTCGGCTGCGAGGGGTGGCCACGCTATCTCTACGAGGGGATCGAGGCCGACGACACGGTGCTGTACCGGCTGGTGGCCTACGAGAACGAGGGCCTGGACAACGAGGCGATCCAGCATGCCGGCGAGGTGGACGCCCGGACCGAGATCCTGCTGTACGGCTACGCCGACTCCTGTGGGTACGACGACGACGCGGAGGGGCCCGACTGGCCCGAACACCCCTGGGACGAGGACGGGGATGGGGTGCCGGACTCCACCATGGCCTTCCACAGCGGGTGGTTCACCGCCGACGTGGACTGGTTCGGGTTCACGGTCAACGACGACGTGGTGATCTCGGGGCAGCTGGAGTGGGACAACCGGCCGGCGGGGTCCAGCAATTCCGCCTTCCAGCCCGAGGATGCCGACGGAGACTGGACCACCGAGAGCGACCTGGATTTCGTCCTGTTCCAGATCGAGGGCACCACCCGCACCCTGGTCAACGAGTCCGCGGTCGGGCACGACTACCCCGAGGTGCTACGGGCACCCCAGGGATTCGACGCCGGCAACCAGGTCGCCGTGGCCGTGGGCTGCCACCACCAGGTCCCCACCGACTACGCCCTCTCCCTGACCGCGATGTAGGCCCCACGCCCCCCGGCAGGACGCCCAGATTTCGTGCGCACGTGCGCCATGCGCGTACATCCCAATCCACCGTCTTGGTGTGCTATGGTTCGCCCCCCAAGGGGGAACCTGAACGGAGGATTCGACGATGCGCACTTCTACGTGGATCGGTGTGACCCTGGTGCTGGTCGCGAGCGTTGGCCTGGTGCTCGGCTGCGGCGCCGGACGGAAGACGACCTACACGACGGCGGACGCCGCGGCGATGACGCCGCAGCAGCAGCTGCTGGCCGCCGCCGAGGCGGCGTGGGCCGAGCGGCAAGACAAGGCCCAGCTGGACACGGCTCTGGCCAAGTGGGAGGAGTACCTCACCCACGACCCGAACAACGGCCAGGTGCTGGGCATGCTGGCCCGGGGTTACTACCTGCTGGGCAACGGCCACCTGCAGGACGAAGAGGCCAAGCTGACGGCCTTCGATACGGGCGCCTCGTTCGGCGAGCGTGGCATGGCCACCAACGACGCATTCCGCAAGTGCGTCAGTGGCGGCAACAAGGACTACAAGTGCCTCGAGCACCTGAGCGCCGACGACATGCTGTCCACCTACTGGGTCTACGCCAACGTGGGCAAGTGGTCGGCCACCAAGGGCTTCACCTACATCGTCAAGAACAAGTCCAAGCTCAAGGCGATCGCGGACTGGGTCCATGCCACCGACACTCAGTTCTACTACGGTGCAGGCGACCGCATCCTGGGCACCTACTACGCCAAGGCTCCGGCGGCCTTCGGCGGTGACATGACCCTGGCCGACAAGCACTTCACCCAGTCCCTGGCCATTGCGCCGAACTACCTGGGTACCAAGGTCCTCAAGGCCCAGTACTACTCGACCAAGGCCGGGGACAGGGAGCAGTTCGAGCAACTGCTCAACGAGGTTATCGCGGCGGATCCCAACGTGATCCCCGAGCTGTACGCCGAGCAGGTCCTGGACCAGGCCAACGCCCAGCGGCTGCTCGACCAGGCCGACGACCTGTTCTAGGCGATCGGCCGTCCCACCGAAGTTGTGGGGCGGACGTCCGTCTGTGTGAACGAGAACCGCTCGGTCGGGTGGATCGGGGGCGCGCGCGCGGCCCCCGGACGTCGCGACCGGAAAGGGAGAGACGATGAAGCGCAGCCTGCGTACCCGGGCGTTCCCGGTGGGCGTCCTGCTCATGGCCTTCGGCATCGCCGGAGTCCTCGGTGTCGCCGCGGTCCAGCGGACGGCGGACGCCCAGGACGCCGAGTTCGTGCTCAAGTTCGCCACGGTGGCCCCCGACGGCACCCCGTGGACCGACCAGCTCACCGCCATCAAGAAGCGGGTCGAGAACGAGAGCGGTGGACGGATCAAGTTCAAGCTCTACTCGGGCTCCCGCCTCGGCGGCGAGGTCGAGACCATCCGCAAGTGCGCCCGCAACCAGATCCAGGGCTGGGGCGGAAGCACCGCGGCGGTGGCCGAGGGGGTCAACATCCCCCAGCTGCAGGTCTTCGAGCTGCCGTTCATGTTCAACAGCGAGGCCGAGGTCGACTTCGTCATGGACTCGATGTTCGATCCCATGGCGGGCCTGCTGGAGGCCAAGGGATTCGAGCTGGCCTACTGGCACGTCAACGGCTGGCACAACTTCGCGACCAAGGCTCCGATCCGCACGCCCGCGGACCTGGCCGGGATGAAGATGCGCTCCCAGGAATCGCCGGTGCATCTGTCGATGTTCAAGGCCCTGGGCGCCCAGCCTCAGACCATCCCGGTGCCCGAGGTGCTCGGCGCGCTGCAGACCAACATGGTCGACGGCTTCTCCAACACGCCGCTGTTCACGGGCGCGACGGGCTGGTACGAGGGGGGGATCACCCACTACACGATCACCCACCACATCTACCAGCCGGCCGCGATCATCTACAGCAAGGAGTTCTACGACTCCCTGCCCGCCGACCTGCAGACCGTGCTGATCGGTGACCGGGCGGCCGAGACCCGCAAGGGCCGCGAGAGCGTCCGCGAGATGACCCCGGCGCTGCTGGAGATGTTCACCGACTCCGGCATCGACGTCGTCGAGCTGACCGACGCCGAGCGCCAGGCCTTCGCCGACCTGTGCACCGGCGTGCCCGACGAGTTCAACGACACCATCGGCACCCAGATCATCGCCGGTGTGCGGGCGTCCGTCACCGCCTACCGCAAGAAGGCGGGCAACTAGCCCGCGTCCGTTCGGGGGTCGTCCCCGCGGGGCCCCCTGACGCCCCACCCCAGGGGAGGGCCCCATGGCCGAAACCGAAGCGCCGATCCCACCGAGCGCCGACGACTACGCCTCCACCGGCGCACTGTTCCGCGCCGCCAGCGAGCGCTACGACGACTTCACCATCATGCGCCACAAGAGCGACCTGACCGGGGAGTGGGTCAGCCACACCTGGAAGGACCTGCGCAAGATGGTGGACGAGACCGCCGCGGCCCTGGCCGCCGAGGGGGTCGAGCGCGGAGACAAGGTCGCGATCCTGGCCAACAGCCGCATGGAGTGGTGCGTCGCCGACCTGGCGAACTTCACCCTCGGTGCGGTGACCGTGCCGATCTACCAGTCCAACCTGCCGGACGAGGTGGAGTACATCCTCGACCACAGCGGCGCCAAGATCGTGTTCGTCGAGGACGGCGAGCAGCTGAGCAAGGTGCAGCAGATCCGCGGGGCGGTGCCGGCGGTCACCCGGGCGATCCAGTTCACCGGCAAGGTGCGGTCCGACGACGAGTTCGTGCGGGCCCTGGACCGGTTCCGGGATGCGGGCCGGGAGTACATGGACGCGCACCCCGGGATCCTCGAGGAGCGCCTGGACGCCGTGACCCGCGAGGACATGGCGACCATCGTGTACACCTCGGGCACCACCGGGCGGCCCAAGGGCGCGGTGCTGTCCCACGATGCGCTGTTGTTCGAGATCGGATCCCTGGGGTCGGTGATGCGGGTCGACACCACCGACGAGACGCTGCTGTTCCTGCCGATGGCGCACATCTTCGCGCGGGTGGGCTTCCTGGTGACGCTGCAGTGCGGCTTCATCATCAGCTTCGCTGAGAACATCGCGACGGTGATGACCAACATGGCCGAGGTCCAGCCGACCTTCGTGTTCTCGGTGCCGCGGATCTACGAGAAGGTCTACACCACGGTCACCACCCGCATCTCCAAGGGGCTGAGGCTGAGCAAGCAGATGTTCGGCTTCGCGCTGTTCGTCGGGCGGTGGATCAGCCGGGTCAAGCGCGAGGGCAAGTGGGCCTGGTGGAAGTACCCCCACCTGGTCTTCCTGGGGGAGATGGCCAACATGCTGGTGTTCAACCGGCTGGCCAAGCTCTTCGGCGGCAAGCTGCGGTTCTTCATCTCCGGCGGGGCGCCCCTGCCGCGGGAGATCGCCGAGTTCATGCACTCCATCGGCGTGCTGGTGCTGGAGGGCTGGGGGCTGACCGAGACCACCGCGGCCGCGACGCTGAACACCCTGGACGCCTACCGCTTCGGCGCGGTGGGCAAGGTGCTGCCGGGCTGCCAGGTGGTGGTGGCCGACGACGGGGAGCTGCTCATCGGCGGGCGCAACCTGCTGACCGAGTACTACAAGCGCCCCGAGGCCACCGCCGAGACCATCGTCGACGGGTGGTTCCACACCGGCGACATCGGCAAGATCGACGAGGACGGCTTCGTCCACATCACCGACCGCAAGAAGGACCTGATCGTCACCTCGGGCGGCAAGAACATCGCCCCGCAGAACATCGAGAACTGGATCAAGCAGGACGCCTGGATCTCCCAGGTGATGGTCTACGGGGACAAGCGCAACTACCTGGTGGCGCTGGTGACCCTCGACGAGCTGGAGGTCACCCAGTACGCGGACGAAAAGGAGCTGGAGTACGAGAGCTTCCCCGAGCTCACCCGGCACCCGCGCATCCGCTACAAGATCGACAAGGCCATGGAGGAGAAGAACAAGAAGCTGCCGTCGTGGGAGACCATCAAGTACTGGGCGGTGCTGGAGCGGGACTTCGAGGTCGGGGAGGAGCTGACCCCCACCCTCAAGGTCAAACGCAAGGTCTGCACCGAGAAGTACTGGGACATCCTCGACGGGATGTACCAGGGCAAGACGAAGGGGGGGCGCTGAGATGTTGATGCAGATCTTCCGCGCGTCCTCGGCGGCCTGGTCGGGATTCTGGAACGTCATCGGATTCATCCTGACCCAGGTCTTCTTCGTCATCGTCATGGCGTTCACCACCGCCTTCGCCCTGATCCGGGTGGTGTGGCGCTTCCTGGACAAGGTCATCTACTTCGTCGAACGGGTGGTGCTCATCGCGTCCCTGTCGGCGATGGTGCTGGCGGTGTTCGCCATCGCCCTGGACCGCTGGCTGCCCTTCGTCGACCTGGGCTGGTCCTGGGGCGTGCGGATGGCCACCTCGCTGATGATCGTGGCCGGGTTCCTGGGGGCGTCCATCGCCACCAAGCAGCGCAAGCACCTGGCCATCGACGTGGCGGGCAAGGCCACCAGTCCGTCGGGCAAGAAGGTGTCGGGGTTCTTCGCCAACACGTTCTCGGCCGCGTTCTGCTTCGTACTGGCCTGGTACTGCTTCGACGACATGAAGTTCTCGTGGGACATGCAGTACGGCATCGAGGGGACCGGCGGAGCCCTGCCCAAGGCGCTCAACGACGCCCTGGCGGCGATCCACCCCAACATCGTCGCCTCGCGGATGATCCCCCAGTGGATCGTCAAGGCGGTGATGCCGATCTCGCTGGTGGTGATGGGCTGCCGCTCGTTCGCCAACATCTGGCGCGATCCCCAGGAGGTCGAGGACCTGGCCGAGGAGGGCAAGCGGCCCGAGCCCCGGGCCCTGCGGACCCTGATCGGCCGGGACATGGCGACCAAGGACGTGATCCTGGCCGGTGTGCTGCCCGGCGTGATCATCGGCGCCGTCCTGCTCTACGGCTTCGAGAGCGTCGGCTGGCTGATCTTCATCATGGCGATCGTGCTGATGATCGTCGGCGCCCCGCTGTACGTGGTGGTCGGCGTCGCGGTGCTGCTGTGCGTCAAGCTGCTGGGCAACGGCGACCCGGTGACCGTGGCGGACAACATGTTCATCGCGGTCAAGAAGGACGTGCTGCTGGCCATTCCGTTCTTCGTGCTCGCCGGCGGCATCATGACGTCGGGGACCATCGCCGAGCGGCTGATCCGCTTTGCCCAGTCGCTGATCGGGTTCGTCCCCGGCGGGGTGGCGGTGTCGACGGTGGTGGCTTGCATGCTGTTCGCGGCCATCTCCGGATCGGCGCCGGTCACCGTGGTGGCCATCGGCGGGATCATGTTCCCGGCTATGGTGGCGCTCAAGTACAAGGAGGACTTCTCGCTGGGGCTGGTGACCTCGGCAGGGACGCTGGGGATCCTGATCCCGCCGTCGATCCCGATGATCATCTACGCGATCATGGCGCCGGAGGACGGGCGGGCGCTGTCCATCCGCGAGCTGTTCATCGCCGGGGTGATCCCGGGGGTGACGGTGGGGATCGTGCTGGCGGTCTACTCGATGATCGCCGCGGATCCCGAGGGCCGGTCGCGACAGAAATTCCAGATCGAGGAGGTCAAGGCGGCGTTCAAGGCCGGGGTCTGGTCGCTGTTGCTGATCCTGCTGATCTTCGTGGGGATCTACGTCGGGCTGTTCACGGTGGTCGAGGCGTCGGCGGTGGCGGTGATCTACGCCCTGTTCGTCGAGTTCGTGTTCCACCGGGAGATGACCTTCAAGAAGCTGGTGGACTCCTTCGTCGACTCCGGCGCGATGATGGGGGTGCTGTTCGCGATCCTGGTGCTGGCGATCGCCTTCAACTTCTACCTGACCGAGGAGAAGATCCCGGACGCGGCGGCGGCGTGGCTGTCCAACTCGGTGTCCACGAAGATCGGGTTCCTGATCCTGTGCAACCTCTTCCTGCTGGCGCTGGGCTGCATCATGGACATCATGTCCGCGATCATGATCGTGGCCCCCCTGCTGGCGCCCATCGCCAGACACTACGGGATCGATCCGATCCACTTCGGGATCATCTTCATCGTGAACCTGCAGATCGGCTACATCACCCCGCCGATGGGGCTGAACCTCTTCGTCAGCTCGGCTCACTTCGACCGGCCGCTGGGCCAGGTGATCAAGGCCAGCTTCCCCTACATCTTCGTGCTGCTGGTGGCGCTGATCGCGGTGACCTACGTGCCGTGGTTGAGTTTGGCCTTGCTGGATCGGGACGAGGAGGAGACCGCGGAGACCACGTCCGCACCCGCCGGGGAGGTCGGGGAGGAGGACGAGGAGGAGCTGGAGCCCGTCTTCAAGAAGTTCGAGCTGAAGCCGAAGAGCGGGGACGACGACAGCGCGGAGACCGGGGCCGAGACCGGGGCCGAGACCGGGGCCGAGGTAGAGGATCCGGACGATGCCGCGGCGCCGGTGTTCAAGAAGTTCGAACTGCCCAAGCCCGCGGCGGAGCCGGCCGAGGGGGCTGAAGAGGCCACCCCGACACCGACCGGCTGATCCAGACCCACTCCCCTCAGCAGCTACCCACCGGGTGGTAGGAGATCTGGATCTCCTGTCCGGCCAGGGGGACGTGTCCAGGATCGAACACGATCGCGTTGGGGCCGGCGTGGTAGGCCCAGCCGACGGTGGCCGGCGCCCCCTCGACGGCCACCTCGAGGGTGTGCTCGACGGGGGACTGCGACAGGTCGAAGGTGTCCTCGTCGCCTGCCTGAACGTGGGTGTCGGTGATGGCCGGAGCCCAGTGGGCCGCCGCGGAGAACGTCGCGGTGGCCTCGGGACGGAGGGGGTCGTTGGAGCCCGCGGTCAGCACCGCGTCGAAGGCGACGTCGGACGCTGGCTGGTAGATCACCGTGACCAGGAACTCGTCACCCGGCGTCATGGGCTGGTTCCCGCCGGGGCCGTATGCGGTGAACAACGTTTCGTAGGGCGTCTCGAACACCAGCTCGTCGAGCACGAGGTCCGCGGATCCCACGCTCATGAGATGGACGTCCACCGATTGATCGGAGCCGACCTCGCAGTCCTCGAACGTCCAGTCGGCGGGGTCGATGCGAATCGCCGGGGCGATGCCGCGACCGGTGACGGTCACGGCGATGGAAGGTCGGTCCGGATCGTCGCTGCGGATGTCGACCGTGGCCTCGGAGACCTCGTGCCCCGGGGGGGCGAAGGTCACCCACAACGCGGTGGCCTGGTCCATGTCCAGGGGGGAGACGTGGGCGCCGGTGTCGAGGGTGAACGAGCCCTCGCCGTCCAGGGTCGGCACCGCCCAGTTCAGGGGGCCGTTGCCCACCGACGCGACGAGGATCTCCGCCGTCCGCTGCTCGCCGAAGGGCACGTCCCCCAGATCGATCTGCTGGGGTTCGACCGCGATGGCCCCGGGGGGGGGATCGATGGTGTACGGCTCTTCCGAGGGACAGCCGGTCGCCAGCACCGCGGCGACCGCACCCCAGGCAGCGAGTCTGCCCATCGCCGCTCCCTAGCAGGACCCCTGCGGGTGGTACGTGATGGTGACGATGTCGCCCGCGTCGGGGAGGTAGTCCGGGTCGAAGACCACGGCGTTGATCACGGCGTCGTAGTACCAACCCACGTAGACCGGCGCACCGTCGATCGAGACGGAGATCGTCTCGACCACGGGGTCCTGGGAGAGCTCGAAGGTGTCGTGGAAGCACAGGCAGAGCCAGGCGATGTCGCCCAGGAGGTTCGCCCAGTCGGGGTTGGCGAGGGCGTCCAGGATGCCGCCGGTGGCGTTGACCGCTTGCTCGTAGCGGGTGGCGTCTGCAGGATCGACCAGGGCACTGAGGATCACGTGGTCCGGGTTGACCTTGAGTGACTGCAGGACCTGCACGTAGTCAGCCACCGGATCGGGTGACTCGTCGTCCTCGTCGGCCACGTAGATCACCCGCAGGCCGGCGTCCTCCCTCAGGAAGCCGTCGTTGGCGCCCCCCGGGGCGGCCAGGGGTGGAGTGAGCGCGAGAGCCGATGCCTCGAGCCCGGCCTCCGACGAGCCGTAGGGCGTGATGAAGAGCGCGTCCAGGAAGGCCGCCTCCACGTCCGGGGTGGCCGGCGTCACGATCGGCACGGCCCCCTGCAGCTGGTGATCGCTGGTGGTGACCACGCCGAACTGCCAGTCGATGCCGAGCACCGCCAGGATGTCCCACAGCGGCGACCAGAGCGCGCCGTCTTGCAGCATCGCCAGCTCGTCGGCCATGGACGCGCTGTCGTTGACCACCCACAGGACGTCGACCTCGTTGTTCCCGGCGGCCTGCTCGTACTCGTCGGTGACCTCGTCCTCCAGCACGCCGTTGCCGGCCGCGGTGACCGTGACCGTCGGGGATTCGGGCATGTTGGTGTACAGCGTCAGGTAGCCCGTGTCCGGGATCTCGTCGCGGGGATCGTAGTGGAGGGTGACCGTGTGGCTCTCCCCCGGCTCGAGCGGGTACCCGGTCTCGAAGTAGTACGAGACTGCCAACTCGTCGCTGGTCGGGGCGAAGATCAGCTCGTCGATCCGGAAGGCGACCGACCCCACGCTGGAGATCGTCACGTCCACGTCGACTTCGCACCCGATGGTCACGTCCCCGAAGTCGACGTCCACCGGATCGATCTCGATCACCGGCGCCATGCCGACGCAGCTCAGGGCCACGGCCACGTCGGGCTCGTCCCCGTCGTCGCTGACCACGTGGACCTCGCCGACCACCTCCCCGTCCCCTGTCGGGGCGCAGACCACGTCCACCTGGGTCGACGCATCGGGCGCCAGCAGCCGCTCGGTCGCCCCGTCGTCCAGGGAGAACGCGCCGTCGCCGTCGATCCGCAGGTCCTCGAGGGTCAGGGTGGCGTCGCCGGTGTTGGCGATGGTCACCGGATATGAGGCGCTCTCGCCGGCGAGCATCGGACTGAACTCGATGGAGTCGGGGGTGACGTGGATCTCGGGTTCCGCCGCCGGCCCGTCGTCGTCGTCCCCGTCGGTGGGACAGCCGAGCCACGCCAAGGCAGCAGCCACAACCACCGTCTTTCCTCGTCTCATGTCCTCTCCTCCCCAGCCCATGACGCCTGTCGCCAATCGTACCAGCGCGAAGACAGCCGAGGGATGCCACGTACCTCCTCCCCGAGCGAGCCGCCAAAGGCGGCAATGCGAACCTCCCCGCTCCCCGAGCGAGCCGCCAAAGGCGGCAATGCGAATCTCCTCTCCCCGAGCGAGCCGCCAAAGGCGGCAATGCGAACCTCCCCGCTCCCCGAGCGAGCCGCCAAAGGCGGCAATGCGAATCTCCTCTCCCCGAGCGAGCCGCCAAAGGCGGCAATGCGAACCTCCCCGCTCCCCGAGCGA
>CAZITQ010000146.1:0-24373 GCA_964542165.1 uncultured Rickettsiales bacterium
TCCAGAAGCAGCTGGACGCGGTCTGGGGCCCGGGCAACCAGATGAAGCCCTTCAAGATCATCCAGCCGGAGGACTACCTGCTGGAGAAGTCGGCCCAGAAATGGTCCACGATCCTCAACACCTTCCACCCCAAGATCGTCGAGGACGCCAAGGGCGGCAGCACCGAGATCAACATCTGGCGCGAGGCCGCCGGCGAGAGCAAGCGGGCCAACTCGGCCAACCTCTACGAGCAGGACGTCAAGGCCAACTACAAGAAGAACAAGGACGGCACGTTCGCGCCGGCCCAGATGGAGGGGCTGGCCAACCAGCACACCCAGGCCCATGAGTTCGGCCACTTCGGCATGGGGCTACCCGACGAGTACAACGAGACCGGCAAGGGCACGGGGATCAAGTCCTGGGAGAAGGACTTCAAGAAGGTCATCAAGGACTACGACAAGAAGATCGCCAAGCTCAAGAAGGAGATCAAGAAGCACCCGGTCAAGACCGCCGACGAGAAGAAGTGCAAGGCGGGCCTCGAGAACAAGCTGATGTGGTGGAAGAAGGACCGCAAGGCGCTGCTCAGCCCCTGGACCCGCAGCTACGGCAAGGGCAAGTGGAAGGACAAGCAGCCCGACATGTACATCCTGGCGCCGCAGAACCGGCCCAAGGACGCACCGGCGGGGCCGCCCAACGAGGCCTTCGCCCGCTGGGGCGGCGACGGGGACGTCTACGCGCCCGGCAAGCGCTCCGCCCGAGGGCAGCGCGAGAACGCCTACCACACCAAGGACACGGTGCGGGTCATGAACTCGGGCAACCGGGTCGAGCCCTACGCCTACGAGCCGGTGCTGGAGCTGGTCAACGCCCTGGTGGTGGGCAAGTTCGACCCGGCGGTCAAGTTCGAGCACAACGTCAAGAAGGGCACCAAGGACTGGAAGGTCGTCCAGGACGTGCGCAAGTGGAACCTCAAGGTGGACATGGGCAAGGCCAAGGCCAAGGCCGCTGCCCCCGGCAAGACCAAGAAGGAAGAGGCTGCGGCCCACTGAGGGACCGGCCGGTTCCTACCCCTGCGTGAACTCCGCCCCGTCGATCACATCGCCGATCACCGCCAGCAGCTCATCGAAGGCGTCCGGCCGGTTGGACAGGCCGATCACCGACTGGATCGAGGTCTCGTCCTTCACCAGCACCCAGTAGGTGGCGAACCACAGGTCCCCCAGCGGGGAGCGCGATACCGCCTGCTGGGTGGCGAAGTCGACCCCCCCCTCGGTGCGGCCGAGGATGGCCGGATCGGGGTCCCGGCGGACGATCTCCCGACCGACCGCGTGCCCCTCGATCAGCTCGGTGAGGAAGGACGAGAGCGACCACTCGTGGGCCGCCGGACTCAGGGGCGGCAGCACCAGCAGCGAGGTCTCCTCGGCCACCTGGATCTCGAGGATCTGAGAGCCGGTTCGCGAGGTGCGCGTCACCGATTCCCAGGTCACCGGCACCGGCAGGCTCAGGCCGTCGAACCGAGCCCAGTGGGTCTCGACGGGCTCGGCCGTAGGGGTCGCGGTGTCGTCGGTCGGGGTGTCCTTGGAAGCCATCGGTGCCGCCTTCCTTCCGGCGGCAGACTATCCCAAGCCTCCTGCCCCGTCGACCGGCGAAGAACGGCGGTCCGAACGCCCCCGTGGTACCGTTCGCGATCCGAGGGTGAATCATGAGCGACGACCCGAATCCGAAGAGCTCCCGGCACGCGCAGCGCTGGGCCGAGGCCACCGAAGACGGCACGACCGTGGTCGAGGAGTTCGTCCCCGCCTGGCGCTCCCTGGCGTGGCGCCTGGGCCAGGCCTACTGGCACCAGCAGGGTCTGCAGGCCTTCACCACCAACGCCGTGCCCAACGTGGTCACCAACGACGGCTACCTGGCCACCCGCACGGCCGAGACCCTGATGGCCAGCTGTGTGGCCGCCGACGCCGAGGGGACCCTGGAGGACGAGATCCGGGTGATGGAGCTGGCCGTGGGCCTGGGACAGCACGCCCGGATGTTCCTGCGCCGGTTCGTCGCCCTGTGTGAAGCCGAGGAGCTGGACTACGCCGACCGGCTGGTCTTCTTCGCCACCGACCTGAGCAAGGCCACCCTGAACGCCCTGAAGACCTCGCCGACGCTGCGGGTGTCCGGGGTCCGGGTCCGGCTGGGGCAGGTGGACGCCACGGACCCGGGGCGGTTCCGGGATCTGGAGACCGGCGAGGTCGAGGCCGTGGACGGATTGCGGCTGATCCGGAGCAACTACCTGCTGTGCGTGCTGCCTTTCATGCTCCTGCTGCGGCGCGAAGGCATCTGGTGCGAGCAGTACGTGCGCACGCAGGTTCAGGACACGGTCAACGCCCGCCGGGTGCTGGGCGATCGCCTGGACCCGATCATCACGGCGGCCCGCGCGGGCGACGACGAGTCCCTGCGCCGGATCGCGTCCCACGAGTACCTGTTCTCCACCGAGCGGGTCTACGTGCCGATCGAGAACGAGGAGTTGTTGATGGGGGAGGCCGCGGCCGCCTTCTTCGACGCGGCCCGGACCCTGAACGAAGAGGGCGTCGAGCGGACCCTGTTCTCCCACGGGGCGCTCAAGTCCCTGGACCGATCGCTGGACCTGCTGCTGGACGACGGGTTCATGATCCACGCCGACTACGGCTGGCGGACCCTGCGAACCTCGGCCGACATCGGCAACTTCCAGTACTTCTCCGGCTCCACGGCCATCGGGCTCAACTTCCCGCTGGTGGAGCACTTCGTCGAGGAGTTCCGGACGTCACCGGGCCGGGTGGTGGCGCCGAGGGCCGAGGACAAGGCCCCGATCCTGACGCGGATGGTGGCCCGTCGGGCGCTGCCCGCCACCGAGGAGGTCTTCGTCGAGGCCTTCGACGGTGCCGCACACGAGGCGTTCTGGGAGCACATCAACGGGCTGTCCCAGGTGAAGGAAGGGACGGCGGGCGAGGAGATCCTCGCGCGCATCGAGCTGGCCCACGAGCGCTACCCCTTCAACTGGCTGCTCCTGGGCCAGGCCGCCAGCGCTGCCACCTTCGCCGCCAAGAACCCGGAGCGCGGGCTCGAGCTGGCCATGAAGGGCCTGGAGATCTGCCCCGCCGCCTCGGCCGGGCTGTGGTGCGAGTACGGTGACGCCCTGTACGCGCTGGAGCGCTACGAGCAGGCCCACGAGGCCTTCGAGCGGGCCCAGAAGATCAACCCCGAGGATCCCCGGGTGTACCTGAGCCTGGCCTGGAGCCACGCGGCGCTGTGGCGGGTCGAGGACGCCATTCGCAGCCTCGCCCGGGGCATCGAGCTCGACGAGCTCAACCTCTACGGCGAGGCCATGGTCGAGAAGCTCAAGTCGGTGATGGAGCAGCGCGACGCGCTGACCGAGATGAAGCAGCAGTACCGGACCCAGCGGTACTACTGATTCCCGGGGCTGTGCCACCCAGGCCTGGATCCGCTATTCGCCGAACTCGATGGTGCAGGCTGCCAGGTGGGGGCTCGCCTGCAGGGCCGACCTCCCCGCGTCGGTGATCGCGTTGCCCTTCAACTCCAGGTAGCCCAACCCGGCCAGGTGGGGGCTGGACGCCAGCGCCCGGGCCGCCACGTCGGTGGCCCCCACCTCGTTGAGGTAGAGGCTGCTCAGGTACGAACCCCACTGGCTCTCGGCGATGGCCACCACGCCCTCGTCCCCCAGGGCGTTGCGGCTCAGGTCGAGCATCGACAGCCCGTAGACCGAGTTCGGCCCGATCACCACCTTGGCGCCAGCGGCCGTGATGCCGGCTTCCTGCACCACCAGGGTCTCCACGGACTCGAAGAGCTGGGTCGTGGCGATGACCGTCAGCCCCTCGTCCCCCAGGGGGTTGCGGGACACGTACAGGGCGTTGACGAAGTGCAGCTGTGCCTTGCCCAGCCACCGCATCCCTTCGGCGGTCAGCTGGTTGCCGTCCAGGGTCAGGATCACCGGCTGCGCCGGATCGGCCTGCTGCGCCAGCCACCGGGCCAGCCCCTCGTCCGTGAGCTTGGAGTCGGACAGGTCGAATCGCGATTGGGGCGGTGGGGTCATGGGCGATTGCCTCGGTGGTGGAGCTGGAGAGCTGGAAGCCTTGGGCGGCGGAGACGCGTGGACGGAGCACGCCAAGGTGAGTAGCGTGAGGGCCGCGCACAGAGCAGGCCTCGAGATCCAGCCAGTAGACATGGCGGAACGATAGCATGGGGCTGTCGGACGGCCCGGTGGAAGGAAGGCGATTCGTGACCCGAGACCACGCGTTCCCCTCGGTCGCCCTCTTGCTGCTCGCCTGCCTCTCGGGCTGCCCGGATCCCGTCGTCGAGGACCCGGTCGTGTTCGACGAGGTCCAGGCCAGCGACGTCCGCTGGGAACTCCACGACGAGATCGGATCCCTGGTCGTCGTCCGCTGGTGGCAGGACGAGACCGCCACCGCCTACCTGGAGTACAGCTTCGACGAAGGGGAGTGGCTCGCGTCGACCGCCCGCTCGACCCCGTTCGGTGAGGTCGTCTCCCTCCTGCTGGGCGTGCCCTACGACACCGAGGTGACCTTCCGCGTGGTCAACGAATTCGGACAGGGGCCGCTGGCGACCGGGGACTTCACGGCCAGGACGGGGCCGCTGCCCGAGGGATTGCCCGAACCGTCGTTGCTCACGTCCGAGCCGGATCGCTGGGATCCGGCGGGGCGCTGGATGATCGGCAGCATCAATGCCTCGCCGGGCAACTGGGAGCCCGGGGACTACTGGCGCTTCATCGTGGACCGGCGGGGCCGCTACGTGTGGGCGCAGAAGGCCCCGGACCAGCACTGGTCGATCTTCGCGCAGGTGTCGCGGGACGGCCGCGATCTGCTCTGGGACGAGATCACCTTCTGGTCCGAGCTGGACCTGGGGGCGGACGGCCGTGTCCACCGGACCAAGATCGACGGCTCAGTGGTGCACACCTACGCCACCCCCCACCTGCAGCACGCCTTTGTCGAACTCCCGGACGGCTCCATCGTCTGGGCCGCCTCCCTGGGCATCGACGACCGCCTGATGAGGGTGACCGACGACGGCACCGAGGAGCAGCTGTGGTCCTGCCTCGACTATCTCGAGGATGTGGAGGCCGTGGACTACTGCCTGCACAACGGGCTGTACTACGACGAGCTGCGGGACAGCTTCCTGGTCTCCCTGTACTCCGCGAACTCGGTGGTGGAGGTCGACCGGGGTAGCGGGGACGTGCTCCACGCCTGGGGTCACCTTCCCGTCGCCTGGGCGTTCGACCCGCCGGACTCGGCCTTCTGGACCCAGCACGGGCCGAGCTACACCGACGCCGGCACGCTGCTGATCTCCACCTACCGGGCCGAGGAGGACGAGGAGGGGGTCGTCCGGGAGTACGAGCTCGACGAAGAGGCCGGAGTCCTGCGCCAGGTCTGGAGCTTCGGCGAAGGGGAGGGCATCCAGATGTCGTCCAACGGCGAGGGCTACCGCCTCTCCAACGGCAACACCCTGCACAACATGGGCTCCGGCGCGCGGGTCCGCGAGATCACCCCGGAAGGCGACGTGGTCTGGGACCTGGCCTGGGAGGCCCCCCGCCTGCTCGGCCGCACCCTGCTGGTCGACGACCTGTACCCATTCGCACCCTGATCGGGATCGGCGACGGTTCCGGTTCGAACCCGGCGGAATCGCGAGTAGGATCCCGGGCCATGGACAGTGAGCGCTACTACGCCGAGTTCGCGGCCGCCTACGTGCGGGGTAGGACCCCGGGGCTGGACGACGCCCCGGCAGAGGCCGTCCTCCGCGTCGGTCGCGAGGCCGGTCTGCGCCTGCACCGGTTCAAGCGGACCGGCGGGTTGCAGCGCGTTCGCAAGGTGATGGGGATCCTGCGGGGGCTGGCACCTGCGGATCTGCTGGACGTCGGCAGCGGCCGGGGGGCCTTTCTGTGGCCCCTGCTCGAGGCGTTTGCGGAGCTGCAGGTGCAGGTCGCCGAGATCGATCAGCAGCGGGCCGAGCAGCTGGAGGCGGTCTCCCGCGGCGGCATCGATCGCCTCCGGGTACACCGGGCGGACGTGACTGACCTGCCGTTCGCGGACGACGCCGTGGACGTGGCTACGGTGCTCGAGGTGCTGGAGCACCTGGTCGAACCGGCGGGGGCAGCCGCCGAGCTGGTGCGGGTGGCCCGGAGGTTCGTGATCGCGTCGGTGCCGTCGAGGCCGGACGACAACCCCGGCCACATCCAGCTCTTCGACGAACGATCGCTCTCCGCGCTGTTCCTGGACGCCGGCGCGCGGCGGGTCGACATCCAGTACGTCCACAATCACATGATCGCCGTCGTGGTCCTGCCATGAGGCCGATCGTCAAGTACCCGCGGACCCACCACGTGGAGGGATCCCGTCTCCAGCCCGGGGACGAGGACCTGCACTCCGTGCCGTTGGCCGAACTCTCCGGGTGTCCCCTGGTCGTCGAGGAGAAGCTGGACGGGGCCAACGCGGCGTTCTCCTTCGACGAGGAGGGGCGGATCCACCTGCAGAGCCGGGGGCACTACCTGACCGGCGGCGCCCGGGAGCGGCACTTCGGGCTGTTCAAGACCTGGGCCGCTTGCCACCAGCGGACGCTGTTCGAGGTCGTCGGTCCCCACCGGGTGGTCTACGGGGAGTGGTTGTACGCCAAGCACACGGTGTTCTACGACCGGCTGCCCCACTACTTCATGGAGTTCGACGTCCTGGACACCCGGAACGGCGAGTTCCTGTCCACGGATCGACGGCACCAGCTGTTGCGGGACCTGCCGCTCGTGTCGGTACCGGTGGTGCACCGGGGACCGGTGGCTTCCGCAGGTGAACTGGCGGCCATGGTGCGTCCGAGCCTGTACAAGAGCGAGACCTGGCGGGAGAGCCTGGCCGGGGCGGCCCGGGCAGCCGGCGTGGACCCGGCGCGGGCGGCCCGGGAGACGGACGGGGAGGACCTGTCCGAGGGGCTCTACATCAAGCACGAGGAGGAGGGGAGGGTGGTCGGCCGCTACAAGTTCGTCCGCGCCTCCTTCCTGACCGCCGTGCTGGAATCCGAGAGCCACTGGCTGGACCGACCCATCGTGCCCAACGGGCTCGCCGAAGGCGTGGATCTGTACGGGGAGCTGCCGTGAGCTTCCTGCTGAGCCAGGTCCCCGGCCCGCCGGGGTGGTCCATCGACTGGGGGGCGATCGAGCGGGGATCGGCCTGGGTCGAGGACATGGGCGCCTGCACTCAGGATCCGGTCTTCCACGCCGAGGGCGACGTCTGGACCCATACCCGGATGGTCACCGAGCACCTGGTGTCGGCCCCCGCCTGGCGTGACCTCCCGCGCGACGATCGCGCGGCGCTCTTCCTGGCTGCCGTGCTCCACGACGTGGCGAAGCCGTTCACGTCGAGGACCGAGCCGGATGGCCGCGTGGTCACCCGCGGTCACACCGTGTCCGGCGCGAAGACGGCGCGCCGCATCCTGTGGGAAGACGGCGTTCCCTTCGATCTGCGGGAACACGCCTGTGCCCTGATCCGGCGGCACCAGCTCCTCTTCCACCTGCTGGACCGGCGGAACTCCCGGCGGGCCGCCATCCTCGCCGCCCAGACGGCCCGCCTGGACCACCTGGCGCTCCTGATGGAGGCCGACGTCGAGGGGCGGCTCTGCGGCGACCGGGACGCGCTGCTCGAGGGGCTACAGATGGCGGTCGAGTACATCGACGAGTTGGGCTGTCTGCGCTCTCCGTGGCCCTTTGCCACGGACCACTCGCGGGTGCTGTATTTCCGCAAATCCGACCGCGATCCCCGCTACGCCGCCCACGACGACACCCGCTGCACGGTCACGGTGATGTCCGGTCTCCCCGCGGCGGGCAAGAGCCGCTGGATCCGCCTCCACGCCCCGGATCTCCCGGTGGTGTCCCTCGACGCGCTGCGGGAGGAGTTCGGCGTCGGACCCAAGGACAACCAGGGACGGGTGGTGCAGGCGGCCAAGGAGCGGATCCGGCAGCACCTCCGACGCGCCGAGGACTTCGTCCACGACGCCACCAACCTCTCGCTGCAGCTCCGCTGGCCCCTGGTCCAGCTCCTGCTGGACTACCGGGCCCGGGTCCGCATCGTCTACGTCGAGACCGATCCGGAGTCGCTCGCACGGCGCAACAGGGCCCGGGAGCGGCAGGTGCCCGGATCGGCGATCGAACGCATGCTGCGGAGGTGGGAGGTCCCGGACCTGACCGAGGCCCACGAGGTGGTCACCGCGGTCGATTGACCCGGACCACGCGTCAGAGGATCTCCTCGGGGGTCACCGCCGCCGCCTTGTCGGCGCCGGTCGACCGCAGCACCATCGGAGCGCCGTCCCCGTCCAGGTCGCACTCCGCGGTGGCCTCGAAGGTGGCGTCCTCCGCCCCGCCGGTCGCCCCTGGCTGGACGGTGACCCGGTAGCGGCACAGGACCTGCCCCCACGGCACCCAGCCCAGCTGTTCGAACGCAGCCTTGCCAGGCCCCTCGAAGTCCACGGGGGCCTTCGGGATCTCCGCCGGCGTCCAGTCGCAGGGCACGTAGTGGTCGAACGCGGCGTGGTAGGCCTTCTCCGCGATGCGGATCCCGTCCAGGTTGGCCAGCGCGTCCGCTCTCCCGAGCCGCTTCGCGAGGGACTCCTTCTTGGATGCGAGGCAGGCCTCAAGGCCCTCGAAGGTCGTCGCGCCCATGATGCACCACGAGACCGCGATCTCGCTCGCATCGGTCACCTCCCCGCACATGGTCACGAACTCGGCCTTCTGCGCGGCCTTGTCCTCGGCCGTGAGCTCGCTGAACTTGGCCACGAAGTCCTCGTTCTGCTGGAACAGCCCCATCATGTGGTCGTAGAGCGGCTCGCAGGGCGGTTGGGCGGAGCGATCCTCCTCGCTGGGGGCGTCGCCGGCTCCGATGGAGAGGAATGCTCCCCCGAGCAGAGCGAACATGATGATCAGACGCCGTACTCGCATAAATACTCCTGTCCTCGGACATGAAGGTCCGAGAAGACTCTATCCGACGACCTCGACCCGGCAGCGGTGACCCGGCGCACGGGCCAGGTGAGTGTCGCAGGTCAACAGGGGGGCGTCGAGGGCCTCGGCCAGTGCGACGTAGGCCGCATCGTAGGCGGTGAGGTTGCCCCGAAGAGCCCAGATCCGCGGGAGCAGAGTGGTGTGCCGATAGCGTTCCAGGTCCAGGTCGAGGAAGTCTGCGAGGGCCGTTCCCGCGCGCGCCTCGTAGAGCTGCCCGGCGGCCACGTACCTCCGAAGGACCTGGGCCACCTCCAGGTCGATCAGCTCGGGAGCATGGACCGTCGTGGCTGGATCGGATATCCGTTCGGCGATCTGCCCCCCTGTCGACGTGTTCAGGATCAGCTCCAGCCCTGCCGAAGCATCCAGGACGATCAACGCCGCTCCCGCTCTTCACGCACCATCGACGCCGGGCTCGTCGACAGCTCCGTCGACGGATAGGCCCTCAATCGCTCCAGCAACTCCTCCCGCGTCGGCCGCTCCAGCGACCGCTGAATTTCCCGGAGGATGTACTCCGACATCGACATCCCGGCCAGTGCCGCCCTGGACTTGACGAGTCGGTGAACGTGGCCCGGGACGTTGCGGATCTGGATCATGGTGCTCATGTGAACAGCATGTCTTCATGTTATCCACATGTCAATCGCGGCCGTCGCAGAACTGGCGCCCACCGGTCCTAGCGATAACCTACCGGGGGATCGCATTGGCCTCCCTCGCGATCCCCCCAACAAACCAGAGTTCCGTCACGGCGCAACGCGCACATATGTGATGGGCCCCCGCCCAGAGCGCTGTAGATGCCGCCCGAGCGCTCAACATGTCGCAACCTTTCGTCGGTCGTAGGTCGAATCGATCATCGAGTACGGGGCTCGCAATCGCCAGTCTCGTGGGTTCGGACCCACTCTGTGATCGTGGGCCAGACCTCGGCCTGGGCGTGCTTGCCGATGATCATCTCCACGTGCTGGTAGTCGTGGGAGAAGCCCTGGTCCTCGCCCAGAAGTACGAACTCCTTGTCCTCGCTGCCGATCTCGTCGAAGAGGTGGCGGCAGCCGGGCCAGGGGTCGTTGTGGTCGTCGGCGGCGGCGAAGGCCAGCCAGGGGACGCGGATCCGGCGGACGCCGTCCCAGTAGGAGCGGCCACCGCGGGTCTCCCAGACTGGGTCGATGCCCTTCCAGCGGTAGAACTCGAGGATGTAGGCCCGGGATTCGGGCTCGGGGCCCATGCGGAACAGGGGGGCGGGGAAGCGGCCGAGGGCGGTGAGGACGAGCCAGGCTCCCAGGCGGGGGAGACGGCGCTTCATCCAGTCGTCGCCCTCGGTGATGTTGGCGCCCAGGACGACGGCGGAGGCCACCTGCTCCGGATCGAGCCAGCCGCCGGCCAGGGAGCCGACGATGGCGGTGCCGCCCCAGGAGTGGCCGACCCAGTGGGCGGGGCGGCCGGTTTCTTCGCGCACCAGGGCCTGGACGGTGGGCAGGTCGTGGCGGCAGTGGTCCTCGGCGGACCAGCGGCGGTAGCGGCGGTCCCGCGGGGAGCGGCCGTGGCCGCGGAACTCGACGATCCAGACGTCGTGGCCCCGTTCGCGGAGGTAGGGGCCCAGACCGATGCCCTTCTTCGATATCCAGAAGCTGCGCTGGCAGAACGTGCCGTGGACCAGGACGACAGGGGGGCCCGGGTCGCCGGCCGTCGCGGGCGAGAGGCGGGTCACGGCCAGCTCGACGTCGTCCTCGGTCCGGACCCGGAAGACGGTCGCTTCGACGGGGCCGATGCGGTCCTGTGCCGGCGCCGTCACACCGCCCCCGCGAACTCGTGGACGAAACGGACCTGGGCCGGGGACTCGATGGCCCGGGGGCCCCGGCCCTTGCGGACGGCGGCGATGGCGTCGTCGGCGGTCATGCCCCGGCGGACGGCCAGGCAGGCGGCGAGGGTGCCCGTGCGGCCGAGACCGCCCACGCAGTGCACGACGATGGTCGATCCCTGCTCCAGCCACTCGGCGATGTAGGTGGTGAGGGCCACCGCCTCGCGGACCGAGGGGACGCCCTGGTCCGGGATCGGCAGCTGGATGTAGGTGATGCCTCGCTCGGCGCAGGCGTCCTCGATGTGAGCCACGCCCGCCCACTCGAGCTCGTGGACCGTGAGCAAGCCGACGAGGCGATCGACGCCGGCCTCGTCCAGGGTGTCCAGGTCCGCGTCTAGATCCCGGCCGTGGTCCCGCCGTCCGGGGCAGAGGGTCATCCCCAGCCGGCCGCTCACCCCGAGCGTCCCGGAGTCCAGCCAGGCAACCCGCAGGTCGCGGTTTCGCTCCTCCTGGCTCCGGACTCGCTCGGCGGCGAGGCAGGCGGTGGTCAGCGCCCAGCGCTTCTGCAGGTCGCTGGACTCCTCGAAGACCAGGGTGTGCATGGCGTAGCGCAGCATGCCGATCAGCGACTGGATCGGGTTGCGGTCGTGGCGGACCAGGGGACCGCCGATGGACCGCAGGGTGCGCAGGGTGGCCCAGGCGCGGCGGAAGTCCGGCCCCTCCAGGCCTGGAAGCTCCTCCGGCAGGGTGGCGCGCAGGTCCTCGACGTCGACCAGCGCCCGGCTGATCCGGAGGGCCTGGAGCAGGTCCGCCTCCTCGCGCACCGGCGTGTAGATGTACAGAAGGTCGTTCTCGAGCTTGAGCAGGTCCTGGAGCACGTGGCCGCGGGCGGTGTGGAAGAAGTCGATGATCCACAGGTTGTCCCGGGCATCCACCAGGATGTTGGCGCCGTTGAGGTCGCCGTGGACGTAGGAGACGTAGTGGTATTCGCCCGCGTCCCCCAGGTGCCGGGGCAGGTACTCCCGGTAGAAGTCGACCACGTTGCGGATGGGCTCCCCGTCCGGGAGTCGGAGCGTGGGCGCATCCCCCCCGGGGCCGTAGACCCTCTCCACGTTCACCGCCGCCCGCGGGGCCTGGTCGGGGGAGAAGGTGTAGTAGTCCA
This sequence comes from uncultured Rickettsiales bacterium, assembly GCA_964542165.1. Classification (GTDB taxonomy): domain Bacteria; phylum Myxococcota_A; class UBA796; order UBA9615; family CAYRNR01; genus CAYTBN01. The sequence continues at coordinate 11,938 of CAZITQ010000146.1, forward strand.
GCAACGGCAACCGCTCGAAGTGGGCCGCCGCGTGGAACGGCCCGAGGATCTCGCCGAACACCTCGCGCAGGATCTCGTCCACCCGCCACGGCTCCAGCCCCCGCTGGTACAGGGACTGGAAGGTGCGGATGTCGCCGCGTCCCATGGCCGCGTACGAGTACTTGATGCCTGCCCGATCCCCCAGGTCCACGTAGCCCCGGATGGCCGGGGCGTTGTTGCCCAGGATCGGCTCCACCCGCTCGAAGGCGACCCGCTCGTGCGCGATCAGCTCCCGCGGCCCGAGCTTGGCCACCGACGGCGCCTGGGCGTGTCCCAGGGCGTCCACGCTGGAGGCCTGGTAGACCAGGGCCCCGGAGTACCCTCCCACCAGGGTGTCCAGCTCCACGGCGGAGCTGTCCCGGTAGAGGAAGGAGAGCAGGTCCCGGTCCTCGGGGCTGGCCTCCCCGTCCCCCTCGTCGATGGTGAGGGCGGGGGCGTACGCACCGTGGTCACGGCTCAGCGTCGATGCCTCGCCGTCGGGCAGCAGCCAGTCCCCGAACTCGCCCACGCTGTCGAAGACCTGCACCCCCAGCACCTTGCGCAGCTGGTCCAGGGCGTTGAAGTGCTGGGCCCTCGACGCCGATGCGGTCAGGGCGCTGCAGGTGGCCAGCTCGTGCACGTGGGCCCGGGTCTTCAGATCGTAGAGCAGAAAGCTGACCTTGGCCTCGGTCCAGACCCCGATCACCCCGACCCGCAGGGGCTCGCCAGCCGCCTCCCCCCGGATCCGTTCCAGGTGCCGGGCCAGGTCCGTGCCCTCGAAGTCGTTGAGCGCCTTGGAGTCCACCACGTGTTCGTTGAAGTGCTCGTCCGTGCCCTGGTCCAGCCCCAGGACCAGCGCCGCCCCCGGCGTTCCCCGCACGCAGTGGGAGGTCCGCCCCAGCCGCCTCCCGTCCAGGTAGACCTCGGCGCCCCTGGGCGACGAGGAGAAGACGATCGCGGGGATCACCGGGGCATCGACGGCGTCCTCCCCACCGGCGACCTCCCCTGCCGCGGCGTCGTCCCCCACCTCGACGTTCGCGGGGAGGGGGGGGTGGGCGCCGACCGTGTCCCCCGGGTCGGGCTGGCCCGGCTCGGTGGAGACCTCGGGCTGCGAACCCTCGCCCCCCGAGCCGTCGGACCACAGGACCGAACCCAGCCCCAGCCCCACCACCCCGAGCACCACCAGCAACACGGGAATCGCCAGCAGGCCCGCGATCAGGACGAACCGCATCCCCCCCGACCGACGGGCCTCGGTGGGCGGCGCGCCGGTCTCGCCGGACACGTCCACCACGTCCACCGGAATCCCCAGATCGATCTCGCTGCCCTTGGCCATCGCCAGGGCCTCGTCCAGGCTCGCCAGGTTGCCCGCGGTCGTCGACGAGATGCTGCCCGGTGGCATGGGCGGGGCCGTCCACCGCTCCAGCCAGGGCGCCAGCTCCTCGTCCCCCGGCAAGGTCTCCAGGACCGCCTCCAGGTCACGGCACATCTCCGCGGCCGACGGGTAGCGGTCCTCGGGGTCCTTGGCAAAGGCCCGGCGGAGGGCCGGGACCATCTCGGGTGCCCGCTCCTCCACCTGCGCCAGGGCCTCGGCGGTGTCGGCCCGGGCGATGCGGTGGAGGATCTCGTAGAGCTTGTCCGCCTTGAACGCGACCTCACCCGTGAGCATCTCGGCGATCACCGACGCCAGGCTGAACAGATCCGAGCGGTTGTCCAGCGGGTCGTCCTTGTCCCCGACCGTCTGCTCGGGGCTCATGTACGCCGGCGTGCCCTTGGTCAACCCGGGCACCTGGGTCAGGAAGAGGTTGGTGTCGGCGCGGGCGATGCCGAAGTCCATGATCTTGACCACCCCCTGGGGGGTGAGCATGAAGTTGGCCGGCTTGATGTCCCGGTGGACCAGGTTCATCGGCCGGCCGTGGTCGCCGGTGGCCGAGTGGGCGTGATCCAGCCCGCGGCAGATCTGGATCGCGATCTGCGCAACGATCCGGGGGGGGATCGGGCCCTGATTGGGCACCCGCTGGAGGATCTGCTCCAGGCTGTGGCCCTGGACGAATTCCATGGAAATGTAGAAGGTCTCGTCGACCCGGTCGAACTCGTGGATCTCGACGATGTTGGGGTGGCGCAGGAAGCCGCCGAGCCGGGCCTCGTTGATCAGCGCCTTGACCGCCTTGCGACCCTTGGCCACGTGGGGCCGCAGCTGCTTGATCGCCACCTCCTTGCGGAAGCCCATCGGCCCCGAGCGGACCGCCTTGTAGACGCGGGCGGATGCACCCTCGCCGATCTTCTCGACGAGCACGTAGCGCCCGAACTTGACGAGCTCGGTGGTCAACCCTCTCCCCACGCCGCGGGTGCACCCGGCACGGCCTCGATGGCCGGGTCGAGTATGCCGCATCGACGGTGGGGATCAACACCGGAGCCGCCCCGGATCTTCACGGAAAGAACGCGCCCGCCCGCGCGTCCAGCCTGGCAGAGAGCGCCAGGGATCTGTATTCTGCCGCGACTCTCCGGCCCTGAGGCCCGGTTCGAGACCCCAGGAGGCCCCCATGAACCGAACCAACCGTGATTGGCTACCGACCTACTGCAACCCGGACGCGCTGCTCCCCAAGATCCCGGAGACCCGGGCCCTGTTCCAGCGCCGTCCCTACCTGATCCAGGACTTCATCGGCAGGTCCATCAGCTTCCTCCAGAGCGAGGAGATGAAGGACTTCGGGCTGGACTACGACCGCCGCAAGGTCGTGCCTTGCCGATGGAAGTGCTCGGACGAGTCCCTGTTCGGGGTCGACCTGGCGATCTGGGCCCACACCCGCGCCTACCCCTTCGACAAGGGGCGGATCGGGGCGATCTTCAACGACCTCTCCCTGGGTGCTGCGGTCCACCACGGCACCATCAACGTGGACATCGGTGGCTCCCACGTGGGCTACCTGCCCGGCGAGGACGGCGGCACCTTCGGCAAGATCTGGCGCCCGGCGACCCGGGAGTACTCCACCGACTGCGGGTACCTGTGCGGGGTCATCGAGCCCTACCTGCGGATCTACGAGGACGCCTGCAACAACATCCTGGTCTACCGCCCCGAGGGCGAGCGGGCCATCGTGTCGATCCCCAACGAGTACGTGCAGCCGTCCTGGTCCAGCGCGAGGATCAAGCTGCTGGTGGACCTGGACACCTTCACCGACGGCGAGGTGGAGTACCGCATGGGCAAGGTCCACACCCGCACGCAGATCGGCCGGTCGCTCTTCTACCTGAACCAGCAGTTCCTGGACGATCAGGACGAGGAGACCGCGCGGGCCTGCTGCTCGCCGCGGCCCTCGCGCATCGGCCGGATGCTCACCCACCACTACTTCAACATGTGGGACGAGGACGCCAACCTCCAGGGCGGGCTGCCCGAGCGGCGGATCAAGCTCTACATGAAGTTCATCGTCGCGGCCCGCCACTCCCCGGCGTCGCTCAAGGCCGCGCTGGTCAACACGGCGCTGGAGCACAACCGGCTCACCGACACAGTCCGGGCCGGCGACTACCGCAACTACGACTTCGTGAGCTTCTCGGGCCTGTTCATCGACATGTACTCCCCCGAGCTGAAGAGCTACCTGAACCTGTTCCAGCCCATGGGCATGACCATCAAGCCCAGGGGGCGGACCCGGGAGCGTGAGTTCTCCCCCGAGGAGATCCACCACATCTTCGAGGCCATGCCTCGCGCCGAGCCCGCGATCCCCCTGCAGAACGTCTACGACTACGAACAGAAGAGTGCCGAGGCCGTGCTCGAGCAGTTCACCTTCTCGCCCGGCAAGTTCCAGCGTTGACCCGGCCCCCCGGATGGGGGTGAGATCGGTCCATGCCCACGGACCGACTGCTCACGCCCCTCCTCACCGTCCTCGCCGTCCTCTCGTTCGGGTGCTGCTGCGGCGCACGGAAGGCCGCCGCCGTGTGTTCCGAGTTCCCGGTGATGGAGGGCAAGTGCGGGGAGTACCACCTGGAATCCGATCCCCAGGGAGACCCGGTCTGTGCCTGCCCGGTGGTCCTCCCGGATCCCGGGGACCTCTTCTGTACGCCCCCCGATCCCCGGGCGCCCCTGTCGGCCAGCTGGGTGACGGCGACCGAACCCGACGATCACCACTTCGGCAGCTACCCGAACCTCTCCTCGATCGCCGCTGACGAGTGCCCCGCGGCCGGCGACTGGGCGCTGTTCGGCGACGATCCCTTCCCGTCGGGACAGGTGGCCATCGAGGGCCAGAACCTGGCGCTGGAGTACATCGAGCCGGCGTTCTCCCCCGACTCGCTGCTGGTGGCGGGCATGATCCGCAAGGACATGGATCTGCACGCGACCCTGGCGCGCTGCGAACACGACGGGGATCCCGGCTGGTACGTCGAGGAGGCCCTGGGGCTGCTGACGGCGCCCTTCCTGCGCTGGGGCCAGGAGCGGGGACCGGACCGGCACCTGTACCTGGTCGCCGACGACGTGTTCCGCCTGACCCTGACCGCGGAACCCGAGATGGTCCTGCCCGACCAGGGTCCGGCCGTGCCGGCGGTGGTGCTCGAGGAGATCGAGCTCATCGCCCGCAGCGAGCCCGGCTCCCTGGCCATCGGCGATTTCGACGTCTCCTACCGCGACCTCGGCGCCGGGAGCCACGAGGACGCCTACGCGATCTACATGAGCGGCCTCGCCGCCTGGCCGCTGCCCCTGTACATCGAGGCCGGCATGTACCTGGTGGACCTGACCGATTGCGACCCGACCTGCGAGGCCGACGATGGCATCCAGTTCTGCTGCAAGACGGCCTTCCTGGTGGACGGGGACACGGTCAATCCGGACGTGCCCACCAACCCAGCGCTCACCGACGATGGCGCCTGGATGGCGTTCAACCGCTTCACGTCGTGGCAGGAGTGCACCCTGTGCGCCCAGGTCCACGTCCTCAAGAACCCCTTCGAGGACGCGGCCGTGTTCGCCCAGTACTGCGTGGAGGACGGCCAGCAGGACGGGTTCCACGAACCCATCGACTGTTCGGCGATGATGATGGACGGCGAGGACGTGGACGAGGCCCGCTGTCCCAACTACCACTGCTGCGACGAGACCGGCGTGGACTGCTCGACCTGCGTGACCCTTGGCGAGCGCAGCGACGAGACCCTGGCCTGCGACTACGTCCCCGACGGCCTGCGCGAGCGCAACTACCTGGCGTTCTTCGAGCTGGAGGACACCCGGTACCTCTCGTTCCGGTCCACCGACCTGATGGGCGACCAGCAACAGGACCTGCACGTCTACGAGGTCGGGATCTCGCCCCAGGGCGAGTTCGCGCTCCCGGCGGACGACGGGGGCTACCCGCGGATCGTGCCGGCCGCGGACTTCCCCGGTGGAGACCTGGTGCTCTTCGGGCCTGCCCCCTATCGCAAGCTGTTCCCCCCCGGAGAGGACCCGTGCGACGGCGACGACGACGACGCCACAGGCGACGACGACGACGCCACGGCAGACGACGACGCATCCGGCGACGACGACGCATCCGGCGACGATGACGCATCCGGTGACGACGACGGCCCTGATCCACCCCGCCCGGGCTGTCGGTGTGCCGGGGCGTCCACCCTCGGAGGCGGCCCCGCCGTGACCTCTGTGCTACTCCTGGTCGCCTGGCGGCGGCGGCTCTGAGTCCGGGGGGCTCTCCTCCCGGCCGTCCACGTGAATCGCGAACCGGTCCCGCTCCCGGGGATGCACCGGCGCGTCGTCCGGCCAGGGCCAGCCGCCGAATTGGGTGTCCTGGTAGTCCACCATGGCCTGGTGAATCTCCTCCGCGGTGTTCATCACGAAGGGGCCGTGCTGGACCACCGGCTCGCCGATGGGACGGCCCTGGAGCATCAGCAATTCGCCCTCGACGGCGCCGTTGACCAGCGCGATGTCGGCGTCCTCCCGGACCTGGACCGCGTGTCCATGGGGGATCCTCCGGCCCGCCACATCGAGGGTCTCTCCGGCGAAGAAGTACAGGACCCGATGGACGCCCACCGGAGCCGCGGGGAGGGTCCACGCCGCCCCCGGTGCCAGCCGCAGGGTCCAGATGGCCACGTCGGCTTCGGGCCGGGAGGCCCAGGAACTCGGGGGCGGGGAGGGGGGTTCGGCGTCGCCGTACGCGCCGGCGATGGCCGTCAGCTCGATCGGCTTGCCCGACGGATCCGGAAACGTCCGCGTGGGGAGGGTCGGCGCCCACAGCATGGTGAAGTGGGGATCCGCGAACTTGTCCACCCCGGGCAGGTTCAGCCAGATCTGGAACAGCTCCGTGGGGTTGGGGGCGTCGCGGCGCACCAGCGGGAACATCTCGGAGTGCACGATCCCCTTGCCTGCGGTCATCCACTGCACGTCCCCGTGGCCGAACCGGGCGCGGGCTCCCAGGGAGTCCGAGTGATCGATGAATCCCCTTCGGGCCAGCGTGATGGTCTCGAAGCCCCGGTGGGGGTGGCGGGGAAACCCCGGGACCCCCTCGCCGTGGTACATGCGCCAGCCGTCCCGCAGCTGGAAGTCCATGCCCAGGTTCCGGCCCGCCAGGAGCGCGGGTTCGGGACCCATGGAGTCGTTCCCGGGGGGGTAGGCGTCGTCGTGGTGGACGCAGAACAGGAAGGGGTCCAGGGTCTGCCAGGGGAAGCCGAGCTCGCCCGTCGAGAGGACCACGTCGTGGCTCATCGTGCACTCCAGTCCCGGTCCGGAGACCGTGGCCTATCCCTACGAACGACCGCCGGCCCCGGCCGCCCCCGGGGTAGACTTCCCGGGGAGAGAGCCATGATCCGGACGCCCGAACGCTGCCCACGGAGGATGGGGTCCCCCGCCTGGCCCCCCTCGCTGCTTGCCCTGCTGTTGCTGCTGTGGGTCGGTGGGTGCGACGGCGACGACGACTTCCAGGTGGGTGACGACGACGCGACCGGGGACGACGACGCGACCGGGGACGACGACAGCAACCCCCCCTGGGATGGCTTCGGGGACGACGACGACGGCACCGAGGTGCCGACGATGAACGGCCCGGACAACGTCAAGCTCGGCGACGTGGACGGGGACGGCTACCCGGACGCGGTGGTGGCGAACATGGTGTCCAGCAACGTGTCCGTACTCACCAACGACGGCGCTGGCACCCTGACCCCCGAGGCGGTCCACGACGCCTGCAACGGCGTGGACCAGGTGACGCTGGCCGACCTGGACGGCGACGGGGACCTGGACCTGGCCGTGGCCTGCGCCGCGGACGACTCGGTGGCCGTCTTGTCCAACGATGACGGCCAGTTCGGGCTGCCCTCCTTGTACCCCTGTGGCAGCTCACCCTTCTCCGTGGCGGCCGCGGACGTGAACGGCGACGGGGCGAGGGACCTGGCCGTGACCAACGATCAGGGCGCGGAGCTGGCGGTCCTGCTCAACCAGGGCCAGGGGGAGTTCGGGGCACCGGTCGGGTACTCCGTGGGGGTCGAACCCGGATTCGTGCTCAGCGCCGACCTGGACGCGGACGGCTCTCCGGACCTGGTCAACACCAACTTCATGTCCGCGTCGGTCAACGTGCTGCTCAACGACGGCAGCGGGACGTTCGCGGACAACACGCCCCACGACACCGGCGACGGGCCGGCCGGGCCCGCCCTGTCGGACCTGGATGGCGACGGTGATCTCGACGTGCTCACGGCCAACGAGTTCTCCGACGACCTGTCGCTGCTGTGGAACGACGGCACCGGGGCGTTCTCGCCACCGACCTCGCTGCCCATGGGGTTGAGGCCGTTCTACGTGGCCGCGGGTGACCTGGATGGGGACGGCGATCCGGACCTGCTGGTGACCCTGGAAGGGGAGGGGACGCTGGTGGTCCGCCGCAACTACGGGGACGGCAGCTTCGCTCCCGCCGAGACCTTTGCCGCGGGCGACGAGCCCAGCTCGGTGGCCCTGGGGGATCTGGATGGGGACGGCGACCTGGACGTGGTGCTGACCAACTACGGCAGCGACACCGTTTCGGTGTACCTGAATCAGGCGGTGCACTGACGCATTCCGTCGTTTCTCCGCAGGAGATCCACAGGATTTGTCGTCGGTGTTTTTTTCTGTAACGGTAGGCGTCCTCGATTGACTTGTGGCCGAGCTGGACCTAATCCATCCAGCGGTGGCGAGTGCCTGCCCGGGATGGTCCCGGGGATCGGGGGGCGAGGCCTGCCCCCCGTTCGAGCGCTCTGCTATTCTTCGGCTTTCGTTTTGGACGTGGCGCTTGTTCGTTTTTCCCCGCTGGATCAACCTGCTGCGACCCGGGCTGGCTCTGGCCCTGGTCGGCGGGCCCCTGTACGCCGTCAGCCTCGCGTACTACGCCCTGTGGCCGGCCACGACGACCGTGGGGTACCAACCCGACCAGCCGGTGCCGTACAGCCACGAGCTGCACGCCGGTGAGCTGGGCATCGACTGCCGTTACTGCCACAACACCATCGAGCGCACGTCCGCGGCGGGTGTCCCACCCACCGACACCTGCATGAACTGCCACGAGATGATCCGCAACGACAGCGAGAAGCTGATCACGGTGCTGGAGAGCCACGCCACGGGGATGCCCGTGGCCTGGACGCGGATCCACGACCTGCCCGACTTCGTGTACTTCGACCACAGCGCCCACGTCTCCCGGGGGGTGGGCTGCGTGTCCTGTCACGGGCGGGTGGACAAGATGGAAGTCGTGTCCCACGAGGAGCTGCTGTCCATGGGGTGGTGCCTGCGATGCCATCGCCACCCCGAGGAGCACCTGCGGCCCGTGGAGCACGTGACCCAGCTGGACTGGGAGCCGACGGTCGATCAAATCGAGCTTGGCAAGCAGCTGATGGAAGCCCGCGGCATCCAACCCTCGGAGGACTGTTCGACGTGCCATCGATGAGAGGGACTTCCCATACCCCCGGACCGAGCCGGGATGCCGGGATCGAGCCCGATGCAAGGCGCGATGACGAGTCGATGTCTTCCCATCGACGAGGAATCGCAACGCCGCAGCGGGGTCGAGAGCGGCGTTCCGGCGACGGGAGTGGGGTGCGGGAAGGCCCTCTGAAGCGCGAGGAACTCTGGCGCAGCCTGGAGGAGCGCATCGACGCGCCCGCCTTCCGGGAGCGCCTGCGCGAGCAGTACCCCCACCTGGCCGCCATGGCCCTGCAGCCGGCGTCCCGGCGGGGATTCCTCAAGCTGCTGGGGGCCTCGCTGACCATGGCCGGCCTGGCGGGCTGCCGGCGTCCCGAGGAACCGATCGTCCCCCACGCCTCTCGCCCCGAGGACCGGGAGCCCGGCGTGCCGGAGCGCTACGCCACGGCCATGGACCTGGGGGGCGCCGGCCTGGGCCTGTTGGTGACCAGCGTGGACGGCCGTCCGATCAAGGTCGAGGGCAACCCGGACCACCCGGCCAGCCTGGGGGGCACCTCCGCCATCGCCCAGGCCGCGATCCTCGAGCTCTACGACCCCGAGCGCTCGACCTCGGTGGTCCAGCGGGACGGGGGCAACCGGCAGGAGCGGAGCTGGGCCGACTGGACCTCGTTCGCCGACAAGCACTTCGGATCGCTGCGCGGGACCTCGGGCCGGGGGTTGGCCGTGCTGGTCGAGGAGTCCTCCTCCCACGGCCTGGAACGGCTCCGATTCGAGTTCACCCGGACCTTCCCCGAGGGACGGTGGGTCGAGTACTCGCCCGTCTCGCGGGATGCGGCGCGTGACGGCGGACGCCAGGCCCTGGTGGAGAACTACCGCACCCAGTTGCACCTGGAGCAGTGCCGGGTCCTGGTCAGCCTGGACGCCGATCTGCTGGTGCACCATCCCCAGGCGGTGGTCAACGCCCGGGCCCTGGCGAAGGCGCGACACCCCGACGCCGAGGTCATGAACCGTACCTACGCGGTGGAGAGTGCCTACAGTCTCACCGGCGCGATGGCGGACCACCGGCTGCCGCTGCGACCCAGCCAGGTCGCCCCGTTCGCGGCCAGCCTCCTGGGTGCCCTGCTCCACGCTGCGGACCGCGGCGCGGCATGGCGCCAGCTGGCCGGGGTGGTGGGGACACCCGCCGCACCCGAGGGCACCGCGGAGATCCGCGACCGGATGGTGCACGACATCCTCGAACACCCCGAGCAGTCCCTGATCGCCGTCGGCGTCGAGCAGCCGGCCCCGCTGCACGCCCTGGTCGCCGCGGTCAACGTCTTGCTCGGCACGACGGGGCACACGATCACCTACGATCTGCACGCGGACCCGCGGGTCCCGTCCCACCTCGAGGCCCTCGGGGAGCTGGCCGACGCCATGGGGGCCGGCCAGGTGGACACCCTGCTCGTCCTGGGCGGCAACCCGGTCCACGACGCACCCGCCGACCTGGCCTTCGGCGAGCGGCTCCAGGCCGTGGACACCGCCGTCCACCTGGGACTGTACGAGGACGAGACCTCGGAGCTCTGTGGCTGGCACCTCCCGCGCGCACACTTCCTGGAGTCGTGGTGCGACGCCACGGCCTTCGACGGTACGCAGGCCGTGGTCCAGCCCTTGATCGCTCCCCTGTACGACGGCAAGACCGCCATCGAGGTCCTGGCCGGTGTCCTCGCCGGGGACCTCCCGCCCGGCGGTCGCGACCTCGTCCGCTGGGCCCTCGGGTCCACCGACGACGCCACGTGGCACCAGACGCTGCACGACGGCGTGGTCCCGCGGGACTTCCAGCCGATCCCCTCGTTCCCGGCGCTGACGGCGAGGGACGAGACCGGGGCCGAGGTTGGACTGCTGCCGGGGATCCGCGGGCGCCTCGTCGACGCCTGGAAGAAACTGCAGACGAGCCTCGGCGGTCCGGCCGACGGCCTGGAGCTCCAGCTGCGCCCCGACACCCGGATCTACGACGGACGCTTCGCCAACAACGGCTGGCTGCAGGAGCTGCCGGATCCGCTGACCAAGGTCACCTGGGACAACCCGGTGCTGGTCTCACCGGCGGACGCCGAGCGCCTGGACCTGTCCACCAATGACGTGGTCACGGTCGGCTCCGGCGACCGCAGCGTCGAGGCGGTCGCTTACGTGATGCCTGGCCAGGCAGAGGGCTGCGTGAGCGCCACGCTGGGCTACGGGCGCAGGGCCGTGGGCGAGGTGGGCAACGGCGTGGGCACGGACTTCTACGCCCTGCGCACCACCGACGCCATGCACCACCAGGCGGGGGTGACCCTGGAGCGCACCGGTCGAACCCACGACCTGGCCTGCACCCAGGACCACTACCCCCTGGATCCCATCGGCGAGTCGGGCATGGAACGCCGTCTGGGCGACCTGTACCGCTCGGCCCACCTGGACGACTACCACCACCACCCGGACTTCGCCCAGCACGTGGTCCACCACCCGCCCCTGGACCAGCAGTGGAAGCCCCACGAGTACCCCGGGCACCGCTGGGCCATGACCGTCGACCTGTCTGCCTGCACGGGCTGCAACACCTGCGCGGTGGCCTGCCAGGCCGAGAACAACATCGCGGTGGTGGGCCGGGAGCAGGTGGAAAAGGGCCGGGAGATGGCCTGGCTCCGGATCGACCGCTACTTCCGCGGTGACCCGGACGCCCCGTCGGTGGCGTTGATGCCGGTGACCTGCCACCACTGCGAAAACGCCCCCTGCGAGCAGGTCTGCCCCGTGGCCGCGACGGTCCACGACCACGAGGGCCTCAACGTGATGGTCTACAACCGCTGCGTGGGGACCCGTTACTGCTCCAACAACTGCCCGTACAAGGTGCGGCGGTTCAACTTCTTCAAGTACATGGATCCCGAGACGGACGTGGAGAAGATGCGCTTCAACCCCGAGGTGACCGTGCGGTCCAGGGGGGTGATGGAGAAGTGCTCGTTCTGCGTCCAGCGGATCAACACGGCCCGGATCGCGGCCGAGAACGAGGGACGGACGCTGAAGGACGGGGACGTCGTCCCCGCCTGCGCCCAGGCCTGTCCGTCCGGCGCGGTGGTGTTCGGCGATCTGAACGACCCGGAGAGCCGGATCGCCAAGCTCTTCGCGGATCCGCGCTCCTACGCCATGCTCGGCGAGATGAACAACCGGCCGCGGCTGCAGTACCTGGCGAAGGTCGACAACCCGGCCACCGACGGCGAGGCCGTTGCCCACGACGAAGTCCACGGTGAGGTGGAGGGCGACCACGGCGGCGACCCAGGAGGGCACCACTAGTCATGGTGAGCGTGCCCATCGACAACACCACCGTCGAGGATCCGCGGCAGCGGCCGCCCCAGGTCCTCGAGGGGGTGGACTACGCCACCGTCACCGAGAAGGTCTGTTCCATCGTCGAGAGGCCCAAGCCTCCGCTCGGGTGGTACATCGCGTTTGCCATCTCGCTGGCGCTGCTCGGCCTCTTCGGGTCGATGATCGTCTACCTGCTGTTCACGGGCACCGGCGTCTGGGGCGTCAACGTGCCGGTGGGGTGGGGGTTCGCGATCGTCAACCTGGTGTTCTGGATCGGCATCGGCCACGCGGGCACGCTGATCTCGG
>CAZITQ010000147.1:0-24063 GCA_964542165.1 uncultured Rickettsiales bacterium
GCTACTATCGGTCGATCCCCGAGCAACCGCCGGCCCAGTGAATCCATGCGTCCGTTCTACCCAGGTCCCCTCTTCCTCCTCGCCCTCCCGCTGGTGCTGACCGCCGCGAGCGGCTGCAAGACGGACGACGACGACGACACCACCCTGGTGGGCGACGACGATGTGAGCGGGGACGACGACACCGGCGACGACGACACCGGGGACGACGACGCCCCCTGGGACGACGGCCACGCCATCCGCCTCGCCCACCCCCAGGGCAACGCGGTCGGGCTGTACGACCTGGCGGTCTGTCCCGGCGTGGACGAGGTCTTCTTCACCAACCTCCACTACCCGGCCCTCGGCGTGGCCTCGGCCGCCGACGGCAGTCTCCAGGGCTTCATCGACATCGGCGCCCACACCGAGGACACCGTGCCGCTGTTCCCCCTGGTCGCCTGCGTGCCCGGGTTCGGGACGCTGGTGATCAACGACCGGGCCCGGGGCCAGCTGATCCGCATCGGCGCAGCCCAGCACCAGGTCATCGGCGGCACCCCCGTGTGCTCCGCCCCGGGCTGGATCGAGGTGGCGGCCGCCACGGACTCGGTCTACGTGGCCTGCAACAGCGACGGGACCATCGTCAAGCTGGCCGGGGACAGCCTGGCGTTGCTGGCGACCTACGACACCGGGGATGTCCGGGTGAGCCGGTTCCTGGTGGCCCCGCCGCATCTGCTGCTGGTGGACGAGGTCAACCGCGCACTGCACGTGTTCGACATGGTCTCGGGCGAAATCGTCTCGGAGACCGCGGTCTCCGGCCAGCCCAACCAGATCGCCCTGTGGGATGGGCAGCGGGTGTTCGTCACCGAGCGGCAGGGCGGCCGCGTGGTCGTGTACGACGGGGTCGACGCGCCGGCCTGGGTGGACGAGATCCCTGCCGGCAGCGATCCCTTCGGCGCGACCGCCGTGGTGCCCTGGGGCCGGGTGTTCGTGGTGGCCCGCCAGGGGGCGGAGTTGCCGGACGCCGGCGCCTACACCGGGGATCCCGGCGTGGTCTACGCCATCGATCCCGACGACCCCCAGGTGGTGTCCCAGGCCGAGGTCGGCAAGACCCCCCACTTCGCCGTCTTCCACGGGGACAGCAATCGGCTATTCGTGGGCAACGAGGACTCCCTGGACATCTCCGCGCTGGGTCCCGACGGCAGCCTGGAGTGGACCTCCCCGCCCCTGGGGCTGACCCTGGATGACGCGGCCATCGACCCCCAGGCCGGGAGGATCTGGTTCCCCAGCCACCTGACGGACCAGGTCTGGGTCTACGACTGGACCGCCGCCGAGGCCACGGCCCTGGACGTGCCGCACTGGCCGTTTGCCGCCGAGGCCGACGTCCCCGGTCGCCGGATCTACGTGGTCACCCAGCAGCACGCCGAGCTGATCGCCTTCCACGCCGACACCCTCGAGGAGGTGGAGCGCTGGGACCTGGGCGTCGACACCCACCAGCTGCCCTGCGATCCCCTGTGCACGGGCCACTACTCCGCCGTCGATCTGAAGGTCGACTTCGAGCGCGGGCTGGCCTACGTGGCGCATCCGCCCCGGGCCAGTGTGCTGCGGGTGGACCTCGTCAGCGGCGAGGTGACCGAGCTGTCCACCGGCGATGCGGTCGAGCCCGGCCCCGACGACTGGTTCCAGCACATGGCCCTGGCCCTGGAGCCGGCGACCGGGCGGCTCTACGCCTACTACAACCTGGACGACCGCGTGGTGGCCTTCGAGGGCGAGACCGTGGTCGCCGAGGCCCAGGTGGATGCTGCGCTCAACCGGCCGCTGACCCTGGACCGGGTCCGGGAGTGGGTCCTGATCGGCGACCAGGTGCTCGACGTGAACCTCGAGCCGGTGGGCGACCTCGACGGCGGCCACCAGCTGCTGCTCCACCTCCCGGCCCACGATCTCTACCTGGCCCAGGCCGACGAGATGCTGGTGGCCCTGGACCCCGAGACGCTCGAGCCGGCCTTCACCCGCCCGCTGGTCGCCCTGGCTCACCCCCCCTTCTGGGCCGGTGAAGGCCACCTGGCGCCCCTGATGTTCTTCCCCGCCGAGGACGGCCAGTTGACGGTGATCGTCAACGCCTTCGAGGCGGCGGTGGAGGTGACGGACCCGTCGGGGTGGGAGGTCGTGGACCCGGACTGAGGCCGGAGATCAGTCCCGCCGGAGGATGAAGATCTCCACCCGGCGGTTGGCGGCGTGGTCGGCCCCGGCCGTGCCCCAGCGCAGGGGCCGGGTCTCGCCGTAGCCCTGGGCCAGCAGCCGGTCCGGAGCGATGCCCTGGGTGATCAGGTACGTGCGCACCGCGTGGGCCCGGCCGTCGGACAGCCGCAGGTTGTGGGCCCCCGATCCCTGGGTGTCCGTGTGGCCCTCGATGCGGACCTGGCGGATCTCGGGGTAGGCCCTCAGGATGGCCGCCACCGAGTCCAGGACCGGCAGGGACGCGTCCTGGAGCGCCGCCTCGCTGTACTCGAAGTGGACCTTCTCCTCGATGCGGATCTGGCGGCCCACGACGCGGGCCAGCGCCTGGTCCGGGCAGCCGTCCTCGTCGTCCACCCCGTTGACGACCTCGGGCTCGTCCGGGCACTTGTCGAAGGCGTCGAAGATCCCGTCGCCGTCCCTGTCGGCCGGGGGCACGGGCGGGGGAGGGGTTCGGATCGGTTTGGCGGCGGTGTCCGGGCCCGGTGTCGCGGGCTCCGGCGATGCGAGGGGTGCGATCAGCCCCAGCGCGATGGCCCTGTCCGCCCACTCCCCACCGTTGAGGTCGTGGCAGGCTCCGCTGCCCTGGGCCAGGTCGACCACGAGCCGGTCGCGCTCCCGGGCCAGGCGGACCACGTGAGCCGCGTCGAGACCTGCCGCGTCTCCCACGTCGGCCCAGGTCTCGAAGGCGATGAGCACGGCCCCCGCGAGGACCGGGACCCGGGCCATCTTCTCCAGGATGGCCAGCAGGGAGAGCATCCCCGCTGCGTCGTCGCGCCCGAGGGCCGCGGCCTCGGCCCTGGCCTCGTCGACCTCACCGGCCGCGTGCAGGCAGTCGACCAGGCTGAGGCGCCACAGGGTGTGGAACACGTCCCCTGGGTGGGCCTCGATGAGGGCCCGGTAGGTCTCGATGGCCGAGGGGTACTTGCGCTGTCCCGCCATGATCGAGGCGATGTTGTTGCGGGGCACCGACAGGTTCTGACCCAGGCGCTGATAGGACTCGTGGGTGGCGTAGAAGTGGTCGAGGGCGGCGTCGTAGTCGCAGCGGTAGTGCTCGAGGATGCCCCAGGCGTTGCGGCCGTGGAGCTCGTAGATCTCCGTGGAGGTGTCCATCCGGGACAGGGTGGCCTCGGCTCCGGCGAAGTCCCCGGTGGACGCGCGGGCCGCGCCGCACTTGTGCAGGTAGTGCTGCTCCAGCTCGCCGGACATCTCCTTGCCGGCCCAGTCGTCGCAGAGCTTCACGCTCTCGAAGTAGTTCATCTCGGCGGCGAGCGCGTTGAGCTTGTTGATGTCCTTCGGCTTCAGCTTGCCGCCGGCGGACGCCGGCGCGGCGGTCAACAGGGTCGCGCAGAGCGCGGCGATGGCGTGGATCCGGAACGAACGGGTCATGGGTGGGTTCCTCCCCCGATGTGTGGGGAGCCTAGCGCACGATGAACAGCGGTGAGAACCAGACCCGGTGCTCGTCGCCGCCGTCCCAGAGCCTGACGCGCACGTACACCGCGTCGGTCCCCGGGTCCTCCAGGTCGACGACCAGGGAGCCGCCCTCGGCCTGGTGCAGGACCGTCCCGCCCTCCGGCTCGACGACCTCGATTCGGTCCACCTGATAGGGCCCGTCCGGCTCGGCGACCACGGTCAACGCCAGGGGGAAGACGTCGGCGACCAGCTCGTCGCCGGGCAGGGCCGCCAGACCGTCCTCGGTGACCGCGGCCATGGCCAGCCGCCCCCGCGGACCGGTGGTGGCCAGGGTGTTGCGGTCGTACAGGGCGTCCCACAGGGCGACCCGGTCCAGGGGCGGCTCCGCGAAGACCCCGGTCAGCGCGCCGTCGTGGAACAGCTGGATCGCTTCGTCGGCCTGACCGTCGCCGTCCAGGTCCTGGAAGATCCCGACCCAGCTGGGTCCGTCCCCCAGGGTCCCGGGGCGCCCGTCGTGGCTGTCGGTGCCGCCGAGGAAGCCCAGCCGGTAGCCCAGGGAGAGGGCCTCCTGGACCGATCCCCAGCCCAGGTGCTCGTGGAAGTCCTCGTCCGTGACCCGGAAATCGCATCCGTCCTGGGTCGGGTCCCGGCACTCCGAGCTGCCGTGCTCGCTGCTGATCTCCACCAGCCGCTCCACCTCGGGATCGGGTTCGTTGGCGGGGAGCGCCCAGTCCACCGGGGTCGGTACCAGGTAGCCGGAGTGGTGGAAGAAGGTCATCCAGTCCAGGGCGCCACAGGCCCCCTCGGCGGCGTCCATGGCCGCGTGGAAGTCGGCGACGGTGGTCGCCTCGACCTTGTCGCCGAACTTGGAGTAGCTCTGCCCCGAGTCCCCCTTGATCAGGATCGGCGTCTCCGACTCCGAGCCGATCCGGTAGTCCTGGCAGGCGCTGGTCTGGCGGAAGAGCACCGTCTTGTGGCCGGCCACAAGCTGGTCCCGGTAGTCGTCGCCGGTCTCGCCCTCGCCCATCTGGTCCAGGACGTTGACGAAGTTGGTCCACTCGTAGCCGAGGAAGGGGACGAAACCCTCGTCCTCCAGGGGGAGGGCGGCCGAGACCAGGTCCACGGTGGCGTCCCAGATCTCGATGGGCGCCTCCCCCTCCTGGTGGAGCACGTCCCACTCGCCGTGGTCGGTGATCGCCGCGAAGTCCAGGTCGGCGCCGAGGGCGGTCTCGAAGTGGTCCTGGCCCGGGTAGTCGCCGCGGTTCCCGCAGCGATCCTCGATGTCCTCGCACCCGTCGCCCGACAGGTTGGTGTGGGCGTGGAGATCGCCGAATCCCAGCGTCCGCCCCACGAAGATCGCCCGCAGGTCCTTGCCGGCCAGCACCTCCTGCCCCTGGTCGTCGACCACCTGCAGGTAGGGGCCGAAGCGGGCCGTTCGCGGTTCACCGGCGGCCGGAGTGTAGGGGGGGAGGGAGAAGGTGTGATCCCCCAGCTCCAGGACGGAGACCTCGTCCACCAGCGTCAGGAGCTCTCCGTGCCAGCAGGCGGCCTCCAGCGTGCCCTCGAGGCACCCGGGGTTCAGGTACGTGATCTCGCCGGTGTCCGAGACCCGACGCACCAGCAGGTTGCCACGGGCCAGGCTGGCATCGCCGCCGTCGAGGGCCAGGCCGAGTTCCAGCGCCTCGTCCGCGAGGAGGATCGGCGGGGAGGGGGAGGTGGTGTCGACCAGGGCCAGCTCCCGCGGGGCGACCTCGAGGATCGACGCTCCGTCGGCGGAGAGGGTATAGGTCGTCGAGGCGCTGCCCTCGGGGTCGATCACGGGGCTCGGGCCGGGGTCGAGGGGCCTCGTGCCTCCGTCGTCGTCCAGGGCTTCCAGGGTCCAGCCGTCCAGGGAACCCTCCACGAACAGGGCCACGCCACCGATGCCGGCGAGGCCCTCGACCGTGGGCGCGGTGGGTGGGTCCTCGGGGCACCCGAGGATCAGCAGCAACGCGATCCCACCGACCGCGAGGCGAGCCAGCCCTGCCAGCGGCGCTGGGTTTCGATCTCCCGACGGCTTGTTCACTCCCACCACCCACCTAGACTAACAGCGCCTGGCCGCGGCGCCAGTGCCGGAGCTGGCCTCCGGAGCATCACCGATGTCCTACAATCCAGGTCTCGACCCCCGGGAGGTCCGATGCTGCGGTTCACCCTCCTCGCTCTCTTCCTGCTGACGGCCATTGCCTGCTCTGCCCCCGCGTGGGCCGGCGTGAACAGCGGCGCAGACGAGGCCTTCGCCCAGGAGGCGAGCCAGGTCCTGGCCGCCAACGAGGTCGAGCTGGTCCACCTGAGGGCCGAGATCGGATTCCTCCAGGAGCGGCTCGAGTCCAACCACGCGGACGAGGCGCTGTTGCTGCTGGACGACGAGTCGATCCGCGAGGCGCTGCAGGAGCGCGCCGAGGCCGAGCTGGCCGACGCCCAGATGGCCGACGCCTACCTGGACCAGCACCCGCGCCGGGTGGGCTCCCAGGCCAGGGTAGCGGCGGCGAAGGAGGCCGCCGAGCGGGGGGCACGCGACGCCATGGAGACCCGCACCCTGCAGGCCGAGGTGCTGGAGGCGCAGCAGACCGCCCTGCTGGAGGCCCTGGAGCAGCGGGGGTTGGACCCGGACCCAGCGGCGCTCGAGCTGGCCCTTCACCAGGGGATCGCCGAGTTCGCCGTGGCGCGGATCGGGCTGCAGGTGGAGGTGGATCGCTACCGAGAGCTGCGGGAGGCGGGGGACGACGCGCGGCTGGTGCTCGCGCTACCCGAGGAGGTCGGTCAGCCGGCGCGGCACCTGTCCCGCCAGCTGACTGCGGCCCGCCTGGAGGACGCGCGCCAGTCCCAGGTCTACGGGGACAAGCACCCCTCCAAGGTGGAATCTGCGGCCAAGGTGGAGCGCATCGGTGACCAGCTGGCATCGGCGCTGGACCTGGCGGTGCGGACCGAGGTGACGCGTCTCAAGCTGCTGTGGGCAGGTCAGCAGGCGCTGGAGGAGCGGTTGGGGCAGCTGGAACGTTGATCGGGCTCGGGATCAGGGGCGGCGAGCCCTCCACCCCAGGGTGAGCAGGCAGCCGATGGCCGCGATCTGCAGAAGTGCACCGGGCCACAGTCCGGGGGTCCGCCATCGGCAGCGGGCCTCCCCGGTCCCGCCCAGCTCGACCCGGAGCCAGCGCCCCCCCTTCCGGGGCGGCTGCTCCCCCTCGGGGCCGTCGTCGCACCAGGCGCTCACCAGGGCGCCGCCGCGGCATCGCCACCCGGGCAGATCGCGCTGGGCCAGGGCGACGGTGGCCCCGGGCGTCCCCGCCACGGTCCAGCCCTTCAGGTTCGCGGCGACCCGAACCGACGTCGCATCCGCCGCGCATTCCTCCTCGGCCCAGGCCAGGCCGTCGGCCGGGGGGGGGTGGAGGGGATCGAAGGAGACGGCCGTGCCGTAGACCGGGTGGATCAGCCCCCTGCCCGCGGACGAGGCCAGGTGGCGTTCGGGGTCGGAGGGGCCCAGACCGGCCACCTCCGGCGACGCGGTGAACGTCGGGGGCGCCTCGCCGGGGGGGAACGGCGACGACCCGGGGGTGTCGAACACCAGCCACGCCGCCACTGCCAGGGGGATCGCCAGGGCGTGGATCGCCCGTGGCCCCAGCCACCGTCGGCCGAGGACCACCGGGAATGCGGCCAGTCCCAGGGGGCCGAGGACCGGCAAGACCCACTGCAGGCGCATGGGCGAGTTGATGGAGGTCATGCCCGGCACCAGCGACACCAGCTCCCAGGGCTGTAGCGCGCGACCGCAGCTCCACCCCAGGGCCAGGAAGACCAGCCCGACGGCCGCCAGCTGCGGACGGACCCGGAGGAGCAGAAAGAGACCGAGCACCAGGGCGCCCAGCAGCAGGGGCGGGTAGTAGAGGTACCCCTCCAGGACCCGGTCCGGCGCGACCCAGGGCTGACTCAGGGGCAGGGCGGCCAGGGGCGGCGCGGACAGGTCCAGCTCGGCCCTCCGACCCGACAGGCCCAGGGCCCGCACCTGGGGAAGGAGCCGGAAGCCGGCCACCGCCAGCATTCCCAGCGCGACACCCGCGGTGGCCCCCAGCTGCTGGATCCGTCGCGGGCTGCGCCAGACCCCCACGGCCAGGACCGCCGCGCCGGCGAGCACCACCGCCCACCGGACGGCCGCCGGAGCCTCCACGGGGACCAGGCCCACCGCGAACACCGCCACCAGCCCCAGGACCCACCCCAGGGACACCCCGGAGCTCCAGACCATCAGCAGCGCCGCCAGCAGGCCGAAGGCCATCGGATAGTGACCGCCCCCCAGGTTGGCCAGGCCCAGGGCCGCCCCCGCGGCCGCCCCGAACAGCGGGGGGCTCCAGCGCGACCGCGCGCGAGCGGCCTCCGTGGCCGACAGCACCGCGGCGAAGCAGGCGGGCCAGGCGCACAGCCCCATCACCATCAGGTGCCCGTTGTACAGCCGGTCCTTCCATTCGGCGGAAGCGAACAGCCCGAGTCCGCAGGCCAGGGCCAGGTACCAGGGGACCTTGAGGAGCCGTCCCAGCCACAGGAGCCCCAGCATCCACAGCAGGCACTGGAAGCCGTACAGCAGGCGCAGGCCGGCGCGGGGGGAGGAGAGGGCGCCGAGGATCCAGGCCGGGTGGGTGGTGAAGGCCTCGGGATTGGCGAGGATCGGCCCCCCGTGGACCGGGTAGGGATCCCAGTGGGGGAGCTGACCGAGCTCGTAGCTGGCGTGGGAGACCGCGGCCATCTCCCACTGCACGTCCCAGTCCGCCCCGGCCCCGTACCCGGGATCCGCCGCCCCCGGCCCCGGCGCCACCCAGTCCCAGGTCGCCAGGTACCCGCCGACCGCACAGGCGGCGACCGCGGGCAGCCAGAGCGAGAGCTGGCGGCGGACGGTGGGGGGGAGCATCGTCCCAGTCTACCCAGGGAGCGGCCCGGTTGCCGGGCCGGGCGTCGAGGATCTCGGCCCCCGACCGGCGAAGACCCCCGCCTTTTCGGTACGATGGACGCTTCGCATGATCGTCGTCGCCGTCCCCTTCTACGTCTCTCGCCCCGACGGGGAATCCCCGCGGGAAGGGGATGCCGTCTTCGATCATCCGACTCCCCTGGGGGGAGAGGCGACCCTACCGAGGCTGCTGGAGAGCCTGGCCCGCCTCGAGGACCGGCCGCTGAGGTTGGTGGTGGTCGTGGCGTGGGCCCACTCCGCGCTGGCCGGGGACGCCGATGCCTGGGCGAACGACCTCGTCGGAGGGTGGTCTCGCCCGGCGGGGATCGATGTCCGGATCGCGGGAAGCGCGCTGGATGACGGGATTCGCGCGCTCGGGGGCAAGGACGCGGGCATCGGGGATCTCCTGGCAGCCGCCCACTACAGCGGAGTCCGGAACCGCTGCCTGATGGCCGCGATCCTCTCCGGCGCCAACTCGCTCGTGCTGCTGGACGACGACGAGGCGGTGCGAGAGGGCTCGTTGCTGGGGCGGCTCACCGCCCCCCTGCGCGGGGATGTGGGACGGTCACGCGGGGCTCTACATGGAGGGCGGCGAGCGGGTGGTGGTGCCGGCGACACCCACGGCCGCCACGCCCCACTTCGACGCCAACGCCCCGCGGCTGGAGGCCTTCCGGCGGCTGCTGGAGGGGGGCGAACCGGTGGAGGCCCCCTTCGCCTTCGGCGGCAACCTGGCCCTCTCCCGGCGGCTGTTCGAGACGCTCCCCTTCGATCCCCTGGTCGCCCGGGGAGAGGACGTGGACTACGTGATCTCCGCGCGCCTGACCGGCCACCGGATCGTCCTGGACCCCTCGATCCTCGTGGACCACCACGCCCCGCCGAAGACCCAGCCCCCCTGGAGGCAGCTCCTGGTGGACGGGTTGCGATTCCTCGCCCAGCGCCGCAAGCTTGACTGCGCCGCACTCGCGGGCTGCCCGACCCTCGACCTGGATCCCTACCCGGGCGAGGTCCTCACCGCCGACCTGGGTCGGCGCCTGGCCCGCGCCCTGGACGCCCTGGGCGCTCCTGGTGCGGCCATCGACCGGCTGGCGGAGTGGGAGCGCCAGCTGGCGCAGCGGGACCCGTGGAACGAGTACCTGGCCCGGGCCCGCACCTGGCGCGACCTGATCCCGTCGCTGAAGCGGCTGGACGGCGACGCCCTGCTTCCCCGGGTGGAGAGACGATGAACGCACTCGACTGGACGGTGATCGTGGCCTATCTGGGCGCGATGATCGGGTTCTCGGTCTTCCTCGGCCGCGGCCAGGAGAGCCAGGACGACTACTACGTGGGCGGCCGCAACATCCCCTGGTGGGCGGTGGGCATCTCCACCATGGCGACCCAGACCTCGGCGGTGGGGTTCATCTCGGTGCCGGCCTTCGTGGCGCTCAAGGAGGGTGGCGGCCTGACCTTCCTGCAGAACGAGCTCGCCGTGCCGCTGGCGATGGTCGCGATCATGATCTTCCTGATCCCGCTGTTCCGGCGGCTGGAGCTGATCTCGATCTTCGAGTACCTGGAGCGGCGGTTCGGCCCCGGCACCCGCAACCTGCTGGCGGCGGTCTTCCTCATCAGTCGGGGGCTGGCCACCGGCGTCGGGGTCTACGCGGCGGCCATCGTGCTGGCGGTCTGCTTCGGCACGGACGTGTGGGTGATGATCCTGGTCATCGGCATCATCACCATCATCTACGACACCATCGGCGGCATGAAGGCGGTGGTCTACTCCGACGTGATCCAGATGGTGATCCTGATCGGGGGGCTGTTCGCCTGCATCTTCTACGCCCTGAAGGGGGTCGGCGGCTGGGACGCGGCGGTGGCCGCCCTGGAGGCCCACGAGCCGGGGCGGATGGTGGCCCTGGACATGAGCTGGGGCATGACCGAGGAGAGCCCGTACCCCTTCTGGGGTTCATGATCGGCGGCTTGTTCCTCTACATGTCCTACTACGGCTGCGACCAGTCCCAGGTCCAGCGGGAGCTGTCGGCGCCCACCCTGGCGGCCACCAAGTATTCGCTGGTGTTCAACGGGTTCGCCCGCCTGCCCCTGATGCTCGCCTACTGCGCCCTGGGCATCGCGGTCGGCGCCGCGGTCATCGGCAACGACGAGCTGATGAAGATGATCCCCTCGAACGAGGTGGATCGTATGGTCCCGGTCTTCGTGCTGGAGCAGCTGCCGCACGGGCTCAAGGCGCTGATCTTCGCCGCGATCCTGGCCGCAGCCATGTCCAGCCTCGACTCGGCGCTCAACTCCCTGTCCGCATCCACCATGCAGGACTTCGTGGAGCGGTACCTGGCCAAGGACACGAAGATCAGCTACGTCACGCTGTCGAAGATCACCACCGTGGCCTGGGGCGGCCTGATCATCCTGTTCGCCTTCATGCTCGGTGGCGACGACACGGTCGTCGAGCGGATCAACAAGATCGGCTCCGCCTTCTACGGCCCGATCCTGGCCGCCTTCCTGGTGGGGGTGACCCTGCGCTTCGTCTCCGGACCTGGGATCGTGGCCGGCATCATCGCCGGAGTCGGCCTCAACATGGTCCTGTGGATCTTCGTCCCCGGCGTCTTCTGGATGTGGTGGAACGCCACCGGGTGTGTCGTGTCGGTGGCGGTCGCCGTGGCCGTCAGCGTGGCCGTCCCCCAGCGCTGGGACGCCGACTCGCCGAGGGATCTCCTGGTCTGGGACACCCTGGACCGCGACCTCGAGATGAAGTGGCTCCCGCTCTACGGCGCCCTCGTCGCCTACTTCGTCCTCATCGTCGCCCTGTGCGCGCTCGCTCCGCGGATCCTGGGCGTGGCGGGGTAGGGCGCCTCAGCGGAGCTCGTAGTTGGGCCACAGGTCCGATCGCGGTTCACCCACGGTGAAGGGGTAGTCCGGTCCGACGAAGAGCGTGCAGTGTTCCCGGCAATCGTCGAGGCCCAGGATCTCCTTTTCGCACTGCTGGTGGTGGAGACTCATCTGATCCCGGGTGAGGTCGGCGCGGGTGTACGAGGAGTCGTAGCAGTCCATCTTCGATCGGTGGGGCTCCTCGCCCTCGGGCCAGATCGTCGTGCACATGGTCCGGCAGACGACCTTGCGGCCGACCAGGAATGTCAGAATGAGCATCAGGACGAGCAACGCCACCGCGGCGAAGCCCAGGAGGGTCGGCGGGGTGAGCCAGGGCCGGTCGACCTGGACCGGCGTCGGGTCGTCCCCCGGGACCCGGCGGGGGAGCAGGCTCAGGATGCACAGCCCCACCGAGGCCAGGCCCAGGGAGCCGAAAGTGGTCCCCATCGATCCGAAGAACTGGGGGACGGGGCCATTGAGGACGGCCGCGGGGCTCTCGAGCCATGGCGCCAGGAACGCGAGGAACACCACCGCGATGGCCAGGGCGATGCGAGCGCCGATTGCCCGCGCGTCCGGGTTCCGGAGGAGCAGGGGAAGCAGGATCACCAGGGTGGCGATGGGGAGGAAGGCTGCGGGCGTGAGGGGTAGCGGATCGGGGGCGGACACTGACTGGAGGATGGGTGTGGCGATGCCGGCGATCAGGATCGCGAGGCCTCCGGCGATCACGGCGATCGCAGCCCCGCGCACCGGGAGCCTGATGGACATCGCTGCCAGGCCACCGAACAGGGCGGCCTCGGCCAGGATTCGCAGGAACTCCCCGGCGAGGCGTCCCGGCGACGCCTCTCCCCCTTCCATCACGTACCCCAGGGAGAGGGTAGCCATGGCCGCGAGGTGAACCAGCAGCCAGATCCCCACCGCAGCGCCCCTGGAGCGCCGCGACAGCCACAGGAACGACAGGACGAACAGGCCCATGGCGAACAGCATCAGCTCGTGGGCACGGAGAAAGCGGATGGTGTCGAGCCAGGTGTTGAGCTCCTCGTTGGGCGTTCCGTCCCGGAGGCTGTAGTCGGAGGGGATCCACCAGGCCGATAGTTGGGTGTAGTGCTCCACGTCGTTGGTCTCGAAGGTGGTCGCCCTGACGAACGTCGTGTGGGGGAGGTTGGCGCCCACCAGGAACAGCAGCGCGCCGAGGGCGAGCAGGCGCTCCCGGGCGCGTCCGTGGAGGAAGGGCAGGGACGGCGCGGCGGGCACTCCCGCACCGGCCTCGTCCCCCGGTTCCGGTGGGCTCGCGACGGCGCGCAGCCGCAACACGAGCCACGTGTGGAACAGGGCCAGCAACACCAGATCGGCCAGCAGCATCGGACCGATGGCGAAGATCGCAGCGAGGACCTCGCCGAAGCCCGCCAGCTCCTCGATGACCTTGGCCAGCCCGGTGTGGACGATCATGTGGGTCATCAGGAGCAGGAAGGCCTGTCCCAGGCGCAGGCCCTGGATCCTCCCCCGGCGCCCGCCGGTGACGTAGGGCCGGGCGTGCCACAGGACCGGCATCGGGAGGACGAAGCCCACGAAGGCCACGACCAGCCCCAGCGTGACGATGATGTCAGAGGCTTCCAGCTTGGCGTACAGCTCTTCCATCGGCCTGTCCCCTCCTGGGCGCCTGTTTCGCCCACATCGATGCCCCGTGGGCAACCGCCCCGTGAATCATGGAGGCGGAAGGCCGGATCGCGTCAACCGCAGGGCCCGTGGTCGCTGGTGCGGATCTCCTCGCCGCTCTCGTCCCAGGAGGTCCACTCGCCGCAGGGCGTGTTGGCGTGATAGTGACCGCTCACGGCCTTGTTGCCGTTCTCGTGCCATTCCGTCTTGGGGCCGTCCCAGCGGCCCCGATGGAAATCTCGCTTCACCCACACCTTGCCGCTCTCGTACCAGATGGTCTGAGTGCCTTCTTCCTTGCCATCCACGTACTCGACGCCGCTGTGCTTCTTTCCGTTGTCGTGCCAGGTCGTCCACTTGCCGTTGAACTCCCCGTCCACGTAGTGCCGCGTCGTGAGGAGATGTCCGTCGTCGGCGTAGATCCACTCCGGACCGTGCTTGACGGCCGCTCCTTCTGCGCCGGGGATCTCGCACCATTGTCTGATCCCCACCTCCCCGGCCAGCACCGCGCCCGACGGGCATTTGCCGCACCCCGCCGTGGCGGCAGCGAGGGCGGAGAGAAGAGCACACGACAGCGGCAGGAACCAGCCACGCCAGACCATAACGCCACTCCAACCCCGCCCCCGACGAAGACCACTCTATTCGATGGCAGCCGGGCTCTCGGTTGCATGTCGATTGCAGGACCCCGGCAGGCTCCTAGAGAACCGGATCCACGTTGAACGGGTAGGAGACCTCGATGCTGCCCCCGCCTGCGGGGGGCGGGAAGGTCGTGGCGCGCAGGACCTCCTCGATGCAGGTCTCCAGCGCCTCGGGCGATTCCCCGTGCCGGTCGAAGGAGACCTCGGTCACCGTGCCGTCGGGCCCGATGGTGAAGGCCACGGCCAGGGCGCCGGACATCTGGGGATCGGCCTTCACGGCATCCAGGAAGCAGGCGCGGAAGCGCGGCGCTCGGCGGCGGATCGCCTCGGCGATCCCGGGGGCCTGGCCGGCGATGAGGGAGGGGGTGTCCAGGGGAGGGGAGGGGGTCTTGCCGTGGCCCGGGGGGGCCATCGCCGGGGCGTCGGTCGCGGGTTCGTCGCCCCGCCGTACCACGCCGATCACGTTGGGCACCGGCCAGGGGTTGCGGTTGTCGTCGCTCTCGAAGAACCCGGTCTCGAAGCTGCCGAAGCGCTCCAACTCCACGTCGCCGGCGCGCACGAAGAGCTGGGCTTCCGGGCCACCCTCGGCGTACTGCAGCTGGCGCAGGTCGATGGGCAGCTCCAGCAGGATGTCGATGAAGTCGTGGGTG
Source organism: uncultured Rickettsiales bacterium (assembly GCA_964542165.1). Taxonomy (GTDB): domain Bacteria; phylum Myxococcota_A; class UBA796; order UBA9615; family CAYRNR01; genus CAYTBN01. The sequence continues at coordinate 14,373 of CAZITQ010000147.1, forward strand.
GTCCAGGGGGAGCGGGCGTGGATCAGCAGGGGCCGGCCCTCGCCGTCGATGCCGATGCAGGCGTGGCTCCAGATCCGCTTGGACTGACTCCAGACGTTGGAGCGCTTGCACGACACCATCCGGATGGACTGGACGAGGCTGTGGTAGTGGGGCCGCAGGGCGTCGAAGTCCTCGCACTCGCGGTCGATGATCCGCGCCCGGGGCAGGTCCGCGGGCGCGCCGTCGGCGATCTCGAAGGCCAGCACCGTGTTGCCCGAGGTCAGCCGCGGGTTGTTCACGTGCTCGGACGACCGCATCAGCTCGGTGCTGGTCTCGTGATCCTCCTGGTACATGGACGAGTTGATGGCCGCCAGCAGGTCCCCGTGGTCGGCCCACTCCCGGGCGGTGCGGGTGACCACCGGGTCCTCGGCGCCGGCCATCTTCAGCGCCAGGTCGAAGCGTCCCGGATCGACGCGCAGGACGTGGATCCGTGAGTCACCGAGGATGCTGCGGCGGGGCGAGGCGAAGGTCCCCAGCTCCAGTCCGGGCTCCAGGATCTGCCAGGGGCTCTCGTCGGCCTCGTCGGCCTTCAGCAGGGTGTCCTTCATGGATCCGGACGAGGGATTCGCCGACCAGCAGACCCAGACCAGCCCGGCCAGCGCCGCGAGGGCGACCGGCAGGCGAAGGCTCCGGCGCCCGAGGCGCTTGCGGCGGTTCCTGCGCTCCACGATCGCCCCGGGAACACGTCAGCGCCAGGCGGTGTTCCTCCCCGAAGAAATGGCGCCCGCGGGCGTCCTACCCTACGGTGGTGGCCATGCGAATCCCGTCGACGATCCCGCTGATCCTGCTGACCCTGGTGCCCCTGTCTGCCCGCGCCGATCCCCCGGCCGAGACGCTGGAGCGACTGGAGAAGGCCCTGCAGTTCCTGGCCAAGGAGGGGCCCGCACGGTCGGCGACGGTGGTCTTCGACACCACGATCTCCAGACCCGACGGCACCAAGTCGGAGCATCAGGTCCGCACGGTCACCGTGACGGTGAGCGACGACGGCGAGATCGACCACACGACGCTGAGCGTGCTGCAGGACGGGGTCGACGTGACCGAAGACGAGGACGCCCAGGCCTCCTTCGGCAAGCCGTCCGAGGAGGAGGCCGAGGAGATCGAGACTGCCGAGGGCGAGGAGGGGTCGTTCTCGGTCTCCCTGACCCTGCCCATCGGCGAGGACCGGGGGGACTATCGGTTCGGCGAGACCCGGGAGGACGACGGCGTGCTCGTGGCCGACTTCCAGCCCGTGGACGGCAAGAAACGCAAGGAGCGAACCAAGCTCAGCGTCGGCCGCATCGCCTGGGACCCCGAGACCCTCGACCCGGTCTGGCTGATCTTCGTCCCCGACCGCAACCCCCAGTTCATCCAGTCCATGCAGTCCCGGATGGACTTCACCCGGACGGGGCAGTGGCTCTACCCCGACCGCACGTTGATCGACGGTGTCGGTGGGTTCCTGCTCTACAAGCGGCGGATGAAGCTCGAGATGACGGTCTCGGACGTGAAGTAGCCGCCTCCCGCGCCCGTGCCCCCCCGCCCCGCCCGTCCGGACGGGGTCGTTCTTCCCCAACTCGGAAGAAACCCCTGATTCGGACGGGGGGTCTCGGCGATATGATATAATGGGGGGCGGACGCACGGGATTGGGAGGACGCAGCATGAAGATCTTTGGCGCGAGCCTGACGGACGCCGCCGACACCTACCTCCACGCCGGGTACATCTCGGCGGCGCCCCAGCCCACCGATATCCTGGGGGAGTACCCGACGCTTTGGGACACGGCCAATACGGGCTACGCGGTCTCGGTGGAGTCCGCCCTGCGGCTGGCCGACTCCTCGGCCGGGGAGGCGATGACCGTTGCGGCCGCAGGGGGCCCGGGGATCGGATCCTGGGCGGCGCTTCTTGGGGTGGCCGCTGCCGGCGCCGTCGGCTGGTCCCTGGCGGACAGGTGGACGCCCGACGGCTGGCGACCCGCCGTCGTCCGCGCCGCAGTCGGCCCGCCGGCCCTGCTGGCGGTGCTGCTGGCCGGCGCCTGCCTGGCCCCCTGGCACGACCTGGACCCCCGGGACTACGCGGACCCCGAAGCCGCCACGAAGGTGATCCTCGGCGCCGTCGTGCGCGACGCCCTGATGGTCAAGGGCCAGTCCGGTCCGCTGCCCACCGGGCTCGCCGGCCTCCAGGACCACGTGGCCCTCCCCGGCGCCCTGGAATCGGACGGCGTCGCCTACGCCCTGCAGTCCTACGGCTGGGACGGCTGGGCCCGGGACATCGAGTACGACCGGGGCAGCACCACCACCCTGACCAGCGCCGGCGCCGACGGCGAGACGGGCACCGCCGACGACCTGTCCTACGAGTTCGAGGCCACGGACGTCTACATGGCGAACCGGGCCTACTACCTGGTCCGTACCGACGGCGATATCTGGATCACCATCCGCCTGGAACCCGACCGGGAGGCCAACACCTCGGACACCTGGGGCTCGTCGGCCCTGGCCGGCGGCTCGGAATCCAAGGGCGGTGGCGCCGCCGAGTTCGATGCCGTCCCCCTGACCGTGGAGGTCCTCGAGGAGTACTTCGGCGAGTGGGGCGAGGAGGACCACGACGCGGAAGCCCTGGTCGCCGAGATCACCGCCTTGTACGAGACCCACGCCACCCAGGACGACCCGGATCCCGTGGTCGTCCAGCTGTTCGCCGAGATCTTCGCTTCGTAGTCGGGTACCGCGGTCGGCTCGTCCGCCGCTGGGCCGGCCCGCCGGCCCGCCCCGGAGCCCCGAGGAGCGCGGCGGGGCAAGCCCACCGTGGCACCCGGATCACAGCTCCTTGGCCCCCACCACCAGATAGTCTTCGAACCCGTGCCGGGCCCAGAACTCCCTGCCCATGGGGTTGTGGACCGAGACGCGGAGCTCGAGGCGGTCGATGCCCCGGGCGCGGGTCCAGTGCTCGATGCCGGCCAGCAGGGCGCTGCCGATGCCGCGGCGCTGGTGGTCGGGGTTCACGGCCATGTCGAAGATCGAGCCGTGGCGGGAGCGCTCGAAGACCGGGGGGTAGCGCTCCTCCTTGGCCATGGCGTAGCCGAGGACCTCGTCGCCGTCCACGGCCACGAGCACCACGAAGGTGTCGCTGTCGATGCAGTCCACCAGGAAGTGGCCGAAGCGGCGGTGGCCGTCCGGGCGGCGGGTGAAGGCCGGATCCAGCCCCCGGTGGTAGTCCATCAGCTCCTTCCAGCGCTCGACGATGCCGGGGACGTGGCGGTCGGTGGCGTACAGGATCTGCATCGCTTCCCCCTCGAGGCGGGTGCTCACTCGGAGTAGTCGGGGTAGGGCGGTCGCTCGGGCGGCTGGGGCGGATCCGCTTCCAGCTGCTCGAGGATCAACCGGATGCCCTCCTCGAGCTGTGGATCCCGGCCGGCGATGACGTCGGACGGGGTCATGGGCACCTCGATGTCCGGGGCCACGCCCACGTTCTCGGCGGTCCAGTTGCCGTCGTCGCCGAAAAAGGCGATTCGTGGCGCCGTCACCACCCCGCCGTCGATGAGGTGGGGGTAGTCGTAGATCCCGATCAGGCCGCCCCACGTCCGGGTGCCCACCAGGGTGCCCAGCCCCATCAGCCGGAAGTAGTGGGGCAAGCAGTCGCCGCCGCTGCCGGCGTCCTGGTTGATGAGCATCACCTTGGGCCCGGGGATCACGGCCAGGGGACTGGGGTAGTCGGCGCCCTCGCGGGTGGCGTTGTAGTTGAGGATCTCGCGCCCGAGCACGTCGACCATGTAGTCGGCCACCGAGCCGCCCCCGTTGTAGCGCTCGTCGAGGATCACCGCCTGCTTGTCCAGCTGGGCGTAGTAGTAGCGGTTGAACGAGGTGTAGCCGGCCCACGCGGTGTTGGGCACGTAGACGTAGGCCACGCGCCCGCCCGTGGCCTCGTCGACCCGGGCCCGGTTGCCCTCGACCCAGGCCCGGTGGCGCAGCCCGACCTCGCTGGCCGCGGGCACCACGGTCACGTCCCGGGCGCCCTTGCCGTCCGCCCGGTCGCCCACCCGCAGCACCACCTGCTGGTTGGCCTTGCCCTGAAGCAACCGCAGGGGGCTGTCCGGCGCCTCCAGCGGCACGCCGTCGATGGCCAGCAGGTAGTCCCCCTCGGACACGTCCACCCCCGGCTCGGTCAGGGGAGCTCGCATGTAGGGTTCCCAGTTGTTGCCCGCCAGGATCCGGGTGATCCGGTAGCGGCCGTCCTCCACCGCGAGGTCCGCCCCCAGCAGGCCCACGTTCAGGCTGTCCACGTCGGGGTAGTCGCCGCCCCAGCGGTAGCTGTGACCCGCGACCAGCTCGCCCATCATCTCGCCGAGCACGTAGTTGAGGTCGTCACGGTGGCCCACGTGGGCGATCCACGGCCGGTAGGCCTCACCGACCGCCGGCCAGTCGATCCCGTGCATGTCCGGATCGTAGAAGTAGTCGCGGAAGATGCGCCAGGCCTCGGTGTACATCTGGTCCCACTCGGCCCGGGGATCGACCCACACCTTCACCCCCGACAGATCCAGGGGGTCGGCCTTGGCCGCGCCGTCGGGGTCGGCGTCGGCCTCGACGATCTTGTAGCTGTCCCCCTGCAGCGCCACCAGCAGCTTGGCGCCGTCCGCCGACGCGGTGAACGCCCTCACGCCGGACAGGAACTCGACGCTCTCCCGCTCCTCCATGTCGTAGCGGTGCAGCGTGAATCCGTCGTCGCCATCCCGCTGCTCGAGGTAGAACAGCTTGCCGGTCCCCGCGGCGCGCAGGTCGAAGAGCTCCCCCTCGTCCACCGGTAGCCCCAGGATCCGCTGGTCCAGGCCCTCGAAGTCGATCTCGACGACCACCTCTTCCTCGTCCTCCTCATCATCCTTGCCCTTGCCCTTGCCCTTGCCCTTGCCCTTCTTCTTCCCCTCCTCCTCGTCGACCGCCCCCTCCTCCTCATCACTCCTCGGCGCCAGCGGAGACGCCGTCTCGCCCCCCAGGACCACCACGTACAGATCCCGCCGGACCTCGCGCTCGTACGACGACATGTCGAGCCACCCGGCCCGCTGACCCACGTTGGTGCTGGCCGCGAAGTACAGGTACTGCCCATCCGGGCTGAAGCTGGCGTCGATGCAGTCACTCATCCCGTCGGTGAGGCGATGCCTCTGGCCGTTGCTCGTGTCGTAGACGAACACCGCCCGCAGGTGGTTGGGCAGCATCTTGGTGTAGGCGATCCAGCGGCCGTCCGGCGACCAGACCGGGTCCAGGGTCCGGGGGGGATGGTCGTAGGTGTCGGTGTCCACCCGCAGCGGCCGGCGGTGGGTCAGGTCCATCCACCACAGGTTGAGGCGCTTGTCGGTGTACAGCAGCTTGTCGCCGTCCGGCGACCACTGGGGGGCGTGGTAGAAGGTCGCGTCGCCGAGGGGGATCACCTCGGGCTCGGTCTGCCCGTCCTGGCCGCCGATCTGCAGCTGGTACTCCCCGCTGGCGTCCGAGAGGTAGGCGACGCGGGTGCCGTCGGGTTCCCACTCGGGCGCCCGCTCGGCCACCCCCGGTGTCCGGGTCAGGTTGCGCACGTCCCCGTGCTCGGCCGGCACCGAGAAGATCTCCCCGCGGGCCTCGAACAGGGCCCGCTTGCCCGTGGTCGACAGGGCCATGGAGCGGATGAGGGGGACCCCGTCCTCGAGGTGCGGGCGGGTGGCCGGCAGGTCGGGCGCGATGGTGATGTCCAGGGTCCGGGCCTCGCCCCCCGCCGGGTCGATCTCGTGGAGCCGCCCCGCCTGCTCGTAGACCAGCACGCCGCCGCCGGCGGCCAGGGACCGCACGTCCATGTCCCCGTGGTGGGTGACCTGGCGGACGGCCCCGCCGATCTCGGCGGCGAACACGTTCATGGTGCCCGCCCTGTCCGACAGGAAGTAGATGCTCCCGTCGAGCCAGACCGGGAAGGAGTCGCTGGCGTTGTCGTGGGGGACCTCGAAGGTCTCGTGGGTCGCGAGATCGAACACCCACACGGGTACGGTGCGGCCGCCGCGGTATCGCTTCCAGGTGGAGAAGGCGTCCCGGAAGGGGGTGTAGGCCACCTTGCCACCGTCGGGGGACAGGCTGCCCCGCTCGGCGTGGGGCATGGGCAGCGGCTCGGGCCACCCGCCGTCCACGGGCACCGTGAACAGGCGACCGCTGCGGTGGTGGTGGGTGCCCAGGCGGGTGGAGCGGAACAGCACGGCGCTCCCGTCCGGGGCCCAGCCCCGCACCGAGTCGGGGTAGGGGTGGAAGGTCAGCCGGACGGGCTGCCCGCCCTCCACCGGGACCACGTACACGTCCACGTTGCCGTCGTATTCGCCCGAGAATGCCACCCAGCGCCCGTCCGGAGACAGGTGGGGATCGCGCTCCAGGCCCCCGTGGACGGTCAGCCGCCGGGGCTCGGCGCCATCCCGGGCGGCGATCCAGATGTCGCCGGCGTAGGTGAACGCCAGGTGGTCGTCGCTGACGGTCGGCTGGCGCAGCAGCAGGGTGGGATCGGCGGCGTACCCGTTCCAGGCGGGGGCCAGGCAGGTGGCGAGCAGGGCGATCAGGGCGACGGGGTGCCTCATGGGCGGCTTCCTCCGGTGGACTCGATGGTGGCCGGGAGATCTGCAGATATACACTACCGACGAACGGGACCCCTTCGATCCCGGGTGCCGCGGTCGGCTGGTCCGGCCGTGCGGCCCGGGAGGACACGGCCGGACGCGCCGACCGTGGCACACGCCGAAGACGGGGACCCAGGGGAGACCGACATGTTGCGATGGGCCCCGATCCTCAGCTTCTTGCTGTGCCTGCAGCTCGGCTGCAAGACCGACGGCGACGACGACGACAGCGCGCCGGAACCCGTGAGCTACGAGGCCATCGAGCCCGACGACGGGGACCGGGACAAGGAGCCGCTGGACTGCACGGGTGCGTACGAGCTACCCGCCGAATTCACCGGCGCCGACGGCCTGGGCTACCACGGCTGGGACCTGGACGACCTGACCTTCCCCAAGGCCTGGATGGTCTCCAGCCGCTTCGAGTCGGACTGGATCTCCGACAACACCGACGAGAAGGCCAGCCTGCGGGTCCGACCCTGGCTGGTGCCCGAGGCGGGGTACTGCTACCGGGACCGGCTGGTGGGCGCCGCCGTGGCGGGGGATGACGCCAGCGCGGCCGTGATCGGCCCCACCCTGTCGGCCATCTCCGCCTTCGCCCACCCCTGGAACGGCTACGGGGAGCTCGAGCACGACACCTACGCCGCCGCGGACTACGACCTCGCCGGGGGCGCGGTCCTGGTCCAGGCCCTGCGGGGTCTGCTGGAGCTGGACAATGACCTCCCCGGCGCCCCGGACGCCGACGAGTGGTCCGACGAGCTGCGGGAGGAGCTGGCTGCCGCGATCGCCCCCTACCCGCCGGAGCTGCAGCGGGCGCTGGCCCGGCTGGTGCTGTCCATCGGCGAGGCCCACCAGCTCAAGGTCAAGGCGATGGAGGACGCGGACGAAGAGACCCTGGAGCGGATCTTCGACCAGTTCAAGGCCGAGTACTACGGCAACCTGCAGACCTCGTACGTCAGCCCCGCCGGAGGCACGGTGATCGACGACATGATCGCCCAGGCCGAGGAGGTGAAGCTGACCCGATTCCACGCCGCCGGGATGGCCGTGGGCCAGGCGGTGGACGAGGTCCGGGCCGCGCTGGCGGGGGCGGAGGCCTTCGACTCGCCGGACATCGACCTGATGACCGCCCACGGCCGGGTGCTGATCCGCACGGCCGCCAGCGACGACGTGTACGAGGCCGACGACCTGAAGAAGGCGGCCCTGGTGGTCGACCTCGGGGGCGATGACACCTACGGCGGTCGCTACGCGTCGACCCACCGGTTCTGGATGTCCGCGTCGGTGCTGATCGACGCCGCCGGCGACGACCTCTACACCCCGGAGACCGCGGACATCGAGTCGTCGGACACCTCGGCCAGTGAGGCCTTCGAAAACGACCACGGGTTCACCCAGGGCTGCGGGCTGTTCGGCGTCGGCCTGCTCGCGGATCTGGGGGGCGACGACGTGTACACCGCCTCGGTCTACGCCCAGGGCTCGGGGGCCTTCGGGGTCGGGGTGCTCTTCGACCAGGCGGGTACGGACCGCTACCAGCTGGGCGCCAGCGGCCAGGGCATGGGCTACTTCGGCACCGGGGTGGTCTTCGACGCCGACGGGAACGACCGCTACGGCCTGTACTCGGTGGGCCAGGGCACCGGCAAGCCCGAGGGTCACGGCCTGATGCTCGATCTCGCGGGCGACGACACCTACATCAGCTACCACAACGAGCTGGAGCCCAACCTGCCCGGCCCGGGCTACCCCAACTACTTCGGCCTCAACTGGACCTGGCCCTACTCGGACGGCGACGGCCGGCCCCACTACATGTCCATCTCCCAGGGCACCGGCTGGGGGTACCGCGGGGACTGGCTGAACGACATGGTCAACTGGGCCGGCGGCTTCGGCGCCCTGGTGGACCTGGGCGACGGCGACGACGTCCACTACGGCGACTGCATGACCATGGGTCAGGGGTTCATCTACGGCTTCGGGCTGCTGTACGACGAGGGGGGCGACGACCTCTACCACACCTTCTGGTGGGGGCCGGCGGCCGCGGCCCACATGGGTGTCGGGATGATGATCGAGGAGGACGGGGACGACGAGATCCACGTCAGCGCGCTATCGGGCGGCTACGGCTACGACTGGTCGGTGGGCTGGGTCCTCGACCACGGGGGCAACGACCGCTACGGCGGCCAGTTCAACTACGGCCGCGCCTACACCTACGGACTGACCTTCTTCGTCAACGAGGGGGGCGACGACGTCTACAACTACGACGAGGCCCAGACCACCCCCCGCTTCGGCGTGGTGGACCACGGCGCCTGGGGCACGAACCTGATCGGCGTGTTCATGGACCTCGGCGGCGGGGACGACACCTACAACACGACGCTGGAAGAGGTCGCCAACGACGCCAACTGGTACCTCGAAGCGGTGGGCCAGGACGCGGATCCGGACATCCACAAGGGGATCGGGATCGATCGGTAGGGAGAGGCGCCTGACGCCTACTCCTCCAGCAAGAACCCCAGCGGCATCAGCTCCACCGGATCGGTGCCCCAGTACATGAAGTACCCGGTGGCGGTCACCCCCAGATCCGTCTCCAGGCTGTCGCGCATGTTGATCTGCTCGCCCACGGTGATCCCGTACTGGGCCTCGATGTCCGACATGGCCGCCGCGTCCGGCGCCACGACGGCGTACTGGGGGTAGGGCTCGCCCGGCGATTCGCCGTAGCACTGGTCGAGGGTGATCACGCCGCCGGAGATGTTCCAGGCGGCGGTGCCCACGGGGTACTGGGGCGCCATCGGTGTGCCCGGACCCTCGAACCGGATCAGGCACAGCTGCTCCCAGGCCTCGTCGAACACGAACATGATGATCTGGAACTGGGCGCTGTTGGGAGTCAGGCTGACCACCGCGTCGTACTGGCCGAAGGCGGCGCCGATGCTGGGGTCCGAGTAGCCGAAGGCCCAGCCCCACACCACCCGGAAGTCGCCGACGGGGAAGTCGGGGCCGGTGTCGTCGTCCCCGGTGTCGTCGTCCCCGGTGTCGTCGTCTCCGGTGTCGTCGTCTCCGGTGTCGTCGTCTCCGGTGTCGTCGTCGCCGGTGTCGTCGTCGCCGGTGTCGTCG
>CAZITQ010000148.1:0-24009 GCA_964542165.1 uncultured Rickettsiales bacterium
GGGGTGGCCCGGGCGCGCTGTTCTGGATGTGGGTGACCGCGTTCTTCGGCATGGCGCTCAAGTACACCGAGTGCACCCTGGCGATGAACTACCGGGAGTTCGACGACAAGGGCGATGTGGCCGGCGGGCCGATGTACTACATCGAAAAGGGGCTCGGGAAGCGCTGGAAGCCCCTGGCCATCGCGTTTGCCTGCCTGGCCATCATCTGCTCCTTCGGCTCGGGCAACATGAACCAGGCCAACACCATCGCCGACAGCGCCTTCAACGACCTGGGCCACGTGCCCTACTGGCTCAGCGGCGGCCTCACGGCCTTCCTGGTCGGCGCGGTGATCCTCGGCGGCATCAAGCGCATCGGCGCGGTCACCTCCAAGCTCACCCCGTTGATGGGCGTGCTGTACGCCTTTGGCGGGCTCACCATCCTGGCCATGAACATCACCGAGGTGCCGGCGGCCTTCATCGCCATCTTCAAGGGTGCCTTCAACCCCACCGCGGGGGTCGGCGGCACCGGCGCGGGCGTGCTGCTGATGACCATGGTCTGGGGCATCAAGCGCGGCCTGTTCTCCAACGAGGCGGGCCAGGGCAGCGCCCCCATCGCCCACGCCGCCGCCAAGACCGACCGGCCGGTCCGCGAGGGGGCGGTGGCCCTGCTCGAGCCCTTCATCGACACCCTGTGCATCTGCACCATCACCGGGCTGGTGATCGTGACCATGGGCGTGTGGCACGACAAGACCGACGCCATCGCCAAGGCCGGTGACTGGGCGATCTACCAGCTGCCCGCCTCGGGGGAGGTTCCCGAATCCCTGTACGACCTGGTGGATCCCGACAAGGACGAATCCCTGGACGACCACGAATTCGTGGGCCCGTTCACGGTGCGCGACGGCGTGGCCAGCGGGGTGTTGCTGGCGGCCTACGACGGCCCGGTGGACGGAGGCAAGCTGATGGTCGAGGACGCCGAGGGCAACCTCGAAGCGTTCAGCGGCACCCTCCACCGGGATCCGGACGGCACCCTCACCTTCGACGGGGAGAAGCCCGCCGACGTCAAGCTCCAGGGCGAGATGTTCCGCACCGGATCGGCGCTCACCGCCTGGGCCTTCAAGGAGGGGCTGAGCCCGATCCTGGGCAAGTGGGGCTTCTTGTTCGTGACCATCTCGGTCTTCCTCTTCGGCCTGTCCACCTGCATCTCGTGGTCCTACTACGGTGACCGCTGCGTGACCTACCTCTTCGGGACCCGCTTCGTGCTGCCCTACCGCCTGCTGTACGTGTTCTTCGTCTTTCTGGGCGCCCAGCTCTCCCTGAGCCTGGTCTGGGACTACGGGGACCTGGCCCTGGGGCTGATGTCGGTGCCCAACCTGCTGGCCGTACTCTTGCTGGCGCCCAAGGTCCGCAAGCTGACCACGAAGTACTTCTCGGACACCCACACCCCCACGCGCTGAGCCCGCGCAGGCGCGCCCCGCCCGCGACAGCCGCACTTGACGGGCTGGCCCGCCCCATGTATTAGGCTGACCTACCACTGGAAGGATCGCGGAACAACCAGATGCCCCCCGCCTCCCCTGTCCGCCGGATCGCCCTGCTGGGCAACGTGAACGTGGGCAAGAGCACCCTGTTCGACCGCATGTGCCGGCGGGGCGACCACTCGGTGAACATCCCCGGAAGCACGGTGCGGGCCCGACGCGGGGTGCTCCAGGTGGGCTCGGGGGCCGCCCCCCGCAAGGTCCGCCGGGAGTGCGCCAACTGCCAGGGGGGCTGGGGCCGACGACGGATACGGCGACGGCGCCACGGCCGCGGGCCGGCCTGCTGCGAGCAGGCGGGTCAGGAGCTCAGCTGCGCGGGGGTCCACAATCTGGGTTCGTCGCGCCCGGCGGTGGTGACCCACGTCTTCGACACCCCCGGATCGGCGACCCTGGCGGCCACCTCCGAGGACGAGATGGTGGCCCGGGACCTGCTGCTGGCGGGGCTCATCGACGGCGTGGCCCTGGTGGCCGACTCCTCCAACCTGCGGCGCTCGCTGGCGCTGGCCCTGGAGGTGGCCGAGTTCGGCCTGCCGATGGTGCTGGTCCTCAACATGATCGACGAGGCCGAGGCCCAGGGGGTCGAGGTGGACGTGGGCGCCCTGTCCCGGGAGCTGGGCGTGGACGTGGTGCGGACCATCGCGGTGGAGGGGATCGGCGTCCGTCGCCTGTCCGAGCGCCTGCTGGATGCCCGCCGCCCCCGCCGCCTGGTCACGCTCCAGCCGGATCTGGAGAAGGCCCTGTCCCGCATCGAGGCCCTGCTGCCGCCGAGCCCCCACCCCAGTCGCGCCCTGGGCATGCTGGCCCTGTCCGGGGACCGGCAGGTGGGCCGCTGGCTCGACGACACCCTGGACCCCACGGCCCGGGCGCGCATCGCCCAGGTGGTCCAGGAGGCCGACGACGAGTTCGCCACCCCTCTGGACGTGCTGATCGCCGACGCCTTCCACGGCGAGGCCGAGGCCATCGCCGCCCGGGTCGCCCCCCGCACCACCTACAGCCCCGACCTGCTGGTCCGCGTCGGCCACTGGGCCCAGCGCCCCTTCCCCGGGCTGCTCATCGCCGCGGGCGTGGTGGCGCTGGCCTACTACTGGGTGGGCGCCTTCGGAGCGACGTTCGTGGTCGACACCCTGTCGACCCACCTCTTCGACGGCCTGCTGCTCCCCCTCTCGGAACGGGCGGTGGCGCCGATCCCCTCGGCCTTCGTCCGCGACGCCCTGGTGGACCCCGAGTTCGGCCTGCTGCCCACCGGGCTCTTCTTGGCCATCGGCCTGGTGCTGCCGGTGCTGTTCTGCTTCTACCTGCTACAGGCCGTCCTCGAGGACTCGGGGTACCTCCCCCGCCTCTCGGTGCTCCTCGACCGCCTCTTCCGCTGGATGGGGCTCAACGGCCAGGGGCTGATCCCCCTGGTCCTGGGCTTCTCCTGCGTCACGATGGCGCTGATCACCACCCGCATGCTCGAGACCCGCAAGGAGCGCCTGCTGCTCACGTGGCTGCTCATGCTGGGGGTGCCCTGCGCGCCCCTGTTCGTGGTCATGCTGGTGATCCTGGGCGACATGCCCACCCCGGCGTGGGTGACGGTGCTGGGGGTCGTGAGCCTGCAGATCCTGCTGGCGGGTTACGCCGCCAACCGGATCATCCCGGGTCACCTCCCCGATCTCATCCTCGAGATCCCCCGCATGCGGGTGCCCCGGCCCATCGTGGTCCTGCGCAAGACCTGGCGCCGCACCTGGCAGTTCATGAAGGAGGCGGTGCCGATCTTCATGGCCGCCAGCTTCGGCGTGTTCCTCTTCGATCGGATCGGCGGCCTGGAGTTCATCGAGCGCATCGGCCGGCCGCTGATGTGGGGGGTGCTCGGGCTGCCGGACGAGGCGGTCCAGGTGTTCATCAAGACCGCCGTCCGGCGGGAGAACGGAGCCGCGGCGCTCGAGGACCTGCGCGAGCAGTTCACGCCGCTGCAGATGGTGGTGAGCCTGCTGGTGATGACCACCCTGGTCCCCTGCCTCAACTCGGTGATCGTGCTGTTCAAGGAGCGCTCCCTGCGGGAGGCGGCTACCATCTTCGGCGCGGTGATCGTCTGGGCCCTGGCCATGGGGGCGGCCGTACACTGGATCTGCCGGGGGCTCGGCATCAGCTTCGGAGGGTAGGCGGCGCGATGCACAAGGCGTTCGAGGAGATCCTGGAGGCGATCTGGTCCGCGGCCGAGGAGGGCCACAGCACCCTGGCCGAGATCCGGGAGCACTGCCCGATCGAGGTGCGAGACGAGGTCCTGGCCGTCCTGGTCAAGCGGGAGCTGATCCTCCGCGACGGGGACGACATCGAGCTGACCGCCGAGGGCAGGGAGACCGCCCGGGGGGTCGTTCGCCGCCACCGCCTGGCCACGACCCTGTTCGCCACGATCCTCAACATGGACGCGGACAAGCGCGAGGCCCTGGCCTGCGAGGTGGAGCACACGCTTCTGCCCGAGGTCGAGGAGGGCATCTGCACCCTGCTGGGGCACCCGGAGACCAGCCCCGACAACAAGCCCATCCCCCCCGGCCGCTGCTGCACCACCCACCGCACCACCGCCTCGACGGTGATCGTCAACCTGACGACCCTGGCCCCGGGTGAGAGCGGCCGGATCACCTACATCAAGCCCAAGCACCACACCCGGCTGCACAAGCTCACCTCCTTCGGGCTCACCCCGGGGACCGTGGTCGAGGTGCACCAGCGCTCGCCGGCATTCTGCATCCGCTACGAGGGCACCGAGATCGCCCTGAACCGGGACGTGGCCGAGGACATCTTCGTGGCCCGCATGAGCCGCGACCAGGCGTCCTGAGCCGTTGTCCGCTGCGGCCGGCAGGCCCCGGTCCCCCCTCCACCGCCACGGATTCGCGCGCACCGGGCCGAACGCGGCCCTGGGCGATCGGGTGGATCCGAACCTAAGGTATGGGTATGCAGGTGGAACTCGCCCTTCGCTGGACCTCGCCCGTCCTGCTGGGGCTGTGTCTGCTGCTCGGCTGCCCCGATTCGACCCAGCCACCCTCCGCGGACGACGACGACAACGACGACACCGGCGGGGACGACGCGGTCCATCCTCTGGAGCTGGCCGCGGAGGTGAGCACCGACGAACTCGTGGTCACCATCGGCGACCTCGAGAGCTTCGGCACCCGACACACCCTCACCGACGGGGACGACGAGGCCCGCGCCTACCTCGTCGACCGGTTCTCGGAGCTCGGGTACGCGTCCGAGAGCGACGCGTTCACGGTCCAGGGGGTGGAGGCCGCCAACGTCATCGCCCGCAAGGAGGGCGTGGAGCGGCCGGACATCGTCTACGTGTTCTCGGCCCACTACGACTCCACCTCCGAGGCCCCCCAGGTCCTCGCCCCCGGCGCGGACGACAACGCCTCCGCCGTGGCCGCGGTGCTGGAGGCCGCGCGCATCCTGGCTCCCCACGACACCCGGCACTCCCTGTGGTTCGTGCTGACCGCCGCCGAGGAGCAGGGCAGCCGCGGATCGGCCCACATGGTCGAGTGGCTGGCCGCGGACGGCATCGACGTGCGGGGGGTGATCGCGCCGGACATGATCGGCTACTGGCCCCAGGGCGAAGCCGACGCCATGGACATCCTCGGGGACGAGGGATCCCGGGAGCTGGCCGAACAGATGGCGGCCATGGCCACCCGCCTGGGCGTGGCCCACAAGGTGTGGATCGAGCACGGCTTCTGCTACGGCGACGACCACACCAACTTCCAGGAAGCGGGCTACCCGGCCATCGCGCCCATGGACTGCGTGGAGGCCCACAACGTGCCGTCGTCGGGGGAGACCCTGCCCCACTACCACCGCAGCAGCGACACCCTGGACACCCTGCACATGGGCTTCACCACGCGGGTGACCCAGGTCCTGGTCGCGACCTTCGCCGAGCTGGGGGAGCCCCTGGGGGGGTGACTCAGAAGAGCGTGTAGATGAACGGCCCGCCGCCTGCGCCGCCGAGCACGATGAAGGCGGCCAGCAGCAGCAACACCATCACGATGGGCGTCAGCCACCACTTCTTGTTGTGCAACAGGAAGTCCACGAACTCCCCGACGATGCCCCGCTGGGCGCCCTCGGCCTCGCTGGAGAAGTCGCTCTTCTCGGGGACGTTGTCGGGATCCGTCATGGCTCGCTCCTGCTGATCTCGTCCGATGGACTCAACGTAGCACCGGTCCCGGGGGCGGTCCAGCACGGCCCCGGGGCGGTCAGAACTGCTTGAAGTAGCGCTTGACGTCGGTGATCGGCTCGCGCTCGGTCCAGTAGGTCTTCGCGTCGGGCTGGCGCTTGCGGCGCAGGGCGTCGCGGCCGATGAGCTTCATGATCAGGGCGATGGGGGTGATCACCCCGAAGTAGAACAGCACGAACATGACGTGCGAGAGCACGAAGCCGATGGGGAAGGACAGGTACATCAGCACCACGAACACCGGCTTCATCGCCCGGGGAACCGTGAAGCTCAGGGCGATGGACGGCAGCGCCAGGCCCCAGATGCCCAGGGCGATGGGCAGCGCGTCGGTCTTGCTCCACACCACCAGGCCGACCACGGCCACGAAGGCCGGGAACCAGAACAGGGCGAAGTTGCGCAGCTCCCGCCGGGAAGGGTCGGTGTTGAACGGGATGATGGCCATGGCTTCCCTCCCTCCTCTCAGTCCAGCTCGAACTGGGCCAGGTAGGCCTCGCGGTCGAAGGTGGTGCCCCCCTCCTGCTCCTCCTTGAGCAGGACGAAGTCCTCGATCACCAGCACGTCCATGCCGGTGCCCATGAAGCAGTTGTACGCGTGGTCCGGGCTGCAGACGATGGGCTCGCCGCGCACGTTGAAGCTGGTGTTGATGATCACCCCGTAGCCGGTGCGCTCCTCGAACGCGGAGATCAGCTTGTGGTAGCGGCCGTGGCGGTCGGCGTCCACGGTCTGGACGCGGGCCGAGTAGTCCACGTGGGTGATGGCGGGCACGTCCGAGCGGATCTGCTTGAGCTTGTCCATCCCGAAGGCGTCCGGATCCTCGTTCGACCTGCGACGTTCCTCCCGCACCGGCGCCACCAGCAGCATGTAGGGGCTGGGCTGCTGGTCCTCCATGGCAAAGAAGTCCTGCACCCGCTCCTGCATCACCGACGGGGCGAAGGGGCGGAAGGACTCGCGGAACTTGATCTTGAGGTTCATCACCGACTGCATCTCGGTGGAGCGGGCGTCGCCGATGATCGAGCGGCTCCCCAGGGCGCGGGGGCCGAACTCCATCCGCCCCTGCATCCAGCCGACCACCTTCTCGTTCGCCATCTGGTCGGCCACGTAGCCGATGAGCTCGGCCTCGTCCTCGAAGTGGCGGTACTTCGCGCCGGCGCCATCGAGGAAGGCGCGGATCTCGTCCTCCTCGAACCGGGGTCCCAGCCGCGAGCCCTCCTGGCCATCCAGCGGGTTCGCGGTGCGCTCGTTGTCCAGCAGCTGGTACCAGATCAGCAGGGCCACCCCGAGGGCGCCCCCCGCGTCGCCGGCCGCCGGCTGGATCCAGATGTCGTCGAAGGGGGACTCGCGCAGGATGCGGCCGTTGCCCACGCAGTTGAGCGCCACGCCACCGGCCAGCACCAGGTTCTTCATGCCGGTCTCGCGGTGCACGTGGGTCACCGCCTTGAGCATGATCTCCTCGGTCACCTTCTGGATCGAGGCGGCGATGTCCATCTCCCGCTGGGTCAGCTCGGACTCGGGTTGCCGGGCCGGGCCGCCGAACAGCTCGGCGAACCGGTCGTTGGTCATGGTCAGGCCCTGGCAGTAGTTGAAGTAGTCCATGTCCATCCAGAACGAGCCGTCGTCCTTGATGTCCAGGAGCTTGTCCACGATGAGATCCACGTACTTCGGCCGCCCGTAGGGGGCCAGGCCCATGAGCTTGTACTCGCCGGAGTTGACCCGGAAGCCGGTGAAGTAGGTGAAGGCCGAGTACAGCAGCCCCAGCGAGTGGGGGAAGTGCAGCTCGTGGGAGATCTCGATCTTGTTGCCGCGCCCCACGCCCCAGCTCGTGGTGGCCCACTCGCCCACGCCGTCCAGGGTCAGGATCGCCGCCTCCTCGAAGGGGGATGGGAAGAAGGCCGACGAGGCGTGGGACTCGTGATGCTCGCAGAACACGTACTTCTTGCGGTACGGCGCCAGCACCGAGTTGCGCATCTCCCGCGGCAGGTGGAGCTTCTGGCGCAGCCACAGGGGCATGGCCTGCAGGAAGGACCGGTAGGCCGCGGGGGCGTAGGAGAGGTAGGTCTCGAGGATGCGCTCGAACTTGAGCAGGGGCTTGTCGTAGAAGCCCACGAAGTCCAGCTGCTCGGGCGTCAACCCGGCCTCGTCCAGGCAGTAGCGGATCGCCTGGTCGGGGAAGGCGTAGTCGTGCTTCTTGCGGGAGAAGCGCTCCTCCTGCGCGGCCGCGACGATGCGCCCGTCGACCACCAGCGCGGCCGCCGAGTCGTGGTAGTAGGCAGAGATGCCCAGGATGGCGGTCATCTTGGTCCTAGTGGATAACGATTCCCTCCCACCGCGCAAGCTACCGCGGGGGCAGGAACGCCCTAGCATGCCGCAGGGTCGTCGAATTGGGAACCGCTAGGCTGGAGATCAGGGGGTGGCGGCACCCGGGGGAGACTCCTCGACGGCCTGGCCGAGGGAGCGCGGGTACAGATCCTCGACCCAGGTCAGGTAGCCGAGGCCCCAGCCGATGGGCATCTGGATCTCCCCGACCACCGAGCCGTCCAGGGCCACCTCCTCCACCCGGCCCAGGTAGGACCAGGTGACCAGGGTGTTGCCGGATGCCAGGCGCGTCACGTCCCCGCCGACCAGGTTGTAGAGCGGCGGATCGGGCTGGTGGACGTAGCGCAGGTCCGCCACTCCGGAGTCCAGGTCGATGCCGAACTCGGACACCTTGGAGCACAACTGCTGGGGGCTGCCGTTGTCGTAGACCAGGATGCCGTCGGGCAACAGCTGGAATCCGTGCTGGCCGAAGAACAGGTCCGTATCTCCGGTGGAGGTGCCCACGTCGCTCTCGTCGCCGCCCACCCGGTACAGCTCCTCGCCGGTCTCCCGGTCCAGCACCACGATGGTGTGGTAGTTGCGCACCGAGATCGCGTAGCGGTCCCGCTCGGCGTCGTAGCGCACCACGTTGGCGTGGGACCAGCCCATGTGCACGTCCGGGAAGTCCATGAGCGCATCCGGGTCGAAGGCGAAGGAGTCGTAGCTGCTCCAGACCACACGCGATCCGCCGTCGGGGGCGTACTCCACCAGTTGATCGCCCAGGGCGGTGACGCCGTCGATCTCGCGCTCGTCGTACTCGAGGGTGGCGATGGTGCCGTCGGCCAGCTCCAGGAAGTCGTGATGGGTGGGGATGGGCAGCGCGTCGGCGGTCTCGCCGTCGAGGCTCACCCGCCACAGCACCTCTTCGCCCTGGATCAGGACCGACTGGCGATCCTGGCTCAGCTGGGCCCGCATGGCCACGGACTCGCCGGTGTTCACGGCGTACCACCAGACGATCTCGTACTCCTCGTCCAGGATCGCCGCCATCCGGCCGTTGGACGCCAGCATGGTGACGAAGTAGCCGTTCGTCGCCCGCTCCGGATCCCGGGTGACGGTCGTGTTGGAGGGGAGGTAGTTGGGAACGAACCCGGTCTGGAAGACCTCCACGGGGCTGGTGAACAGCTCGCCGTCCCGCTCCACCGCCGCCCGGATCCGGTACTCGGAGTCGGGCTTCATCCCCACGATCACCGCCCGGTACTCGCCGTCCTCTTCCAGGGCCGCGGCCGCCCGCCAGGGGTCGCCCTCGCGGGCGAACTCCGCGTACACGTCGCTGGCGCCGTCCACCGCCGGCCAGGTCAGGGTGGCCACGGTGGGAATCACCTCGCTGGGGGTCAGCTCCGCCTCCAGGGACACCACGCCCGCGTCGTCGTCACCGCTGGCGTCGTCGTCATCGTCGCCCCCCGGCGGGAGGTCGTCGTCGTCGGCCGGGGTCCCGTCGTCGTCCGCGGGCTGTGCGTCTGGATCCGAAGGCCCCGAGGACTCACAGGCCAGCGGCCCGGCCAGCAGCAGAAGGAACCCGAGAAGGGAGAGGAGTCGCCGGCTTCGTCCTGTAGCCATGTCACCTCCTGTGACCGGTCCCGCAAACCGGGGCTATTCCGTCCATCGACCCTTTCCCCAAGACCTTGAGAAAAAAACGCGCGGGCGTTGTGGGCGAGGGTGCTTGCGCGCGCGCGCCACGTGCGCGAACCTTCGACATACGCTCCTGCTCTGGAGGATCCCTTGGAGAACACGACCCGCGGACGCCTCGTCCTGGAGGACGGGTACAGCCTGGAGGGGAGGAGCTTCGGCGCCCCGCTGTCCACCGCCGGTGAGATGGTGTTCACCACCGGCATGGTGGGCTACCCCGAGTCGCTGACCGACCCGTCGTACCGGGGCCAGATCCTGGCGCTGACCTTCCCCTCGATCGGTAACTACGGCGTGCCCGCCCCCGGGCTTGGGGAGTTCGGCCTGCCTGCAACCCTGGAGTCGGACCGGATCCAGGTCAGCGGCCTCGTGGTGGCCGATTACTCGCCCGCCTACTCCCACTGGGAAGCGGTCCGATCCCTGTCGGACTGGCTGCGCAACCACCGGGTTCCCGGCCTGTGCGACGTGGACACCCGCGCGCTGACCCGACACCTGCGGGAGCGGGGCACCATGCTCGGGAGGATCGAGGTCGACGGCGACCCCGGCTGGTACGACCCGGCCACCGAGAACCTGGTCGCCGCGGTCTCGCGGAGCGAGCCCCTGCGCCTCAACCCCGACGGCAGCCCCCACCTGGTGGTGCTGGATTGCGGGGTCAAGAACAACATCCTGCGCTGCCTGCTGCGCCGGGGCGCGGCGCTCACCGTGCTGCCCTGGGACGCAGACCCGGCCCAGGTCCCCCACGACGGGTTGGTGCTCACCAACGGCCCCGGAGACCCCACCACCTGCGAGGCCACGGTGGCTCACCTGCGAACCGCCCTGGACCGCAGCACCCCGATCTTCGGCATCTGCCTGGGCTGCCAGCTGCTGGCCCTGGCCGCCGGCGGCTCGACCTTCAAGCTGCGCTTCGGTCACCGGGGCCAGAATCAGCCGGTGACCGACACCTCCACCCGGCGCTGCCACGTCACCAGCCAGAACCACGGCTACGCCGTCGATGCCCGCACCCTGCCCGACGACTGGGAGGTCTGGTTCCTCAACGCCAACGACGGCTCGGTGGAGGGGATCCGCCACCGAAGCAGGCCTTTCTCGGCCGTGCAGTTCCACCCGGAGGCGGCCTGCGGGCCCGTGGACACCGGCTACCTGTTCGACGAGTTCCTGGACCAGGTCCGGGGGCAGCGGGAAGGGGGCGCGCGATGAGGGCCGTGGACACGGTGCTGCTGCTGGGCTCGGGCGGCCTGTCCATCGGCCAGGCCGGCGAGTTCGACTACTCGGGATCCCAGGCGATCAAGGCGCTCAAGGAGGAGGGCGCGAGGGTGGTGCTGGTCAATCCCAACATCGCCACGATCCAGACGTCCCGGGGCCTGGCGGACGCCATCTACTTCGTGCCGGTCACCCCCGACTTCGTCGAGCGGGTGATCGAACAGGAGCGGCCCGACGGGATCCTGCTGAGCTTCGGCGGCCAGACGGCGCTGAACTGCGGGGTGGCCCTGTACCGCTCGGGGGCGCTGGAGCGCCACGGAGTGCGGGTGCTGGGCACCCCGGTCGAGGCCATCGAGACCACCGAAGACCGGGACCTCTTCGCCCGGGCCATGGGCGAGGTGGGCGTGCCCGTGCCGCCATCGAGGGCCACCGGGAGCCCCGGAGAGGCGCTCGAGGCGGCCGAGTCCATCGGCTACCCGGTGATCATCCGGGCCGCCTACGCCCTGGGGGGGCTGGGCTCCCAGCTGGTGGCCGACGCCGACGAGATGTCCACCGCCGCGGCCAAGGCCTTCGCCGGCAGCCCACAGGTGCTGGTGGAGAAGTCCCTGCAGGGCTTCAAGGAGGTCGAGTACGAGGTCGTCCGGGACGGGTTCGACAACGCGGTCACCGTTTGCAACATGGAGAACTTCGATCCCCTGGGCATCCACACCGGCGAGTCGATCGTGGTGGCGCCCTCGCTGACGCTCTCCAACGACGACTACCACTCGCTGCGGGAGCGCTCGCTGGCCATCGTGCGGCACCTGGGGATCGTGGGCGAGTGCAACGTCCAGTGGGCGCTCGACCCCCACTCCCGGGACCACTACGTGATCGAGGTCAACGCCCGGCTGTCCCGCTCGTCGGCCCTGGCGTCCAAGGCCACCGGCTACCCGCTCGCGGCGGTGGCGGCCCGGCTGGGGCTGGGACGCTCGTTGCCCGAGATTGCCAACGCGGTCACCCGCACCACCTGCGCCTGCTTCGAGCCATCGCTGGACTACGTGGTGGTCAAGATGCCCCGCTGGGACCTGGCCAAGTTCCGCCACGTGTCGCGGCGCATCGGTACGGCGATGAAGTCGGTGGGCGAGGTGATGTCCATCGGCCGCTGCTTCGAGGAGGCCCTGCAGAAGGCCCTGCGGATGGTGGGCGGCGGCTTCCACGGGCTGGTGGGCAACCGCCTGAGCTTCGACGACCTGGACGACGCCCTGCAGCGGCCCACCGACCTGCGGCTGCTGGCGGTGGTCGAGGCGCTGGAGCGGGGCTACGACGTCGAGCGGATCCACGACCTCACCCGCATCGACCGCTGGTTCCTGCACCGGCTGGAGGGGGTGGTCCGGCTCAACCGCCGCCTGGAGAAGTTCAGCGACAAGGACCTGCCCGCCGACACCCTGCGGACCGCCAAGCGGCTGGGGTTCTCCGACTTCCAGGTCGCCCGGGCGACCATGAACTACCTGGCGGCGGAGATGCACGACAAGGGCATGGCGATCCGTCGCCTGCGCCAGCGCCACGGCATCACCCCGTCGGTCAAGCAGATCGACACGGTGGCTGGCGAGTTCCCGGCCGAGACCAACTACCTGTATCTGACCTACGGCGGTGTGGAGGACGACGTGGAGTTCGCCGATCCGGCGGCACCGGCGGCGGATCGTCCGGTGGTGGTGCTGGGCAGCGGCCCCTACCGCATCGGCTCCTCGGTGGAGTTCGACTGGTGCTGCGTGGGCGCGGTCGACACCCTGCGGGGCCTGGGCCGCACCACGGTGATGATCAACCACAACCCCGAGACCGTCAGCACCGACTTCGACGTCTGCGACCGGCTGTACTTCGAGGAGCTGACCGTCGAGCGCATCCTCGACATCCACGAAAAGGAGCACCCCGAGGGTTTCGTCGTCAGCATGGGCGGCCAGGTGCCCAACACCCTGGCCCCGCGGCTGGACCGGGAGGGGGTGCCGGTGCTTGGGACCTCGCCGCGGTCCATCGACCGCGCCGAGGACCGGCACAAGTTCTCGGCGCTGCTGGACCGGCTGGGGGTCGACCAGCCGGGCTGGACCGAGGTGGGCTCGGCGGACGAGGCCTGCGAGCGGGCGGCGGAGATGGGTTATCCCCTGCTGGTGCGTCCGAGCTACGTGCTGTCCGGGGCGGCCATGGCCGTCGCGGCCCGGGAGGCGGACCTGCGTCGGATCCTGGCCCGGGCAGCGGAGGTCAGCGGCGACCACCCGGTGGTGATGAGCAACTACATCACCGGCGCCAAGGAGATCGAGATCGACGCGGTGGCGGCTGGCGGCGCGGTGGTGGCCTACGCCATCTCCGAGCACGTGGAGAACGCCGGGGTGCACTCGGGCGACGCGTCCATGGTGCTTCCGCCCCAGAAGCTCTATCTGGAGACCATCCGCCGCATCCGCCGGATCACCGCCCAGGTGGCCGAGGCGCTGGAGATCAGCGGGCCGTTCAACATGCAGTTTCTGGCCAAGGACAACCGGGTCCGGGTCATCGAGTGCAACCTGCGCGCGAGCCGCTCTTTCCCGTTTTGCTCCAAGGTCTACAACGTGGACTTCATCGAGCTGGCGACCCGGGCCATCGTGGGGCTGCCGGTGGAGACGCCGGGCAAGTCCCTGTTCGACCTGGACTACGTGGGGGTCAAGGTGCCCCAGTTCAGCTTCACCCGCCTGACCGGGGCCGACCCGGTGCTGGGGGTCGAGATGGCGTCGACCGGCGAGGTGGCCTGCCTGGGCACCGAGGTCCAGGACGCCTACCTCAAGGCCTGGTTGTCGGCGGGCAACACGCTGCCCTGCAAGGCCGTGCTGCTGTCCACCGGTCCCCTGGAGAGCAAGGTCGCCCTGCTGGAAGCCGCGCGGACCCTCCACGACCACGGCCTGCCCCTGTACGCCACCGGTGGGACCACCACCTTCCTGGGCCGCCACGACGTGCCCTGCACCGAGGCGGCCTGGCCCCTGGACGACGAGGACGGGCGGCCCCGGGCGACGGACCTGATCCGCGAGGGCGCGGTCGACCTGGTGATCAACATCCCCAAGGACCTGGGGGATCCCGAGCTGGACAACGGCTACCTGATCCGGCGCCAGGCCGTGGACTTCGGCGTGCCCCTGCTCACCAACCCCCAGGGAGCGGCCCTGCTGGTGGACGCCCTGGACCGTGCCCGCGACCACCGGCTGGAGTGCCGGCCCTGGGAGGGGTACATCGGCCCGCCCGACAAATAATGAATCGGGCTCATTTCTACCCGTGACCTTTCCTCCTCCGGGTCGACGATCCAGGTCACCGGAGGAGAAGTGCGCGGGAGCGGGTCGAGGTCCCGGACGGGCGCAGGGAGCGATCCGGCGGCGGAGGGCGATCGGAGACGCCGGGCCGCCGTACGCGCCCTCGATCGTGCCATCGAGAAGCGAGACTACCTGCGGGCGGCCAACCTGCTGGTGTGGCGCTTCGGCGACGAGATCCGCCAGTTCAGCGTCAAGACGGCCGGCAACGTCCAGGACGGGGAGGATCTGGCCCAGGAGGTCCTGAGTGCCGCCTGCGCCTCCCTGCGCCGGTTCAGCGGGCGCTCCAGCGTGAGGACCTGGCTCTATGCCGTGGCCTGGAACAAGGTGGCCGACCACCGCAAGCGGCAGACCCAACGTCCCGACTCCGTCACCCTGGACGACGATCCCCCCTCCCAGACCGACCTGCCCCAGTACACACCCCAGGAGGAGGCGCTGGAGAGCGCCGAGCAGGCCCGCCTGCTGGCCAGCACCATCGAACGTCTCTCGCCCGGGGACCAGCGGATCCTGACCCTGAGGGTGCAGATGGGGCTGCCCTACCGGGAGATCGCCCGGGTCACGGGCACCGGCGTCGGGGCGGCCAAGATGCGCATGAGCCGGGCGGTGCAGCGGCTGCGCAAGGCGGTCCACGACGGCTCGGCCGCCCCGCCCGACTGAAGATCGAAGGCCAGGTAACCACCCACCAACCCGCGCTAGACTCGGCCCGGGAGGTCCCGGACACCTTGCACCGCTCGACCGCCGCGATTGCCCTCGCCGCCCCGCTGATCGTGGTCTGGACCGTGGGCGCACTGGCCGCGCCGGACCGCAGCGGCTGGGAGGAGACGGCGGTCCAGCGCCGGGACGTCCGGGAGGCGGAGCTGCTGGTCCGGACCGGCGACATCGACAACCTGGGCTTCGGCTGGCCCCCGGGGTTCGATCCGTTCTCGGGGGACGAGACGCCGCCCCACCGCTTCCCCTGGGACCCGGATCCGGCCGATCCCGCGGGCACGGACCGGATCATGGTGGTCAGCAGCTACCGGTACCCGGTGCGCCACGGGGTGGACGGCTACACCAGCGACACCCGCCGGCCGGACAACGCGATCCAGCCGATCACCCTGCGCTACGACCTGGACGGGGTGGTGGTCGGGGCCGCGCTGATCCAGCTGTTCGTGGACGACTTCCAGGCCGAGCGCCACGGCACCCGCTTTCGCGTCACCTGGGACGGCGCGCCCGCCCCCTTCCTGGACCAGGTGCTGGCCCCGATGGACCAGCACGGGCCCATCGGCAAGCTGCTCACCGTGGGGGTCCCGGACAGCCACCTGGCGGCGCTGGGGGACGGGGAGCTGGTCCTGCGGATCGACGACGGCGAGACCGGCGTCGGCGACGGCTACGCCATCGACTTCGTCCGCCTGCTGCTCAACCCCCGGGAGCTGGGGCACGTGGGCACGGTGGCCGGCGAGGTGGTGGACGCCTCGACCGGCGCGCCCGTGGAGGGGGTGACCCTGAGTTCGGCGGGCACCAGCGTGGCGGTCAGCGATGGCGACGGGCGGTACTCACTGGCCGACGTGCCTGCGGGGCTGGCGGTGGTCACCGCGTCCGCTCCCGGGTACCTGCCGTCCACCCGCACGGTCGACCTGCGGACCGGTGATCTCTCCGAGCTCTCCTTCGACCTCGCGGTGGACCCGGACGGGCCTCCCCCGGCCCCACCTCCGGAGGTGGACGAGCCCGCCACCCCCGACCCACAGCCGCCCCCCCCACCCGCTCCGCCGCCGCGGCCGATCGGGGAGGTGCTCGGCGAGCTGCCCTGGGGTTGGATCGCACCGGTGGGCCTGGGATCGCTGGCGCTGCTGCTGTGGATCGCCGCCGGGTTCCTCCGGCCGCGGGCCTTCGATCCCAGCGCCTCGGTGCGGATCGCCGGCTCGCGCCGGGGGCTCGAGCGGGCCCCGGACCAGCGGTTGGTGGAGCTGCCCGGGGGGCGCCCGGGGTTCTGGCGCCACGCCCGGGTGGGGATATCCGCCGACGGTTCCCTGGTCCGCGGAACGCGGAAGGCGGCCGTGGTGCTGCGCGCCGGTCCCCGGGGAACCACCACCTTCGTCCGCGGCGCAGGGCTGGAGCGCTTCGAGCGCCGGACGCGCCGCTGGCGTACCCTGACCTCCGAGGAGCTGGTGTCCGGCTTCGAGTCGGGAAGGACCTACCGGGCGGGCGACCTGCACCTCAAGTTCGGCTGAATCCCACAACTCGACGATCACCGGGAGACCGATGCCCACCACCGACGACACCGCCGCCGGGCGCCCGCAGCAGCCGGACCTGATCTCCCGGGTCCCGGCGGGCAAGGAGCTGGACGGGGACGCGATCCTCGACCTCTTCCTCGACTGGACCCTGGACCTGGGGCTGGAGCTGTACTCGGCCCAGGAGGACGCGGTCCTGGAGCTGATCGCGGACAAGCACCTGGTGCTGGCCACCCCCACGGGCTCGGGCAAGTCACTGGTCGCGGTGGCCATGCACCTGCGGGGCCTCGTCCGCGGCGAGCGATCGGCCTACACGGCACCGATCAAGGCCCTGGTGTCCGAGAAGTTCTTCGAGCTGTGCCGGATCTTCGGCGCCGACAACGTGGGCATGCTCACCGGCGACGCGGCCATCAACAGCGAGGCCCCCATCGTCTGCTGCACCGCCGAGGTCCTGGCCAACATGGCGCTGCGGGAGGGGCGCGCCCTGCCCTTCAAGCACGTGGTGATGGACGAGTTCCACTACTACGGCGACCCGGACCGCGGCATGGCCTGGCAGCTGCCCTTGCTGATCATGACGCCGGCCACCTTCCTGTTGATGTCCGCCACCCTCGGGGACACGAGCGAGATCGAAGAACGACTCGAGGAGCGAACGGGGCGCGGGGTGGGGGTGGTGACCTCGGTCGAGCGGCCCGTACCCCTGAGCTTCGAGTACTCCGAGACGCCGGTCCACGAGGCGATCCGGGACCTGGTCCACCGGGGGCGCTCCCCGATCTACCTGGTGAATTTCAGCCAGAAGGAGGCCACCGAGCAGGCCCAGAATCTGATGTCGGTGGACATCTGCAGCAAGGACCAGAAGCGCGAGCTGGCTTCCGCGCTGAAGGGTTTCCGCTTCGACAGCCCCTTCGGTGGCACGGTGGAGCGCTACCTGCGCCACGGGGTGGGCGTACATCACGCCGGGTTGCTGCCCAAGTACCGGCTGCTGACCGAGAAGCTGGCCCAGCAGGGCCTGCTCAAGGTGGTGTCCGGCACCGACACCCTGGGGGTGGGCGTCAACGTGCCCATCCGCACGGTTCTGTTCACCAAGCTGTGCAAGTACGACGGGACCAAGACCCGGATCCTCTCGGTCCGGGAGTTCCAGCAGATCTCCGGACGCGCCGGGCGCAAGGGCTTCGACGACGAGGGTTGGGTCGTGGTCCAGGCCCCCGAGCACGTGATCGAGAACAAGCGGCTGGCGGCCAAGGCCGCGGCCGGCGGCAAGAAGAAGGTGGTCAAGAAGCAACCCCCGCAGCGGGGCTACGTGCCGTGGAACAAGGAGACCTTCCAACGGCTGCAGACGAGCCGCTGCGAGGCGCTGACCCCGGTGTTCCGGGTCGATCACGGCATGATCGTCCACCTGCTCCAGCGGACCCAGGACCGGCCGGTGCGCGGCGGTGGCTACCGGGCGCTCAAGGAGCTGATCGAGGACGTCCACGGGACGCCGGGGTTCCACACCAAGCTGAGGCGGGACGCGGCCGAGCTGTTCCGTTCCCTTCGCCGGCTGGGCATCGCCGGGCTGGCCCCGGTGGGTCCGGGGCGCGGTCAGACCATCGAGGTCGACGAGAACCTCCAGGTGGACTTCTCGCTGCACCACGCCCTGTCCCTGTACCTGATCCAGATGACCCGGCAGCTCGATCCCCACGACGAGGACTACGCCCCGGACGTGCTGACCCTGGTCGAGTCGATCCTCGAGCACCCGCGGCCCGTACTCGCCGCCCAGATCCACCGCGCCAAGGGCGAGCTGATCGGCCAGCTCAAGGCCGAGGGCATGGAGTACGAGGAGCGGATGGAGCACCTGGAGCAGGTCACCTACCCCAAGCCCCGGGGGGAGTGGATCTACGACACCTTCGAGACGTTTGCCGAGGACCACCCCTGGGTCGGCCACGAGGCGATCCGCCCCAAGTCGGTGGCCCGGGACATGTACGAGCGGTACCTGAGCTTCAACGACTACGTGCACGAGTACGGGCTGCAGCGTATGGAGGGCGTGCTGCTGCGCTACCTGACCCAGGCCTACAAGGGGCTGGTGCAGATCGTGCCCGACTACGCCAAGACCGATGAGCTGCGTGACGTGGAAGCCTACCTGCGGGCCACCCTGGCGCGGGTGGACAGCTCCCTGCTGACCGAGTGGGAGCAGATGCTGGAGATCCCGCCGGACCTGGCGGACCAGCTGGAGGTGGAGCACCGGGGCCGTCCGCGCCAGCTGGACCTGCTGCAGAGCCCGAAGGCCTTCGTCGCCCGGATCCGCGCGGAGCTGCACCGGCTGGTCAAGGCGCTGGCGGTCGGGGACTGGGAGGAGGCGGCGGTCTGCGTCCAGCAGGACCCGGAGGATCCCTGGTCACCCGAGCGCTTCGACGAGGCTCTGGCCGACTACCGCGCCACCTACGACCGGATCCTCTTCGACCACCGGGCACGGCTGGCGGACAAGACCGTGCTCACCGAGGCGGGTCACCACGTCTGGACCGCCTCTCAGATCCTCTGCGACCCCGAGGAGGAGCACATGTGGAGCGTCGACGTCCGGATCGACCTGGCGGGGGTCGAGGAGGTGGGGGACGAGCCGCTGATCGTGGTGGAGAAGATCGGGATCTGAAGGGTCGACGACTGCGGAGCCGGGGGGTGTCGCGAGTCGCCTGGCCCTGATTCACCCCGAGCGGGGTGCCATGGCACCCGAACGGCCAGGAGCGGTCGTGCACAACCCGACCGCTCCCTTCGTGCCCAGGGCGAGGCCCTAGGCCGAAGCCCGGTGCCCGTGCCCGTGCCCGTGCCCGTGCCCGATAAATCTTCGGGCTACTTCGAGAGCTTGGTCGCCATCGACGCGAAACAGAGCAGGATCCCCCGGACCCCACTGTGCGTAGCAGGTGTCACGAATTCGATCCGCGGACCAACGTCGAGGATGGCCGCGCGGTCACGAATCAGCCGCCGGACCAGGAGTTCTTGCTGCGGGGTATCGACACGGTGCAGTCCGAGTGGTCGCTGGTCTGCGCATGCCACAATCTACTCGAGGTCTTCCGAGTTGCGGGGGCTGCCTCCGTCTGAGCTACTCAGTACGGCGCTACATCTCGGTTTCCCCTACCTGATCGGCTCGATGCAGGCTCCGGACGGCATTCCGGGGATCCACCAGGCACCGTCCGGCTGCGCCGGCCTGGGCACGGGCACGGGCACGGGCACGGGAGGAGCACGGGGCGAACCGCCTCTGGCGGCTACACCCAACGCGCTCCTAGTCCCGACGGCGCAGCCACACCAGCAGCGCGAATCCTGTGAGGAGAGCGAGAGCCGGCGCACCGGACGGGGATCCGTCGTCGAGATCGCAGTAGCACCCCCAGTTGCCGTCGTTCCCATCCGGGGACCAGCTCCCGGTGCCGGGGCACTCCTCGTCGGCGCCGTCGATGGCGCCGTCGCAGTCGTTGTCCAGCGTGTCGCCGCAGTCCTCCTCGCCTCCGGGGAAGGCGCTGTCGTGCAGGTCGTCGCAGTCGTCGCCGTTGGGCCCGCCGTCGAATCCGTCGCCGTCCTGGTCGGTCAGGTCCGCGCCGCTGCAGTCCTGGTCGATGCCGTCGTAGGCGATCTCGTCGGCCCCCAGGTACACGTCCGGGTCGCCGTCGTCGCAGTCGTCGCCGCAGGCGAGGTGCCCGTCCCCGTCCAGGTCCAGCTCGTCCGCAGGCGTCTCGCCGTCGCAGTCGTTGTCGTAGCCGTCGCAGGTCTCCGCGGCCCCGGGGTGGACCGAGTCCACCAGGTCGTTGCAGTCGTCACCGCCGCAGGAGATGTCCGCGTGGCCGTCCCCGTCCCCGTCCGAGCACGGGCAGTAGGTGCCGATGACCTCGACCGCAGACGGGATCCCCGCGCCGATGTCGTTGTTCTCGGCGCCCGCGTTGGAGGCGGAGGTCATCATCAGGGTGCGCAGGGTGCTCGGGTTCATGCTCGGGTTGGCCTGCAGCCCCATGGCCGCGATGCCGGCCACCAGGGGTGCGGCAAAGGAAGTCCCGTCGTCGGGACCGTAGGCGTCCTTGTCCAGGGCAGACGCGGCCCAGACCATCTCGCCGGGGCCCACCAGGTCGGGCTTGGTCCGGTTGTCGGCGGTGGGTCCGCGGGCGGAGAAGTCCGACACCGTCCCGTCCCAGCCCACGGCGCCCACGGCGATGGCGCCGATGGCGTCCCCCGGTGGGGCCAGGGACATGGGATCCGGACCGGTGTTGCCCGACGCCACCACGGTGACCAGACCCATGCTGGTGGCCTGGGCCACCGCCACCGAGGTCGGGGCGACCTGGCCGTTGGTCTGGTTGGGCGTGTAACCGCTGCCGTCGTCGAACGAGATGTAGCCCAGCGAGGTGGAGAAGACGTCGGCACCCCGGGCCTCGATCCACTCCAGGCCGGCCACGAAGTAGTCCTCCTCGGCCCGGGTCTCGCTCAGCAGGTCCTCGGTCTTGGTGAGGATCACCGCGGCGTCGGGGACGACCCCCCGGAAGTCGCCTTCCTCGTGCCCCACCAGCAGCGACAGCACCGAGGTGCCGTGGTTGTGATGGCCGTCCCAGTCGCCGACCTCGTCGGAGGTGATCGGGTCGTCGTTGACGAAGTCGTACTCGTCCACCACGTCCACGTGGTCCAGGGCCTCGTGGGCCAGGGTGAAGCCGGTGTCCTGGACACCGATGACCACGCCCGAGCCGGTGACCCAGCACTCGTGGGCCTCCAGCACGCCGAGCAACTCCAGCTGCTGCTCGGCCACGCCCACGTCCCAGGCCTGGGCCGGCACGGGGTCCTGCCAGCCGTCGGGCAGGCGCCGCTCTCGCCCGCGCACGCTCACCCCCACCAGCCGGGTGTGGGTCACGAAGGGCAGGGCCTCGATGGACTCGACCTGGGACAGATCGGCCGCGAAGGAGGCCGCGTTGAGCCAGCGCGAGGCGACCCGCAGCTCGGCGCCGGTGGCCTCCACCCCGGCGATGTAGTCCGCCGAAACGTCCAGGTCGAGGTCCCGGACCAGCGGTCCGTCGCCCCGCAGCGCGCGGCGCTCCAGGGCCCGCTCGGTGAGGCCCGCCCGGCGGTCGGCCAGGGCCCGGTCCAGCCGCCCCGCCGGGATCCCCTTGTCGTGGAAGAACACCCAGACCGCCAGCGGCTCGGACTCGTCGAAGTCCTCGGGCCAGCGCCAGTCCACTCGTTCGATCTGCTCAAGGGAGTGGAT
This sequence comes from uncultured Rickettsiales bacterium, assembly GCA_964542165.1. GTDB lineage: Bacteria > Myxococcota_A > UBA796 > UBA9615 > CAYRNR01 > CAYTBN01. Next base: position 21,576 of record CAZITQ010000148.1, read on the forward strand.
GGCGACCTGATCGCCCGCATCCCAACCCGAGGTACAGCCCAGGCTCGTCGCCAGCGCCGCCAGTCCGAACCAGGCCAGTCCCTTCGACCCTACGAACCGCATTCTGCCCTCCTACGTCACGAGGCGCGGATTCCGCTCACCCCTGCACTTTACCGCGACGCGCCGCGACCTGGGAGAACCGCATGGGGAAACACCGACCATGAGAAATGTAAAAATAAATCCCCAAATACCCGATATCCCACAAAAAACTTGCGGAGAACCTGGTAAAGAAAGCAGTGGGGGTGTTCTGCGCTCGTGTGCCCGAGCGCGTGCCCCCACGGGAGGTTCGGACATGAGACACACTCTTCTCGCATCGGCTATCGCCCTGCTGCTGGCCTTCGCGGTCGGCTGCGACAACGGCGCTCCCCCGGACACCACCGGTGGCGGCGGAGACGACGGAACCGAGGCCTACACCGGCCCGATTGTCGGTCGTGTGAAGGGTGTGGTGAGTCTGCCGGATGGCAGCGGCATCGAGGGTGTGCAGGTCGCACTCGTGGGGACCGAGCTGTCGGCGTCCACCGACTTCAGCGGGTACTACGAGCTCGACGAGGTCACCCCGGACGAGATCACCCTGCAGTTCACCAAGCGGGGCTACACGTCCAACACCAAGGACAGCGAGGTCGTCGGCTGGGAGACCCGCACGGTCAACGCCCGGCTCCTCGAGGTGGACGGCATGGGCCTGGTCGGCTCGGGTGCCGGCGGCCGCGTGGAGACCTCGGAGCTCAAGGTCGACTTCCCGGCCAATGCCTTCGTGGACATGAACGGCTCGCCGGTGAACGGCGACGTCCAGGTGTCGGTGACCCACATCGACCCGACCACCGACGAGATCCTCGCCGCGCCGAACCAGTTCACCGCGCTGGCCGGGGAAGACGAGGACATCACCGTCGGCCTGGCCTCCTACGCCATGGTCGACGTGCAGATGACCATGGACGGCGACGAGGTCCAGCTGGCCGACGGCGTCAACGCCGAGCTGGAGATGGTCATCCCGGACGATCTGCCGGAGCTGCAGCAGATCGGCCTGGGCGACACGGTGCCCTACTGGCACTTCGACGAGGACGCGGCGAGCTGGATCTTCGAGGGCGAGACCACGGTCATCCCCTCCACCACCGACCCGGGCCGGATGGCGGCCAAGATCGACGCGCCCTACTTCTCGGCGTGGAACCTGGACGACTGCTGGTGGGAACAGGATCTGGACGGCAACAACGTCCAGGTGTGCGCCAACATGCCGATCACCTGCGTGGCCGGCAACGTGGACGACGTGGGCAACAACCAGGTCATCGGCGCCGACGTCTACGCGGCGGCCAACAACTTCCAGGGTACGATCAGCGGCACCACCGACGAGGACGGGACCTACATCCTGTGGCCGATCATGGAAGGCGCAGTGATCGACATCGCCGTGGACGTGGTTGTGGGCATGTCCAACTACCACGCCCAGGACGGCTCCTACACGGTGAGCGCCCCCGGTGGCGTGTCCCTGACCACGCCGCCCACGGACCCGTCCCAGTGCATGCAGGTCCCGGTCATCGAGGTCCCGACCTGCGTGGTCGGCGCGGTGGTCGAGGTGGACAACCGCAGGATGTGGGACGGCGCCAACATCATCGAGGACGCCACCACGGGTAAGGCCTACTTCTTCGAGCCCGATGGCACGCCGGAGACCTGCTCCAACATCGAGCCGATCGACCTGCCCGAGGACACCTGCGAGATCATGCCCACCGAGGACGACGTCCTCGACTTCTTCTGGGGCCAGGAGCCGCTGGACGCGGGTCACGAGGTCCAGGTCGTGGCGGGCAACGACACCTTCCAGATGGAGCAGGTCGAGCGCGTGCCGGACGACCACTTCTACGAGGCGTCGACCATCGAGCAGCCGCTGCCCTTCGACACCGCCATGGACGTGTACGCCTACGGCCAGCAGGGCGACATCCCCGAGGTGGACCTGCCCGGAGCGCTGCCCATGGGCCGCGAGGTGATCACCTCGAGCCCGCCGGTGGACACCTGGTTCACCCTCAACCGGACCGATGGCCTGCCCATCCGCACGGACACCTACGACTCCGAGGCGTGGGGCAACATCGCGATGATCATCCCCGAGGACACGACCAACGGGATCTGCATGTGCCGCTTCAAGGATGACGGCTCCTTCGACGTCCCGGCCGAGGTGACCGGCCTGCTGCCCAAGGGCCCGGCCGCGATCCTGATCTCCCGGATCAAGGCCGACATGGAGAAGCTGCCCAACGGCTACTGGGCCCGCACCCTGGGTCGCTCCTCGACCACGATGATCGGCGAGATCGACTAGACCTCGCTCCTCAGGGCGGGGGGGGGGGGCCGCCCCAACCCCCCCCCCCCCCCCCCCCCCCCCCCCCAAAACCCCCCCCCCCCAAAAACCAAAAAAAAAAGAAAA
>CAZITQ010000149.1:0-17942 GCA_964542165.1 uncultured Rickettsiales bacterium
GGCCTGTCCGGCGACCTGGCCTGCCTCTGCGTGGCCGCGGCCCCCTACGACGCCATCGTGGACGGTGATTGCGACGACGCGGGTCCGGACGTCAACCCCGGCGCCCCCGAGACATGCAACGGCGTGGACGACGACTGCGATGGCGCCCCAGGAGCCGACGAGGCCGACCAGGACGGCGACGGGTTCATGGCCTGCGACGGCGACTGCCTGGACACCGATGCGTCGGTCCATCCCGGCGCCACCGAGCTGTGCGACGGCCTGGACAATACCTGCGACGGCAACTTGCCCGCGGATGAATTCGACGCCGACGGCGATGGTTACATGGGCTGTGAGGGAGACTGCGACGACGGGAACACCGACGCCCACCCCGCCGGGACCGAGGTCTGCGACGGGGCGGACAACGACTGTGATGGCTCGATCGACGGGGCCGACGCCGTCGACGCCCTCGAGTGGTACCTGGACGCTGACGGGGACGGCTACGGAGACGGTGCAGTGCTCCAGCTCGACTGCGAGCAGCCCGACGACAACGTGGCTGTAGCCGGCGACTGCGATGACGCCGACCCCGCCATACACCCGGACGCCGAAGAGACCTGCGACGGGATCGACAACGACTGCGACCTGGCCACCGACGAGCTGGGAGACCTGGACGGCGACGGCTATTCGATCTGCGACGACGACTGCGACGACGCCGAGCCGGCCGTGTACCCGGGCAATCCGGAGGCCTGCGACGGCCTGGACAACGACTGCGACGAGACCACCGACGAGGAGCTCGACGGCGACGGCGACCTTCTCTCGGTGTGCGACGGCGACTGCGACGACGACGAGCCGGCGATGTTCCCGGGCAACCCGGAGGTCTGTGACGGACTCGACAACGACTGCGACGGGGCGCCCGGCGTGGACGAAGACGACCTGGACGGGGACGGCCAGAGGATCTGCGAGGGCGATTGCGACGACGACGATCCCTGGACCTTCGACGGCGCTGCCGAGCTGTGTGACGGGCTCGACAACGACTGCGACGGCCTGGTCGACAACGGGGCCGACGAGGATCTGGATCTGGACGGCTACAACGAGTGCCAGGGCGACTGCGACAACGACGATCCCGACGTCTACCCGGGCGCGCCGGAGATCTGCGACGGCAAGGACGACGACTGCGACGGCGACCTGCCCCTCGACGAGCTGGACGAGGACGGCGACGGGTGGCGGGTCTGCGAAGACGATTGTGACGATCTGGACGCCGACCTGAACCTGGACGACGCCGACGGGGACGGCTTCAGCACCTGTGACGACGACTGCGACGACACCGACCCGGCGGTCAACCCCGACGCCGACGAGATCTGTGACGACGAGGTCGACAACGACTGCGACGGCGCCCCGGATGGGGAGGACCCGGACTGCATCAGCGCTGACGACGACGACACGTCCGCCGATGACGACGACACGTCCGCCGATGACGACGACACGTCCGCCGATGACGACGACACGTCCGCCGATGACGACGAGCCCCCGGCCTGTGCCTGTCGCCAGTACGGCGCCGGAGCCTCACCGACCGTGCTGGTCCTCGTCGCTGGCCTGGCCGTGATCGCGACACGTCGACGGACTCCGACGGTGTGAACGAGGCGCTCTGTCCCCCCGGTTGCCTCCCGATGGCCAGGGCGACGAGGCGGGGCGAATTCACGCCTTCACAACCCATTCGACGGTTGACACCTCTCACATCTCCCGTCTATATCCCCGCCAGACCTCGAACCCAGAGGTGTTCATGAGTACCGCAGAAGTCCTCTAGGACGACGAGACTGTCAGACCGACGCCACCCCGCTCTGCCCTTGCAGCGGCGCGGGCGCGCGAGGTCGTCTCGTTCGTCAACCCGAGTCCCCCGCTCACGATCTGAGAATCGACACAGGTCCCGTGCGCGTTGCGCGCGGGGCCGGGGCCCGGCCCGAGGACTTCGACATGACACGCCCCCACCCCTGGACGTCGAGGCGTTCCACGACCAGCGAACCCTTCACCTGCATCCACTGCGGCATGCCCGTGGCGCCCCACGCGCCCGGCACCGCCCATCGCAATCACTGCCCCCACTGCCTGTGGAGCCGGCACCTGGACCTGCGGCCCGGCGACCGCCTGTGCACCTGCCGCGGCCCCATGGAGCCCATCGCCCTGTGGTTCCGCGGCGGCATGGAGTGCGCGCTGATCCACCGCTGCACCCGCTGCGGGACCCTGCGCAGCAACCGCATCGCCGGCGACGACGACGCCGAGGCCCTGGATGCCCTGGCCCATCGCGTCGTCGAGCTGACCCGAGACACCGTGCATGGGAGGATCGGACCATGACCCGCGCGTACGACGAGTTGATTCCCTGGGGCTGGTCGGCCCACTGGGACGGGGTCCTGCAGGCCGCGTCCCCGTCCGCTGGCGTGCACCCCGCCCGGGTGACCGCCGTGGATCGCGGCCGGCTGTCCTTGCACGGGACGTCCGGAGCGTTACACGGCATCTGGCGTCCCCGGGACGACCGGTCGCCGCCCACCGTGGGTGACTGGTGCCTGGTGGAGCCGCCGCTGGGGGACGGTCCCGCCATGGTGCGCGCCCGGCTGCCGAGGCGCACCCACCTGTCCCGCAAGGCGCCCGGGAGGGCCGCCGAGACCCAGGTGCTGGCCGCCAACGTGGACAGCGTGGCGCTGGTGTGCGGCCTGGACCGCAGCCAGGGGATCCGCTCCCTGGAGCGGTTGCTGACCCTGGTGCTCGACGGCGGCGCCGTGCCCCGGATCGTGCTGAACAAGGCCGACGCCTGCGACGACCTGCCCGGCGCGATGCACCGGGCGCAGCTGGCGGCCCCGGGCTTCGACGTGTTCGCCGTCAGCGCGCTGACGGGCGACGGCCTGGATCCCCTCCAGGACTGGATGGTGCCCGGGTCCACCATCGCGCTGCTGGGTCCCTCCGGTGTCGGCAAGTCGACCCTGGTCAACGCCCTGGCCGGCCGCGACCTGGCGGCCACCGGCGCCGTCCGTTCGGCCGACCGCCGGGGCCGGCACACCACATCCCGCCGCCAGCTCCACCCCCTGCCCGGCGGCGCGCTGCTGGTGGACACCCCCGGACTACGCGAACTCGCCGTGTGGACCGACGGAGACGGTCTGGCCGAGGCCTTCGCCGACATCGAGGCCCTGGCCGCCAGCTGCCGCTTCCGGGACTGCCGACACGACGACGAACCCGGCTGCGCCGTGCGCGAGGCCCTGGACACCGGCGCGTTGGAGCCCCGCCGGTTCTGGCGCTATCTGGAGCTCGGGAAAGAGGCCGACTCCCTGGCCCGGCGCCGGCAGGCGAACAGGGGCAACAGCAAGCGCCGCTTCAAGGACATCTCCCGCTTCAGCCGGAGGTTGAAGCGGGAGCGCGAGCGGGGGTGACCCGGCGCCACGTCCCGCGTTCGATCGCTGCGTGCTGCTCGGGTGGCCCGGCGCCGTCGGCGGCCGAGACATGCAGCGGGGCCCCGCCGGCTCGATGCAAGACGCCTCGTCGGGCACCGCGTCGTCTGCTCTGCCGGGGAATCCCGTCCGGAATGGGGTCTCCTTCTCCAGATCCTCGTTGCTGTGTCGTCTAATCAGTCAGTGGACCCACGAACCGACGCCCAGCTGGTCGAGGCCTTCACCCGCGGCAGCGAGGAGGCCTTCGAGGTCATCGTGAGCCGCCATGGCGCGGCGCTGAAGTCGTACGCCCTGCGCCTGCTGTGCAGCCCCGAAGAGGCCGAGGAGGTCTTCGAGGAGGCCTTCATCCGGCTGATCCGCGACAAGGGTCGCTGGGACGGGCGGGCCAAGCTCCGGACCTGGCTGTTCACCGTCGCCCACCGGATGTGCATCGACATCCTGCGCAAGCGGCAGGTGGAGGCGCGGGGCCAGCCCAAGCTCGTGGCGATGGCGGAGCGGCGTCGGGTCGAGCCGTCCCCGGAGGCCCGCGCGGCCCTGGGCGAGGAGGCGGATCGCCTGGAAGAAGCCCTCGGGCAGCTCCCCGAGAGCCACCGGGAGGTCGTGCTGCTCCGGGCGATCCACGGGTTGTCCGGCGCCGAGACGGCGGCGGTGCTCGGGTTGGAGGAGGGGCAGGTCCACAGCCAGCTGTCGTACGCCCGCAAGCGGCTGGCCGAGCTCCTCGACGAGGGCGCCGTGGTGGGTAGGAAGCGAGGTCGGACATGAGCCACGATCCCCTGGATCCGTCGGCCGATCCCCTGCTGTTCAAGCTGGGTCAGCTCGGGGTACCCGCCGGCGGAGCGCCGTCGGCCACGGCGGCCGCGCTGCTGTCCAAGGCCGCGGTGGCGGTACCGGTGGTCGCCGGACTGGCGGGCGTCAAGCTCTACAGTCTGCTCGCCGCGACCCTGGCGGTCGGGCTCGGGGGCGGCGCCGTGGTCACCGAGCTGATCCACGGAAGGGGGTACCAGACGGCCGAATCCATCGGGACGGTCGAGGACGGAGAGGGCATCGAGTTCGCGGAGGGTGTCGAGGTCTGTGACGAGTCACCGGGTGGCTGGGGGGTGCCCTGGGCCCTGCCCCCGTCCGTGGACGACGCCATCGTTCACGCCGCGGCCGAACCGGCGTCTCCAGGGGTGGTGGTCGTGACCCGCTACATCGAGGTCCCTGTTGCCACGCTCGGTGCCGCGGGCGGCGCCACGGACGGCGACACGTCCGCACTCGACGGGCTGGACGATCTCATCGACGACGACGACTGGATCGGAGAGCCCGAGGTCGAGCCCGCACCGGAGTTCCCCCGCTCGCCTCCCGATCCCGAGCGCGTCGAGCTGGATCCCTTCGAGAGCGTCACCACGTCGGCGGAGGTCATCCCGACCGGCCGCCGGGTCGAGGGGGGCGGTCTCCCGGCCGAGGGGCATCTTCGCATCGGCGTCGACGGCGGCGTCGCCACCTTCCCGGACGCCAACTTGGGCAACCTCTCGGGCGCCGTGGGCCTCGAGTTGCTGGGCCCCGGTCCATTCCGGGCCGCCCCCCTGCTGGCATTCAACCTGGACGCGGGCCTGATCTCCGCCCGCCCGCTGGGCACCCTGGCCGTGGACGGCGAGGTGGGCATCGCGCTGCGGCCACGGCCCGATCTGCGGATCGGCATCGCCGCTGTCGGCGGCGTCCGGTTCGTGGACCGGACCTACTGGGACACCTACCTGGACGGGCTGTCCTGGATGTCCCCAGAGGAGGAGCGGAGGACGTGGGAGTCGTTGCCCACCGGCGCCCTGACCGCCCCCACCTTCGGCGGACGCATCGGCCTGGTCATCGGCGATCGGCGCAGGAGCCCCCTGTCGTTCCGGGCCGCGTTCACCGGCCAGGCGCTGGTCTTCCGCGAGCCCGTCCGGGACACGACTGTGCTCATCCCCCGGCTCGGTGGTACCGTGGGAGTCGACATCCTCCTGCCGCCCGCGGGGAACTGAGGACGACTTTCCTGTTTCGAGTCCAGAAACCGGACCGGTCCTCGTCCAAGTAGACAAACAACCGCGGCGCCGCTGGATGCGCCCCGAGGAGGTCACGATGACTCGCCTGTTCCCCTTTCTGATGCTGTCGTTGGTCCTGGGCTTCGCCCTGTCCGGCTGCGACGTCCTCCTGTCTGCGGACGCGGCCGCCGAGCAGGATGACGGCCGCGGGGACGACGCCGACCGGGACGACTGTGACCAGATCGCCCTGGCCGCGTACGACGAGTGCATCGACGCCGGGGTCGACGACGAAGATTGCCGCGAGCGCGCCGCGGCCGCGTACGAGGATTGCGCCGGCGATGGCGGGGGCGAATGCGAGGAACGCTGCGAGCAGTACGCCGAGGTCGCGTACGAGGAGTGCATCGACGACGGCGGGTCCGAGGAGGACTGCCGCGTGCGCGCTGGTGAGGCCTACGACGAGTGCATGGCCGACTGCGGGGACGACGGCGAGCTCTCCGAGTGCGAGGAGGACTGCGCGGAGCGAGCGCGGGGCGCGTACGACGAGTGCATCACCGACGGCGGCACCGAGGAGGAGTGCCGGGGGGCCTACGAGGTGGCGTACGACGAGTGTGTCGAGGACTGCTAGCCCACCGACGGATCCGCCCCCCCAACCTGCCGGACAGCCGCTCGAGTCCACGCCGGCCCGGTGGTGCCAACCGAAGCACGTTCATGGCTCATCTGGCACCGGAGCGGACAGGAAGCCCCGACTCCCGTGTTATCTCTGGCATCCTGCGCCCGGAGGGAATATGCGCTGGCTCGCGATCACGGCCTGGATGACCATCCTGCTCTTCGTGCTGTCGGCGGTCCCGCCCACCGGGAATGCCGCCGAGGCCGAGTCGGGCATCGAGCTGCGCATGCTGTGGTGGTCCAAGCAGCGGCGGGGTGCCAACTGCCAGAACCAGTCGGTCGAGCCGGCGTACTGGCAGGCGGCTGCCGAGGCCGGGATCGAGTTCGTCCGCCTGGCGCCCGACGGCTGGGCGGCACAGCGGCGCGACTTCCTGATGGGGGACGCCGATCGGTTCGAGGCCCTGGTGCCCGAGGACCTGGCCGCGTTGCGAGACGCCCTGGATGACGCGGATGCCGCCGGGGTGAGGGTCGTGTTGACGATGTTCTCGCTGCCCGGAGCGCGGTGGAAGCAGCTCAACGACGACCAGGACGACTACCGGCTGTGGAACGACCAGGCCTACCGCGATCAGGCCCTGTCGTTCTGGACCCAGCTCGCCGGCGAGCTGAAGGGACACCCGGCCATCGTCGCCTACAACCCGCTGAACGAGCCGCACCCAGAGCGCGAGCACGGGATCTCCGAAGCCGGGTACGCGCGGTGGCACGCGGAGGTCGAGGGCACCCTCGCCGACGTGAACCGCTTCAACCGCGAGGTGGTCCAGGCCATCCGCGCGGCGGACCCTCGCACGCCGATTCTCCTGGACGGGGGGCAGTACGCCTCGACCGAGGGGCTGAGGTGGTTGCAGCCCGTGGACGACACGGCGGTGCTGTACGCCTTCCATTTCTACGAGCCGTGGGACTACGTGACCTTCCGCGTCAACGAGGGGCGGTACCGCTACCCCGACCGGATGCCCGACGGGTGGACGGCCGCCTCGCGGCGGGAGGCCCTGGTTGGCGTGGCGGCGTGGGCGGGGCTGCACCGGATCGACCGCCGCAGGATCGTCGCGTCGGAGTTCGGGTGTGACCGCCGCGTCGAGGGCGCCGAGGCCTACCTCGACGATCTGCTGACCGACCTGGAATCCTTCGACTGGCACTGGGCGTTCTACGCGTTTCGGGGCGATGGTTCCTGGGGTGGTCTGGACTACGAGCTCGGCACGGCGCCGTTCGGCGCCGAGTACAGGGCCGCCGTGGAGGGCGGAGCCGACCCCGAGGCCCTGAAACAGCGCGGCCCGAACCCTCTGTGGCAGGTGTTTGTGGAGCGGCTCTCGCCCGACGAGGTCTGCGAGGGCGACGCGCTCGTACTGCGCGATCTTCAGGAGCGGGACCACTGCTCCCTGCCTGCCTCCCAGGTGCGCGAGTTTCCGGGGCCCGAGGTCCTGGCCGCCGAGATCCCCCCGCTGACCGGAGCGAGCAAGGGCGAGGTGGAGTTCCCGGTCGTCTACCGCAACCTCACGGACAGCCCGCTCAGGGTGGACACGCACCTCATGTCGGGCCCGCCCCTCATCTCCCCGACACGGATCCTGCGCGACGGCGAGCCCGTCGATCCGCCCTCGGCCTGCAGGGTGGTCGGCTTCGGAGTGGCGCAGGGCCGCAGCGTGACCCTGCTCCCCGGTGGGACCCTGTCGGTCGACGGCCGGTTTTTCGTGCGACCGGGCGGGTGGAGCCTGTCCCCCACGCTCGCGCCCGATTGCGACCTCGGCCTGGCGCCCGGCGAGTACGTCCTGCAGGTGCCCGCGCCGCAGCTCGACGGGAAGCGCGTCGACAGCGTCGTGCTGACGGTCGCGCCCTGACAGGCCGCTGCAACGGGGCGCGCCCAGGTGAGGTGCAGGTGAGGTGCAGGTGAGGTGCCAGGGACTTCACAGGGAGGTGCCAGGGAGGTGCCAGGGACTTCACAGGGAGGTGCCAGGGACTTCACAGGGGGACTTCACAGGAGGACTTCACAGGACTTCACGGAGCCCTACGCCGACGGCGAAGGGGCGCTGCTGCCGCGTGATACCCTGCGCCGCACCCATGGGAATCCGAGCATGAAGTGTCTGAATCGGATCGCCGTCCTGATCCTCGCAGTTCTCGCAATCGGCGCCACCGGGCCCGATGCCCGCCAGGAGGCGCTGGATCGGATCGCCGACGAACACATCGATGTGGCCTCGCTGATGGAGACCGTCGAGCTCCTGGCCTCACCGGAGATGGCCGGACGGTTGTCGGGAACCGAGGGCTACGACCGGGCGGCGACGGCGATGGCCGAGCGTTTTGCGGCGCTCGGGCTGGAACCCGGGGGCGACGACGGCTTTCTGCAGCGCTTCGCCATCGAGGCCAACACCATCGTCGGCCAGCCCCGACTGTCGGTGACCACCACGGGCGAATCCCGCGCGTTGCACCATGGCCAGGACTTCATCCTCCGCGGCTTCTCCGGATCGGGGCAGGTCGAGGCGCCGGTGGTGTTCGTCGGCTACGGGCTGACCCTCCCGGAGCTGGGCTGGGATGACTACGCCGGACGCGACCTGACCGGCAAGATCGTCCTGGCGCTGAAACAGGCCCCACCGTGGGAGCACGAGAAGGGGAGCTGGGGTGAAGCTCACATGCCCCGCCCCAAGGCCATCAACGCCGCCGCGCATGGCGCTGCGGGCCTGCTGCTGGTCTCGCGGGCCGACGACCAGCCGGGCCGGCCGCTCAATGGCAGCGTGTTTCACGGTCCGGGCGAGCAGAACGAGACGCTGCCCCAGCTCCACGTGACCGGCGCCGTGGCGGACGACCTGCTCGCCGGCAGCGGCTCCACCCTGTCCGAGCTGCAGGCGCGCATCGACGAGGCCCGCGCTCCGGTCGCGCCCCTCGACCTGGCGGCGACCGCGTCCATCGACGTGAAGGCCCGGTACCAGCGCGATGCGCCGACCATGAACGTCGTGGCGATCCTCCCGGGCAGCGACGACGCCCTGGCGGACGAGCATCTGGTGGTGGGCGGGCATCTGGACCACGTTGGCCAGCAGGGGGATCTGATCTACCCGGGCGCGAACGACAACGCCTCGGGTGCCGCCGCGGTGCTGGCCGTCGCCCGGGCCTTCGTCCTCGGCGACGTCCGGCCGAAGCGGACGGTGGTGTTCGTCCTGTTCGCTGGCGAGGAGCAAGGCATCCTCGGGGCCGAGGCCTACGCCGAGAACCCGGCGCTCCCACTGGACCGCGGAGTCGCGATGCTGAACACCGACTGCCCCGGCGAGGGGGACGCCCTGCGCATCGCCTGCGGCACCGCCAACCCGGAGCTGTGGGGCATCGGAGCGGCCGTCGCCCGGCGCAGGGCAGAGGTCACGCTCTCCCACGGCGATTGCTACGGCGGTGGATGCGACGGTCAACCGTTCTTCGACGCCGGCTGGCCGACGCTGTGGTTCGCCCTGGCCAACGGCGGCACACACCTCCACCAGCCCGGCGACACCCCCGACACCCTGGACCCGGACCTGTTCGCCGAGGAGGTCAGGATGCTGTTCCTCACCGCCGCCGAGGTCGCCGACGGCCGGTACTCGGGTGAGGAACGCGTGCCCCCTGCGTCGGATTCCTAGCGACGGTTTTGCTGCATGCGCTAGGGTGACCGGTCCAGGGTCATCGCAGTCCACCCCGCGACGGGGTGGAGGAGGACACGCACTCGATGAAGAAGACGGACCCGGCGGGCCAGCCTTCCACCCTCGTCTCCCGCTTCCTCACCGTGATCGAGCGGATCGGAAACGCCCTGCCGCACCCGGCCGTGCTGTTCGCGATCTTCGCCGTTGCGCTGGTCCTGCTCTCCCGGCTGTTCAGTCTGTTCGGGCTGTCGGCCGAGGATCCAAGGGATGGGTCCCTGGTCCTGACCATCGACCTGATGTCGAGGCACGGACTGCACTGGATCCTCGAGAACACCATCACCAACTTCACCGGCTTCGCGCCGCTGGGGACGGTCCTGGTGGCCATGCTGGGGATCGGCGTGGCCGAAAAAAGCGGCCTGATCAGCACCGGGATCCGGCTGATGGTCCACGCTGCACCCCGCCGGCTGCTGACGTTTGTGATCGTGTTCGCGGGCGTGATGTCCAACATGGCCAGCGACGTGGGCTACGTGCTCCTCGTACCCATGGGCGCCATCATCTACCTGTCGGTGGGACGGCACCCCATCGCCGGCCTGGCGGCGGCGTTCGCCGGGGTCTCCGGCGGCTTTTCCGCCAACCTGTTGCTCGGCACCATCGACCCCCTGCTGGCCGGCATCAGCCAGGAGGCGGCCCAGATCATCGACAAGGACTACGTCGTCTCGCCCGCGTGTAACTACTATTTCATGGTCGTCTCGACCTTCCTGATCGCGGGCATCGGCACCTGGGTCTCCGTGAAGATCGTCGAGCCGCGGCTCGGCCCCTACGAGGGCGCCGAGGTGGCCGAGGGCGACGAGCTGCGATCCCTGACCCCCCAGGAGAAGCGCGGTCTGTGGTGGGTGCTGGCGGTCACCCTGGGGCTGACCGTGGTGGTCCTGGTCGGACTCGTCCCCGAGGGTGGTTTCCTGCGACACGCGGAGACCGACAGCGTGCTGCACTCCCCGTTCATGCACGGCATCGTCACCTTCATCTTCCTCGCGGGGCTGGCGACCGGGCTGGCCTACGGCTTCGGCGCCGGCACCTTCCGCCGGGACGCCGACGTGATCAAGGGCATGAAGGAGTCGATGGAGACCCTGGGCCTGTTCATGGTCCTGGTGTTCTTCGCCGCCCAGTTCGTGGCCTACTTCAAGTACAGCAACCTGGGGATGATCTTCGCCATCAAGGGCGCGGAGTTCCTCCAGGCGTCGGGCCTCGGGCCGATCCCGCTGATGCTCTCCTTCATCCTCCTGGCGGCCGTAATCAACCTGTGCATGGGCAGCGCCTCGGCCAAGTGGGCCTTCATGGCGCCGGTGTTCATCCCGATGTTCATGCTGCTGGGCTACTCCCCCGAGCTGGTCCAGGTGGCCTACCGGATCGGCGACAGCTCCACCAACCTCATCTCGCCGATGATGTCGTTTTTCGCCCTGATCGTGGCCTTCGTGCAGCGGTACGACAGCAAGGCCGGCATCGGAACCGTCATCGCCACCATGCTCCCCTACTCGATGGCCTTCCTGGTGGCGTGGATGGTGCTGGTGGCGGTCTGGCTCCTGCTGGGTATGCCGCTGGGGCCAGGGGCCGAGCTGTATCTGCCGGAGGGAATCTCGCCCTGAGTGGGGACGGGTTCGGGCGTGCCCTATCGCTCCGCGGACACGCTTGCATGCTCGAGCGCCGAGGGTGTCTGACAGCCCACGATCGCCGGAGCCTCATGGATGAGCTCGTCGTTGTGCAGGGCGTCCACCATGAACAGGGCGAAGTCCACGCGGCGGGTGAGGTCGCTCTCCAGGATGGGATCCCCCACGTGCCGGCTCCACACCGGCAAGCCCTGGCTCTCCCCCTCCTCGAGGCCGCTCCCGCGCACGACGGTCCATCGGGTGTCGCTCGCGAACACTCGCCGACAGGCTTCTACCTGGTCGTCGACTTCCGCGGCTCGAAGGAGCCGGGCGAGTAGACCGAAGGCCTTGACTTCCCACAGGAACCACCGCGAATACCGGTCCTCGCCATCGAGGGTGATGTGCCAGCCACACGAGAACACCAGGCGCGCGCCCGGCTCCGCGTGGTCGAGCACGGCCTGGACCGTTCCGGACGAGTACTTCTGGACGCCCCAGGGGACCAGCACGACCAGCACCGCATCGCAGCCGGCCACCGCCCGCTGGACGACATCGGGGTCGTTCGTCGCCCCCGGCACGATCGTGAGCCTCCCCTCGAACCTCTCGAGCTTCTTCACGCTCTTCTCACGGCACACCCCCACCACTTCGTAGCCCCGCTCCAGTGCGTGCTGGACCATGTACTGCCCGAGCTTCCCGGACGCTCCGATGATGCAGACCTTCCGGATGCTGCCTGTCGACGACGTCGCGTCATGGACCCGTGCAGTCCGGTGAACATCGAGGGCGCCGCTCTGGTGTCCGTGCGTTGATTCCATGGTTGGTCTCCGATTGGGTTGGGTCGTTCTTGCTTCTCCGATTCGCAAGTCCTGTGCCAGGCGCTCGTCGAATTGGAAAGGGCAGTGAAACCAACGGGTTACGATGTGGTGGGCGGATGGCCGACAACGGGTGTCGCCGGCGCCATGGCGTGCCAAATGGGCACGATCGTCGCCATCGTCGGCCGGCCTTGCAGGGATCGAGGGGGTGGCGTACCAAAATGGTATAGCGGAAATCGGCATGACCCGACTTCCGGAGGTGCCCTTCGGACGTGGACGGACCTGTCAGGGCTCCCGCAACAACGCCCGGAGGATGTCCGCGGCACGGGGTGGACACCCTGGCACGTGGCGCCCGTGAGACCCCTTCGCGCAGGCGCCCACCCGCAGATCGGCCATGGCCGACGGTCCGGAGAGGTTCTGACCCAGCCGGATGGTCCCGCGAACCGTGTGGCCCCGATCCCCGCAGCGCTGGAGCGCGTGGATCAGCGCCCCCAGGCAGGTCGAGCAGGCCCCGGCCTCCTCCACACGCACCGGGAAGGACGACAGCAGGGAGCGGTTCCTGGCTTGTAGCTCGTCGCGGCGAGGGATCCCCCTGCCAGGGCCCTCCGTGTGGGTCACCTGCACCTGGTCCAGCGACCGGGGACCCAGCCCCAGGTCGATGCACCGCTGCAGGTAGGACACCTCGTCCGCCGCGTAGCCCAGCAGCGATGCGGCCACCAGGTCCACCGCCAGCGTGTTGCGACCCGCCACCAGCGTGTTCATCCGCACCGGCGTCCCCCCCTCCTCGAAGGTCAGGTCGCCGCAGATGCCATCGATCAGGGTGAACGCGGGGCGGATCACCGTGGCCAGATCGGCGATCGCCCGGTGGAGGCCCTGTGCGTGGAATCGCCGCTTCTCCCGGTCGGGGATCAGCCCCTTGACGTTCTTGATACCCAGGGTGACCCGGGTCTGGCAGTGGGCCTTGAGCACCGGAAGGTCGACGATCACCGAGTGCTCGAGCGCCTGGCGGTACACGGCGACCTCGTCCAGCACCGCGCCCCCCACGGGCACCTTCGCTGTGGGCTGCCCCCTCAGGTCGATGAACGGGATCCCCCGCTCCTCGCACACCCGGTCGACGCCGGAGACCTGGTACGCCCGGCCGGTGTCGAACCCCAGACCGGCGCTCTCCGCGACGAGCACGGACGCGGGCCGCCGCTCCAGCACCAGGTCCGCGACCGCCGCCACCACCCGGGGATCGGTGGTGGCCCCGGACGAGGAGGGCTTGTCCACCACCAGGTTGGGCTTGAGCAGCACCGAGTCACCCGGGCCCACCACCGACTCGAGCCCCCCGGCAGCGGCGACAGCGGCCCGCACCATCTCGCGGACGTCCGCATCCGTGGGATCCGGACGCGATGCGATGGAAACCCGGTACTCCATGGGACCTGTCTACGGTGGAGGTGATCCGCGGTCAAGGTGTGAGGGGGAAGTCTGCGACGCTCAGCTCCGCCCGGCGTCGATCGCCTCCAGCGCGGCCAGCTCCTCGTCGACCGTCTCCAGCAGGGTCGCGATCGTCTCCGCCGGGACCTCCGATTCCTGGTACCCGACGCTGAGATGGACCGCCCCAGCACATCCGGATGCGCCGGCGACGAGCACCGGCCGGCGGGCTACCGGTGCGACGAGCCAGGCTTCGAGGCAGGGCCCGTCACCGAAGTCCACCCGTTGCTCGTCGATCACGCCCATGTTGGTCAGCATCTGGGGGCATGCGCCCATGCGCGCGCCCAACCCGAAGAACGCGACGGTCAACCGGTGGGCGATCCAGGCCGGCGTCAGCGCCGCCGCCGGGAACAGGAGCACGGCGAACCCCAGCCCCGTGAGGCGTCTTTTCCAGCGGCGGAAGGCCTCCCCCACCCTCCGCAGGTGCTCCGCGGGCTCGGGAAGCGGCAGGGCACCGAAGTCCAGCACCTTCATCGAGCTGAGGTTGCACAGGCGGTCCTCGTCGGGGATGAACTTGCGCAGATCGGTGGAGACGAACAGCGCCACGCGGTTTTTCTGTCTCGGCGCGTCGCCGAAGCGGGACGCCAGAGCGCGCGTGTATGCGGCGACCAGCACGTCGTTGACCGTGTACCCGGGCAGCCGCTCCCGGAGCCGCGCCAGGCGTTCGCGGCCGATGCGAAGCAGGGCCACCCTCCGTCTCGGCGGCCCGTCGGACACCTCCATGGGCGTGAAGAGGTACCGCATCAAGGTCGGGGACAGGAGTTGATCGAGCAGGCCCATGAATAGCCCGGTCAGCCGGGACGGGCTCAGGGAGCGCCAGAGCCGCCAGGCGTGCCGGGGAGGGGGCGGGCGGCGTTCGGGACGCCAGGACGCGTCGTCGGACAGCGCGCGGTAACAGCGCGCCAGGTGATAGAGGAGCCGCTTGGTGCCCCCCCCGTCCGCCAGATCGTGGCTGACCTTGAGCACCAGGCGGTCGCGCTCCGGCAGGTGCAGAAGGGCTGCCTCCACCGGGAGCTCGCGCGATTCGAACCCGGCCTGGTCGAGGAACGCCTCCTCCTCCTCCCTCGACTTCTCCTCGGAGCCGACCTCCCGCTCGACCACCCGCCAGTCGTCGTCCGAGACATCGTCCCGGCGCACCCAGGCCGACCGGAACCACCCCACCGACGGCTTGCCCTGCAGACAGGGCTCGAATCGCCCGACGCAGGACAGCGCCGCGCGGAGCTGCCCCGCGTCCAGCCGCCCCGGCACGTCCACCGTGGCGTGCAGGTCCATCGTCCCGTGGTTGCCCATACCGAGCAGCGGGGCAAGGAAGGGGTCATGGGCAATCAGCGTCTGCGGCATGGAGCCAGTATGCCTCGATCGACACGCCAGGGGTCGGAGCCGAACCCCGACGTCAGCGGGGACGAGTGGGTCGATGCGTTCGATGGCGCGGGCCTTGGGTCGTCGATACCCTGGTGGTCGAGGTACGCGATCCGATGAAGCCGAAGCACGTCGTGATCTTCGTCACCAGCGGCACCGGCAACACGCTGCGGGCGAGCCGCTGGTTCGAGCAACGCGCCCAAAACGCCGGTGTCGAGGCCGTCGTGCGTCACATGGAGGGAACGGACCCGGCGGACGACCTGCGGGGAGGCGAGGACGAGCTGGTCGGACTGGCGGCGCCGGGCCACGGCTTCACAGCGCCGTGGCACGCCATCAAGTTCGCGCTGCGCCTGCCCCGGGGCCGGGGCGCCCGCGGGTTCTCCATGGCCACCCGCGCGTCGGTCAAGCTCGGCCCGGTCTACGTGCCGGGGTTTTCGGCCAGCTGCACCTTCGTGCTCGCGCTGATCCTGGTACTCAAGGGGTACCGGGTGCGGGGCGCCGACGCCTTCGACATGCCGTCCAACTGGAGCTCCCTGCACCCGCCCCAGAGGCGCGAGACCCTCGACGCCGTGATCGGCCGCTCGCGGGCCCGCGTGGAGCGCTTCGCGGACGCGCTGCTCGGCGGTCGCCATGGCTGGCGCGTCCGCCACCTGCTGTACGAGGGCGGGGGCGCGCTCCTGGTGTGGCCGGTCTCGCTGGCCTACCTGTTCGCCGGGCGGTTCTTTCTGGCCAAGCTGTTCTTCGCCAACGACCGCTGTGATGGTTGCGAGCTGTGCGCCAAGTCCTGTCCGGTGGGCGCCATCGAGATGTGGGGACGCGAGCCCGCCCGGCCGTTCTGGACCTACAAGTGCGAGAGCTGCATGCGCTGCGGCGCGGTCTGCCCCCACGACGCCATCGAGGCCGGGCACTCATGGGCGGTGGTCCTCTACTTCGTGGGCGCGCTACCCGTGGCGTACTGGCTGTTCACGGCGCTGGGGCGCTGGATCCCCGGCCTGTCCGGGCTGCACGAGGGGTGGGCAGGAGAGCTGGTGAACCTGGCCTACTTCTACCCGTCGTTGTTCCTGGCCTACATCGTCTTCCATGCAGCGAGCCGGCTGCGGCCCATCAACTGGCTGTTCTCCCGAACCACCCTGACCCACTACTGGGGCCGCTACCTCGAGCCCGAGACCCGCTACCGGCACCTGGTGCCTCGGAAGCGCAAGCGGGAGGACCCGGACGTGGATCCCGAGGAACAGCCGGGGGAGGAGCCACCCGCCTGACCCGACCTGACGTGTGGAGGGCCCGCCAGATCTACGGCGAGTCTGTCCTTCTCCACGTGCCTTCTGCGGACCATTCGTAGGTCGCGACGATGCCGCAGGCCGTCAGCTCGCGCACCACGACCTGGTCCGAGGTCCCGATGCCGCCGGTGTAGACGATCTCCCCGTCGGGGCAGTCCAGGTCGGCTCGCACCATGGCGTCCGGCGGTCCCATCGCGTTGTTGGAACTCGACGGCGTCTCGGCCTCCGCTCCCTCC
The DNA here is from genome assembly GCA_964542165.1 of uncultured Rickettsiales bacterium. Lineage (GTDB taxonomy): Bacteria > Myxococcota_A > UBA796 > UBA9615 > CAYRNR01 > CAYTBN01. The sequence goes on from CAZITQ010000149.1 coordinate 16,446, forward strand.
CCCGAGGTGGTGGTCGCCTGGGTGTGGGCTGCTCCCCGGCAACCCAGTAGTGGGAGGAACAACAACAGGGTCGTCAGCAGTCTGCGCATGAGCGAACGATATCGCCTGTGTCCCGTTTCGACCACTGGCCACGCGAGCCATGAAGTGGCAATGGGACCTCGCGGCGCCCGGCCGGGCACGGTGCTGGTGGTGAACGGTCGAGAGAGTTGCCTGCCGAATCACAAGCCCATCCTCGCCCCTCGGCCGGCCAGCCAGTCCGGCGTATGATCGCGACGTCCGTCCGCCGGGAGGTTCGAGTGTCGAGAGTGTCTGTCCAGGAGGTTCCTGGAGTGCTGGCCGTCGACCGGCCGGGGCGTCGGCTGGTCTGGGGGCCGCTGGCCGGGCGGTTCGGGTGGCAGCCACTGGACGAGTGGAAGCAAGGGCTCCGGGCGGTCCTCGCCGCGGACGTCACTGCGGAGCTGATTCGCGATCTCGGTCTGCGTTGGCCTTCGACCGTAGTCCTCTCGAGCCAGGTCCGAGTCCGTGAGGCCCTCGATGCCATGCCTGTACTGGCGATCCACGAGCAGCTGTGGTCGCCGCTCGCCGCGGCCGGGTGCCATCTGATCCACGTCGCGTATCACCGTGTGGACGCCGGCTTCGTCCTGGAGACCGCAGGGCCGCGCTGGCCTGCGGTCTCGTTCGACGGCCGACTCACGGACCTGTGGACGGCCTGCCCCCATCTCGGGAGCGGAACCCTGGAGTCCATCGACCGCCTGGTACGCGCTGCGACCTGCGCCGAGGTGGACGAACTGGCGGTGCGAGCGGCGGACTACGTCGCCAAGCAGGTCGACGACCTGCTCGTCGATCCCGAGGGTCCTGGGAGGCGCAAGCGGGACCTCGCCGACCACGGCCGAGTCATGGGCGATCTCCGGCGGACGATGGCGGACGAGCCCGAGACGCTCGCGGTCATCGAGGCGGCCAGCCAACCGGATCCGCCCCGCGTCGACCACGCGGTGTGGGAGCAACGCCTGGACGACGCGGAGCGGGACGGTCGGGCGTGTCGAACCGCGGCCGAGGATCTCGCGGGTCAGCTGGTCGGCGGCTCCCCACCGAGGCGAATCAGGATGACGGGCGGGGCCAACTTCCACGTGCGAAAGCAGACCGGCTGCGACATCGCACTCCCGAGCGGGGCCGGGTCCGCCGCACTGCATCTCCAAGCTTCGTGGTGGGCCGAACAGGCCCCGTAGACGGCATCACGACCCGTTTCACCGAAATCCATCTCGGCGCTGGTGGGTGGCCTCGATGCGGCCGTGACGCCCGGCAGAGGGGAATGCTCCCCGAGGACAGCTAGTGGTAGTAGCTGATCAGACAGACCACCGCGACGCTGTCCTCGTCCTCGCAGACCGTCTCCGACCACTCCCGGGTCGTCCAGTGTGTGCTCTGGCATTCGTCGCGCGCTGGAAAGCGCCGCCGGGGCGTGGGCCAAAACCGCGGGGAGCCCCCACCCCCCCCGGGCCC
>CAZITQ010000149.1:17952-23996 GCA_964542165.1 uncultured Rickettsiales bacterium
GGGTGGTTGTTCGGGCGGGCTGCCGGGGGTGGGGGCGGGGGCTTGGGGCGCGGGCGCTTGCGGGGGGGGATGACTGGAGCATCACGGGCGTCTCGCCACTCCCGCATCCGGACTCGCAGACGACGGCGACACAGTCTTCCTCGACACCACAGTCGCCCGACTGGTCCACGAGCCAATCACACAGCTCCATCTCGGCTTGCTGCCAGGCCGTCCCGGAATGGCAGCCGATGAGCACGAGGAGCGGGCAGGCACAGAGGATCCTCCGCATGACGTCACACCTCTTCCGCAGTGGCCAACGTGGGACGGTCGCCGGGCGCAGCCTATTCAGGTACGGCGGAATTCACCCCGAGGACCTGTCCATCGGTCTGTGATTCGGCCTGTGATTCGGCTGGCACTCCGCGGGGGCACTCCGCGGGGTGATTCGGTAGGCACTCTGGGTGAGCGCACGCTGTGCGGGCCGCCGTGGGCGCCGCCGCAGCCGTCAATCGCAGACGATGGTCCCGGCCATGGCCCCGTGATCGGCGATCCAGATCCACATCTTGTCCTGCTCGAACACACCGTCCGCGACGTGGTAGCGGCCGGGCTCGGTGTACTCGCTGTGGTCCACGGTACCGTCCGCGGTCTTGACCTGCAGTTCGTCGCCGGCGTCGTTGACGAGGTTCACCCAGCACCCTTCCATGGGGCACACCTCCGTCACCCAGCCCTCGATCTGCAGCACCTGGCCGTCGAAGGCGGCGGGGTCGGCGACGATGTCGGCGATGGGGGTGCTCGCCTCCAGCGTGACCCCGGCGAGGATCTGCTCGCCGTTGTCCAGCGCGTCCTCCCTCAGCTGCGCCGGGTCGTCGCAAGGATCCGCGTCGTCGTCGTCGTCATCTCCGGTGGCGTCGTCGTCGTCGTCTCCCGTGGCATCGTCGTCGTCGCCCACAGAGTCGTCGTCACCGGTCGATTCACAGCCGCTCAGGGCCAGGGCCAAGCCTGCCGCCAGCAACATCATCAGCATCCAGGTTCGCAACATCACGTCGCTCCTTTCCTTGCGCGCGCCTCGGCATCGCATCGCCACCCGCGCGAGACGACACACTCCCATGGCACGCTCCCGAATTCCATGAAAATCAATCGAAGATGTCGACAATTGGGCCGGATGGTGGCTGGTGATCCCCGCGTCTCCCCTACAGTTCCGTCGAGTGCTCTGCCTCGTCCACGGTGCGTCGAACGATCCCGGGCGGCGGCGTTGGGAGGAGCCATCGCCCGCCGACCAGGGCCAGCACACCCGCCAACAGCGACGCCGCCAACACCGCTGCTTTGGCCACCGCGAGTTGCGAGGGATCGTCGAACGCGAGCGCTCCGATGAACAACGCCATCGTGAAGCCGATGCCAGCCACCACCCCCACCACCGCGATGCCACCCCAGGTGACCCCGCGGGGCAACGTGGCCCAGCCCAGCTTCACCGCCAGCCAGGAGAACAGCACGATGCCCAGCGGCTTGCCCACGACCAGCCCCACGCCCGCACCCACGGCGATGCCCATCGTTCCGGCGGCGGAGAACTCGATGCCGTGCAGGGAGACCCCGGCGTTGGCCAGGGCGAACAGGGGCATGATGCCGTAGGCCACGTAGGGGTGGAGCAGGGCCTCGATCCGGGTCACCGGGGGGATCGCCTCCCGGCGGGCGAAGTTGACGCGCTCCAGATCGGGGATCCACTTGCGGGGTTCGGCGCCCGACTCCACCAGGTCGTGCAGCCGGTCGAGGGCCCGATGGGTCTCGGCACGGAATCCCCGGTGACCGAGCCACGATCGCACCGGCGTCAGCAGCCCCAGGATCACGCCGGCGATGGTGGGGTGGATCCCGGCGTGGAGCATGCCGAACCAGATCACGAGGCCGGGCACGATGTAGGCCCAGGAATTGCGCACGCCGAAGCGCTGCATGATCAGCACGTCGATGATGCCGGCGCCGGCCAGCACGAGGCCCAGCCAGGCGAAGTCCGAGGAGTAGAACAGAGCGATGACGAGGATCGCGCCGATGTCGTCGATGATGGCCAGCGCCAGCAGCAGCACGCGCAGCGCCGCGGGGACCCGGCGTCCCAGCAGGGCCAGCACCCCCACGGCGAACGCGATGTCGGTGGCCATCGGCACGCCCCAGCCGCGGTTGGCGTCGGTCCCGTTGTTGATGGCCAGGTAGATCGCCGCGGGGACGAACATGCCGCCCAGAGCGGCCGCGACCGGGAGGGCGGCCCGCCGTAACTGGGAGAGCTCTCCCTCGTGCAGCTCGCGGCGGACCTCCAGCCCCACCACGAAGAAGAACACCACCATCAGGATGTCGTTGATCCAGAAGTGCACGGATCGGGTGAAGGTGTGCTCCCCGAAGCCGAGCGCCACGGGTGTGTGCAGCAGGTGTTCGTAGACCGAGGCCCAGGGCGAGTTGGCCCACAGCAACGCGACCAGCGCCGTCACCAGCAGCAGGATCCCGCTGGAGGCCTCCACGTGCATGAACCTCTCCAGAGGTCGTGCCAGGGTGGACGCCAGACGGTGCGCCCGGGGCGACGCCTCGGGGGGGATGGGGCTCGGCTCATGACCTGGGTTCATGGTCCGTGGTCTCCCTGGGTGATCCCTGGCGCCCATCGCTCGCGGGCCGCTGGAAAAGATACATGGCCCAGCCCAGGCAAGCCCGTCCCCATCTCAGGTAGAGGTCCCGGTTCGTCCGTGCGGTTTGCAGCAGGTCCTCCACATCCGGGTCATCGGGGTGAGCTGCCGCATACCGTTCGGCGGCCTGCCACTGGAGCCCCTCGTACCGATCCCAGTCTTCCTCGCTGGACACCACCGTGTACAGGAGCGACAGGCCCATCTCCACACCGTCGTCGACGTTGCTCCTGTGGGTTCCGAACGAACGGGCCTCGTGCCCGGTCTGTTTCAGGTAGTCCGGATCCGGGTCCTGCCTCCAGAAAGGCTCGCCCACGACCACGAGTCCCCCGGGCCGCGCCATCCCCATGAGGGCCTCCAGGGTTCCCTTGTGCCCCTGGTAGATCCACGAGGCGCCGATGCACGAGGCCAGGTCCAGCCTCACCCCTGGTTCGGGTTCGTACTCGCCACCGTCCATGTGGCGCAGGTCGATGCGCCCGTCGAGGCCGCGGGCCGTCACGTTGCTCCGTGCCGCCTCGATGGTGATCGGGGACAGGTCGAGCCCCGTGCCCGTCACCCGGTACCGCTCGGCGACCCGACACAGGAACTCCGCCTTCCCACAGGCCACATCCAGGACGTGACCGCCCTGGGGCAGGCGGAGACCCTCGATGAGCTCCTCGGTCTTGGCCATGCTCATCGGGTTCATGACCGTGTGGTCGGTGTGCGTGATGCCGAAGTACTTCCACCTGTCCATCTTCGATGATGTCCTCCTGGGAGAGATGTTCATACCGATGAACGTGGGCGATGTCGACAATGTAGAAACGGACACCCGAGTCGACGTAGGAACCCTCCCGGCTGAAGGTGACGCAGAACGAGGCGATCATCCCCCGCAGACGAACTCGGCATCCCGGGTCGACACGTTCGCAGTGCAGACGTCGAGGGTCCACCCGTCTTCGCCGGTGAACGTCATCGTGGCCGAACCGCCGCCAGAGGTATCGGAGACGTGCTCCTGGCACGCGAGCGAGGAACCCACGACCGCGCTCGAATGGCCCGCGTGGCCTGGCGCAGGTCCAGATCATCGAGGTGCTGGCACCGCCGATCGTGCACCACCGGCCCTCATCTCGGCTGGCCACCGCGAACGCCGTGGCGATCGCGCAGCACGGCGGCCGCCTGCGCGATCCGGCGCAGCTTCTCGGTGGCCGTGCGTTCGTCGCTGACACAGCGGGTGGCGAAGCAGCCGAAGCCGCAGTCGGGGTTGAGGAAGATCTGCTCGGCCGGAAAGAACTGCAGGGCTTCCTCTGCCCGGGCGACGATCGAGTCGACGGACTCGGGCTGGTCGGTACGGGGATTGACCACCCCCAGGCCGATCTCCCGGTCGCCGAGGGTCTCGCCGACCACCGCCAGCTCGCCGGCCCGCGGGGTGGCGTACTCGAGCACGAGCTGGTCGACCTTCATTCGCCCGAATGCAGGCACCAGCCTGGTGTAGTCCCCCTCCAGCAGGACCTCCTCGCTGCGGCTCCAGTTGCCCCGGCACACGTGCAGACCGGTGCGCACACCCTCGATGCCCTCGACGATTCCGTTGATCAGCGAGGCCGCGTAGTCCAGCTCCGCACCCGCATCACGGCGGGTGGCGAGGGTCGCTCACATGAAGGTGCGACGGTTGCTCTCCTCGCCCAGCACCACCTCGGTGAGCACCGGTTCGTCGAACTGCACGAAGGCCACCCCGGCGTCCCGCAACTCGATCAGCTCGTCGCGCAGGATCCGCACCACGTCTCGGGCCATCTCGGTCTTGTCCGCGTAGCCCGAACCCCTCGAGATTCGACCGATCCACATCGAACGGGTCAGCAGGTACGGCCCCGGCAGGGTGGCCTTGATCGGCCGATCGGTGTGCCGGCGCAGGAACGCCACCTCGTCGCCGGCCAGCGGTGCCCGACGGGACAGCTTGCCGACGCAGGTGGGGTTGCGGATCGCCGACGCCGGCACGTCCAGGGTGTGCAACATCTCCTCGAACTCGGACTTGTCGTCCATCCGTTCCAGCAGATCGGCCAGGGTGAACAGCTCGGTGCCGTCGAGCTTGTCGGTGACGAAGGAGTAGAAGCTGTCCCGCCGGAGCTCGCCGTCGGTGACCAGCTCGACGCCGGCGTCCTGCTGAGCCGCCAGGCAGCGCAACACCTCACGGTCCGCCAGGGCGTCGAACTCCGCTTCCGCGAGGTGTGCCTTCTGCTTGGCCCGGAGGGCCCTGAGCAGCTCCCGCGAGCGGGGCCAGCTGCCCACGTGGGTCACAGTGAACATCCTCGGGGCTCCTCTCTCAGACGATCGCGAGCTTGATCGACATCTCGACCACCTTGTGCAGCGTGGCCGTCAGCGGGGACCGCTCGACCGCCAGGGTCCAGGCCCGCCGGACCGCCGCCTCGTCGTCGAAGGTCGAGGCGAAGCACTTGATGTCGATGGTCGAGAACGACGGGTCTCCCTGTTCCAGCCCCATGTGAGCCAGTACGTCGTGCAGCTGGCCGCGCACGGTCAGCTCGATGTCGTCGACGTCCAGGCTGGCCCGGGCGCACTCGGTGGCGAAGCCCACCGCCAGCGAGCCTCCGAGCGCGCCGAGCAGCACCTCCACCGACGATGGGTACTCGTCCTTCTCCTCGAAGCTGGCCGGCTGGCCGACGTCGAACTTGAAGTTGCGGCAGTAGACGGTGGAGCGGAGGTGGCCGGTATGCCGGACGCGGGTGCGCCACTCGTACCCACGCGCTCGTTCCTTGTCCCGCTCCAGCGCCATCTCGTCGGTGCCGGCCCCTTCGCCCCGGCGGATGAAGTACCGCACCCCCTCCGCGGCAGGCAGCTCGCCCAGGTAGGTGTGGCCGACCATCTCGCACCACGGGGGCAGGTCGTTGCCCACGGTCGGCTCGCGGCTTCTCAGCTCCAGCACCTCCCCCGCAGGCACCGCCAGCATCTCGTCGCGCAGCAGCAGCACCAGCCCCGATCCGCAGTCCAGATCCCCGCCCTCGAGGATCCGGACCGGCTCGATGGAATCCAGCTCGTCGGTCATCGGGCAGCCCCTAGAAGTCGACGCTGGCCGGGCTCTCCGACAGCCACGAGATCAGGAACGCTCCTCCGGCCGCCTCGACGCCCTCGATCAGATCGTCTTCTCCGATGCCGCGTTTCTTGGTACAGGGTGCGCAGACGAATATCTTGCCGCCGCCGGCGACGAACTTGTTCATCAGGTCGACCAGCGGCGCGAACGGCTCGCCCTCGTCGATCTTCTCCGCCTCGCCCCGGGCGGCGGCCCAGACGCCGTCGCTCATCAGGAACACCATCGTCTCCTTGTCGCTGCCCAGCGCGGCGTTGGCCACCACGAAGGCCAGGGTGGCCTTGTCGCCGTCGGTACGGCTGTGCTTGAGGGTCACGCAGAACTTGTCGGACATCGAGATCTCCTAG
>CAZITQ010000150.1:0-23911 GCA_964542165.1 uncultured Rickettsiales bacterium
GCGCTTGTCGATCAACCAGCCGTCCAGGGCCGCCTTGGCCAGCGCTTTCCGCAACCTGAAGAGCAGCACCTGGTAGTTGTTGGGACCCAGCCGCTCCCAGTTGCGCCCCCAGATGCCGCTCATCACGGCCTCGTCCGGGCACCAGCCCGCCTGATCCGGGGCCAGGCCCTCGCGCTGGTCCTGCAGGACCTGGCGCGCCAGCACGAAGAGCAGCGAGACGCGGTTTTCGGCGCGCACCACGTGTCGGGTCTGGTTGGCTGGGTCGTGGATGGTGGCTTCGGGCCCGGAGCCGCCCGCCAGGCGCACGTGCAGGCGGTAGGCGTAGGCCGCCTTCTCCAAGGGCTCGCGCAAGGTGGAGGCCAGCGCACCCCGGCCGTCTCGGAAGACCAGCTGGTGCCCGCCCAGGGTGAAGGGCTCCCCTGGAACGACCGCGAACTCGGCCTCGTCGCTGCCGACCCAGATCTCGCCGTCGTCGTGCAGCGTGATGCAGGCCAGCCGGGCTCCCGCAGGCCCGATGCGCAGGTCGCAGTGCTCGCCGCAGCCCACGTAGATGCGCTCCTTGCGCACGGGATGATCGATGCCCGTGGTGAGATCCGCCAGCAGCGCCGGGCGCAGGCGCGGGGGGCGCGGGGCGGTTGAGGGGCGCAACTGGATACCCAGCTCCACGGCCGAGCCCAGGCGCAGGCGCGCGCCATCCTCGAGCGCGGCGGCGTTCTTGACGCGCTGGCCGTCGATGAAGGTGCCGTTGGTGCTGCCCAGGTCCCGCACCAGCAGGCGGTCGCCTTTCTCGGTGAAGTGGAAGACCAGGTGGTGGCCCGAGACCTTGGCGTCGGACAGGGTCAGGTCGTTGTCGGGGCTGCGCCCCACGAACATGGCGCCATGACCGACGGGCTCGACATGGACCGCCTCTCCCCCCCGGTAGACGATCACGTCGGCGGTCAGCGAGGGCATCAGGGCTCCGTCAGCTCGCGCGAACCCGGACGGAAGATCCGGGTTGACAGCATGGTAACGATTTTTGCCCGCCGTTCACACCCTCGCGGGCGCTTCAGGGGCCCATGCCTGCCGGGATGCTCAGGGCGCTGGGTTCGCAGGCGCGCCCCAGGAAGCCGACGCGGTCGAAGGTGGACACCCGCCACCACAGGCCCTGCACCCGGTAGGGCAAGAAGAGCAGCTCGGGCCGCCATGCGGGTTCGCCCGCCTCCTCCACCAGCACCACGTCGCTGAAGTCCGGCGTGGCGGAGATCTCCAGCCGGTAGCCCAGGGCGTTGGGCACCGGGGTCCAGCTGAAGTCCGGGCGCAGCAGCGGGGCGCCCTTGTCCGGAGCCAGGGGCGTCCCGGGGCTCAGCATGTCCACGGGCAGGCTGGGGGCCTCGCCGGATCGCACGCGCGAGCCCTGGCCCGCCTGCAGGCGCTGCTCCTGGCCCGCTCCCATGACCGAGACGGGGGCGTCCAGCGCCTCGGTGCGCATGGCGCCCTCCTGCTCCAGGGTGACGCGGAAGCCGCCGCCCTCGCCCGTGGTGATCCCGCTGCTGGTCTCGACGGTGACCGCGCCTGGGATGTCGTCCTGCGGGCGCACGGAGATGGAGCCCTGGCTGACCGAGACCAGAGAAGAGCGCTGTCCGGGCCTGGCCACGGCCGAGATCATGGTCAGGCAGGTGCCCGACAGCAGGGAGACATCGTCGTGGTCCAGCCCCTCCATGGAGCGGGCCAGGCGCACGGTGGCGAAGCCCCCCTCGTCCGTGCAGACCGTGCTGCCCTGGGGCAGGGCCATGCCCTGGCTGACGGGGACGGGCTGGCGCCCGGGCAGGGTGGCGCTCACCCCGCCACGGAAGCTCAGTACGGCTCCCTCCTGCTCTTGTAGCTCGTCGTGGTCTGGCAGGAGCAGCAGCGTGCCGACCCGTGGCTGCTCGTCGGCGGCCAGCTGGTTGAGCTGGCGCAGGCGCTCGGCCAAGGCGGGATCGCCCAGCTCGGCGGCGATGGCTTCGACGCTGTCGCCTTCGTGCACCGGTCGCCGCTCGCCCGCCTGGGCGAGAGCCAGTCCCAACAGGAAGAGCCAGGCCATCAAGGGGCGCCTCCGGCGGCGCGAATGGTGCAGATGCGCTGCGCGGCCTGGGTCTTGCCCTCTTCCGGCGGGGCTGGCGGCAGGGCGCTGAGAGCCTCGTTGGGCACGCCCGCGGCGGCCAGCGCACCCAGGACCGCCAAGGCGCGCGCATTGGCGAGGACCTCGTTGCGCTGGGCGTCCCCTTCCGGAGAGAAGCTGCCCTGCAGCTGGTAGCGGTGCCCTCCGCGCAGCTGGGCCAGCGCGCCGATCTCCCGCAGCGCCTGGGGAGAGAGCGCGCTGGAGCCGGCTGCGAAGCGCACCTCGATGCCGCGGGGCTCGCTGGTCCGCAGCCAGACCGCGTAGCCCTGGGCCACGGCCGCCTCCAGCGCCTCCTGGCGACCGCCTCCCACCACGGTCAGCTCCAGCGGGCCCTCGGGTACGTTGACCAGGGCGATGCCGTCGGCGCCGACGGGGATGCGCTGGTCGCCCAGGCGCAGCAGGTCGCCGGGGCTGGCCAGCACCACCAGCGAGCCCTGGGCCGGTGCGGGCTTCAGCGCCACCTCCAGCGGCTGCGCCTTGCCCACGAAGGCGGGCAGGTAGCCGGGCGCCGTGACCATCACGGGTTGCCCCTCGTCCAGCTCACCGACCAGGGCGGCGGCTTGGCTGGCCGGCGCCCACTCGCAGTGGGGGTGAGGCACCCAGATGCGCGCTTCTTCGGGCTGGATGGCGACTTCTGCGGTGACGGGGGAGGGGGCCGTCTCTCTCGGCGTCTCCTGCTCGACTTGTTCCTGTTCTTGTTCTTGTTCTTGTTCTTGTTCTTCCTCTTCCTTCGCCTGTTCCGCTTTCTTCGCGTCGGCCAGGGGCGCATCGCGCAGGCCGTCGCCGTCGTCGTCCTCGTCGGGGCAGCCGTCGTGGTCCTGGAAGCCGTCCGCGTCCTCGGCCTCGCGGGGACAGCGATCCTTCAGGCCCACCAGGCCGTCCAGGTCCCGGTCGGGGCGGACGCCCAGGGCGCAGCGCAGGCCCACGGTCAGCTCCAGGTCGGAGTAGCGATCGGGGATGTCCGCGCTATGGGGTTCGTCGCCGATGTTCGCCAGCCAACGCAGGTCGCCGCGCAAGGAGAGCACGGGGCCCAGCGTGATCAGCAGGCCTGGCCCGGCGTTGAGCAGGGCGTCGGCGTCGGGGTTGACGTAGTTGCCCCAGCCCTCCTCACCCGGCTGGTCCGAGACCACCGCATCCGGGCGCGCCACCTTCTTGATGAACGCGCCGCCGCCCGCCGCCAGGAAGGGCGAGACGCGGCTGTCGGGTCGGAAGGTCCAGGTCAGGTCCAGGCGCGGGGTGAAGCCGCGGTACATGCGACCGAAGACGCGCGTCAGGCCCTGGCCGTAGCCCAGCTCGGCTTCCAAGCCGAGTCGCTTGGTCGGGGAGAAGCCCAGCCGGGGGCCCATGGTCCAGGTGGAGTGGATGCTCTCGTTGGGACCTGCCCAGAACCAGCCGCCGTGCAGGTCGGCGGTCCAGCCGGGGACGCTCTCGGCCTGGAGCGCTGATGTGAGCAGCAGGGTGGTGAGGATGGACACGCGGGACCTCGCCTGGGCATCGAGGGCGCAGCAGCTGGGCGGGCTGCCTCCGTCGACACCCCCATTATCTGCCACGACAGTCTTTGCAGCGCTATTACGCTGCTCTTGCACCCCCCTGGGCGCGTTGGCGGAGCTCCTATGGCCCCGCGCCGCCCAGGTGTCCATTCGGGCTGCGCGGGGCCGGGAGGAGGTGCCCAAACCTCCTCCGCCAAGGAGGAGTCAGCGTCGCCTGGTCGAGGGTGGACCGGTGTGCGCGGCGACGCTGCACGGAAGATGACCGCTTGCGCTGGGGGGCGCTATTGCAAGGGGCTTTCACCGCTTGCTCATGAAGCTGAAAGCCGTGGAGCGATCCCCGCTGAAGGTGCTGAAGCGGCCCTCAAGCCGCTCTTTATCCTCGGAGAGCTGGGCCTCGTAGCTGCCGGCGTCGTAGCGCTCGCGGTCCGCATCCTCCAGGACGAGACGGCCGGTGGCAGGGTCGAAGCTGCCCGTCAGCTCGCTCTGGCTGCTGTTGCCCCTGAAGCGTACCGCCAGGCTGCCCTGCAGATTCTCCGGATCGCCCTGCAGCGTCAGCGTGGCGACGCGGCCGCCGAAGGAGCCTCTCCAGCTGCCCAGAGGTGGGGGGCCGGGGTCTGTGGCGGGCGCTTCCGCGCGGGGCTCGGTCGGGACGGGTGCAGGTGGGGCTGGGGTGGTCCGGACGGGCTCGGTCTCTTTGGGCGCGGGGATCTCGGCCTCGGCGACCGGAGGCTCTTCGTCCGCCGAGGCTTCTGGCTCGGGCTCGGGTAGCGCTTTCTCCGGGGCCTGCGCCGCCGCCTCGACCGCGGGTTCTGCCGCCGGTCGCTGCGCTGGAGCCTCAGCTGGCAAGCGCTGCCAGAGCGCGAAGCCGCCGGCGCCGACGGCCAGCAGCGCCGCCAACCCCAGGACCCAGGGCCACCTGAGGCTCGGCCGCTCTTTTGCGGGTGGCTGCGCCTCCTGCTCCACTGGGTAGAAGGTCGGGGCGGCGGCAGTGTCGGACGGACTGGGGCCGGTATCCGGCGGAACCGCCGTCGGTCCCCGCTGCTCCGGCGTGGCTGCGACCGCCTCCTCGCGGGTGGCCTCCAGCATGAAGGTGATGGCCTCGCGCGTGGCTGTGTCCAGCTGGGAGGGGCGCGGCGGCTGGCCGATGTCGGTGGCCTGGGGCACGGCCAGCGGATCCACCGGATCGGCGCTCCAGGCCCAGCCTCCCAGCTCCTCGAGGGCCGCCAGCAGCTCCGTGGCCATGGTGCGGGCGTCCGGGTAGCGCTGCTCGGGCTCGAAGCGGGTGGCGCGCAGCAGGATGGGCCGCAGGGGCTCGGGCACGGTGCGCCAGCGCGGCGAGTCCTTTTCGGCGGTGAACAGGTCTATGGGATTGGCGTCGGTGATCAGGTTGTAGAGCGTGCAGCCCAGGGCGTAGATGTCGGCGGCGGGGCCCACGTTGCGGGCGTCCTGGCGCTGCTCGGGCGCCATATAGCTGAGGGATCCCATGGCCGCGCCGGTCTTGGTGGTGCGCAGCCCGGCGTCGCCGGAGAGCATGGCGATGCCGAAGTCGGCCAGGCGCGTCACGCCTGGACGCTCCAGCAGGATGTTCTGGGGCTTGATGTCGCGGTGGATGATGCCGGCGGCGTGGGCCACGGCCAGGGCGGAGAGCACCTGGATGGCGTAGGAGACCGCCTCGCTGGCCGGCAAGGGATCGCCTCTGCTCGCCATGTCGGCCAGGCTGCCGTTCTCGGCCAGCTCCATCACGAAGAAATCCAGCCCGCCGTCCTGGCCGATGTCGTGCACCGTCAGCACGTTGGGATGCGCCAGGCGGGCCATGGCGCGCGCCTCGGCCTGCAGGCGGCGGCGGTGGGCCTGGTCGGCCCGCATGGTGGGATTGAGCACCTTGATGGCGCGCCAGACCTGCAGCGAAGTGTCGAAGCCGCGGTAGACCGTGGCGAAGCCCCCCGAGCCGATCACCTCCTCTAGGCGGTAGCGGCCCTGGCCCAGCAGCTGCTTGGAACCCTGGTCGGTGCTCATGGTTGCGGTCTCGCTGAGTTGGCGCGCATGGCTCGTTCCATACCACGCCATGCGCTACCATGAAGGCATCCCGGAATGCGCGAGCGCCCCATGAAGCCACCTTTCGGAATCCTCACCCTGCTGGTCCCGCTCTGGGCTTGCAAGGGAGATGATGACACGGCGCCACTGGTCTGCGGCGATCCGGCGGAGCTGGTCAGTGACGAAGACTACTTCCGCATCTACTTCCCGGGCGAGGAGCGCCCCGGCGAGGATCGGCCCGTGCTGCCGTCGGACTTCTACATGGTCCAGGGCGATCACGGCCTGCAGGTACAGCTGCCCGAGACCACCCTGCCCTCGGGCATCGGCGTGGCGCAGGGCTTCCCTACCTTCCTGCCCATCCTGCTGCCCTTCAGCCAGCCGCTGGATGGGGACAGCCTGCAGTCCTCTTCTTTCCTGCTCTTCCAGTTCGGCGAGGTGGAGGACGACCAGGTCTCGCCCGTGCAGCCGCGCTTCTTCGAGCTGCGCCTGCAGCACAACGAGGATGAGCAGCTGGTCTACCTGCTGCCCGAGGGCGCCCTGCCCGAGGCGGCGGCCCTGGCCGTGGCCGTGACCCGCGAGCCGCGCTCCGCCAGCGGCGAAGCCCTGCAGGCCTCGGCCCATATGCGCTGTCTGCTGGATGGCTGGGACGATCCCGACTACGCGTTGTTGGGCGAGAGCGCCGCCCTGGCGCTGCAGGCCCTGCAGGGAGAGGGCTACCAGCTGGAGGATCTGGCCTTCCTCAACGCCTTCCGAACGGCCGCGCCCCACGCGCGCATCCGCAATGCGGCCGAGGTGCTGGAGGCCCAGGCGCTGCAGGGCGGATTCGTCGAGGTGCTGCAGGCCACCGACGACAGCGGCGCCTTGACCGATGAGGTCAAGGCCTTGCTGCCCAGCGACATGTCCGGCGGTGGCAGCTACCCCTTGTTGCAGACCTGGGTGAAGGGGCAGGTGGAGATCCCCGACCTGCGCCACGCCCTGCGGGGCTACGGCGAGGACCAGGCGGGCGATCCGGAGACCGTGGATTTCACGCTCTGGCTGCCCGAGCTGCAGCCCGGCGCGGAGCATCCCGTGCTCGTCTTCCTGCACGGCATCAGCTGTTGCCGCGAGCTGGGCTACTCCCTGTCGGCGACCTTCCACGAGGCGGGTTTTCTCATCGCGGCCATGGACGCCCGTGAGCACTACGTGCGCCACTCCGCCGGCTCCGACGAGTGCTACGACTCCTCCTTCGCCATCGCCTACCTGGACTTCTCCGATCCCCAGGGCATCGCCGAGCGCTTTCCGCTGGACGGGCTGGACGTCTACGCCATGCAGCGCTTCCTGGATCAGGAGCTCGACGAACTCTTGTCGCAGCTGGCCGCGAAGCAGGGCTTCAGCGATCCGCCCAGGCACGGCAGCTTCCACTACCTGGGCCACAGTCTGGGGGGCATGATCGGCACCAACCTGGCCTCGGCCCTGCCCGACGAGAACCAGACCAGCCGCTTTGTGGGCAGCGCCACGGGCGGCGCCATGGTGATGTTCGTGATGCCCGGCCTGGACGAGGGCCTGCTGGGAGAGCCGGCCGGCGAGGACCAGCTGCAGCTCTTCTTGGAGGCCGAGACAGCCTGGGGCCTGGCCGATCCCACCTTCCACATGCCCCAGGTGCGCATCGACACCCTGATCCAGGAAGCCCACGAGGACGAGACCATCCCCAACGCCTGCACCGACATCGTAGCGTTCTCCGGGGGCCTGCCGGTGCTGGAGCCCCTCTCCTGGGAGATCGACTACCTGCGGAGCGCAGCCACCCCCACCCAGGGCAACCTGGAGGACGGGCGCACCGGGGGGCTCTTCCAGTTCCAGCCGGCCCACCACAACATGCTCTGGAGCGCCACGGACGGCGACAGCGAGCTCTCCTGGCGCGTGCAGGAGCAGGCGCTGCGCTTCTTTGAGGAAGGCGTGATCTACGACGCCTACGGGTTGGAGGACTGAAGAAGATGTTCCGCCGCAAGCCCAAGCAGCCAGCGCCGCCTGTCCCCGAGCCCCCTCCTCCGGATCCCATCCCCTACGAGACCCTGCGTGAGCAGGTCCAGCGCCGCCTGCTGCACGAGCAGAGCGGCCAGCGAGACCGCGAGACCCTGCGCCCCGAGCTGCGGCGCATCTACCGGCTGACCCTGGAGCTGCTGGGGGCTGGCGCGGCGGCCCTGGACGACGAAGAGGTCTACGACCGCCTGGAGGACGATCTGCTGGGGCTGGGGCCGCTGGAGCCCCTGCTGCGGGATCCCACGGTGACCGAGATCCTGGTCAACGGCCCCCGCCAGGTCTTCGTGGAGCGGGCTGGCGTGCTGGAAGAGACCGAGCTGCGCTTCGAGAGGGCCGCCGAGCTGATGCCCCTGATCGAGCGCATCGTGGGGCCGGCGGGCCGGCGCGTAGACGAGAGCAGCCCCATGGTGGACACGCGCCTGCCGGACGGCTCGCGGGTCAACGTCATCATCCCGCCCCTGTCGCTGCGCGGGCCCTGCATCAGCATCCGCAAGTTCTCGCGCTCGGTGCTGACGGACGAGGACCTGGTCCGGCTGGGCAGCTTGACGAGCGAGATGGCCGATTTTCTGCGCATCTGCGTGCAGGCCCGGCTCAACATCGTGGTCTCGGGCGGCACCTCCACCGGCAAGACCACCCTGCTGAACGTGCTCTCTTCGTACCTGCCGCAGCGCGAGCGCATCATCACCATCGAGGACGCGGCCGAGCTGCAGCTGCAGCAGAAACACGTGATTCCCCTGGAGGCGCGGCCGCCCAATATCGAGCGGCGCGGCGAGGTGAGCATCCGCCAGCTGGTGATCAACGCCCTGCGCATGCGCCCGGACCGTATCGTGGTGGGCGAGGTGCGCGGGGGCGAGGCGCTGGACATGCTGCAGGCCATGAATACGGGCCACGACGGCTCGCTGGCCACGGTGCACGCCAACAGCGCCCGCGGCGCCCTGCTGCGCTTGGAGACCATGGTGCTGATGGCGGGCGTGGAGCTGCCCCTGCTGGCGGTGCGTAGCCAGATAGCCACCGGCTTCGACCTGGTGCTGCACATGGCCCGCCTGCCCGACGGCAGCCGCAGGCTGATGCAGATCTCCGAGGTGATGCGGGTGGACGAGGGCGACGTGGTGCTGCGCGATCTGTTCCGCTTCGTGCAGGAGCCGCACAGCGATGGACACGTCGAGGGCAGCCTGCGGGCTACGGGCGCGCGACCGGATTTCGCGGAGAAGATCGAGGAGGTGGGGTTGAAGCTGCCGGAGGGGATCTTCAACACAGGCACACCTGTGTCACATCACTGATTTGCGGGAGTGGGATAGCGCATGCTTCCTCGGCTCTGGGGCGCCCGGGCCGTCAGCGTGAAGAGCAGGGGCAGTGGGTAGGCGCATAGCTCGGGTGGGATCTCCCAGTAGCCGTCCGGGCGGCGCTGCATGCCTTCGAAGGCGGGGTAGCAGCAGAAGGGATGCTCCTGCAGGCGCTCGATGCGCAGGCCAGCAGCGGCCAGGGCGCTGATCACCTCGCCCATGGTGTGCGTCCACTGGTAGGAGCGCTGGTGCTCGACGCTTCCGCTGCCCGCGTAGCTGCGCTCATCGTCGAAGGCCATGGCCTGGCGTGTGAAGTAGTCGTAGCCGGGGCGCAGGCCCTGGGAGAGATCCTCGTCGTCGAAGATCATGGCCGTGGGGTGTATCTCCACCATGCAGAACAGGCCTCCGGGGGCCAGGTGGCGCCGAACCGTCTGGGCCCATCCCCGCAGGTCGTGCAGCCAGGCCAGCACGCCGTAGGAGGTGAAGACGATGTCGAAGCGCTCCTGCAGCACGCTGGGCAGCTCGTAGAGGTCGGCGCAGACGAAGCGCGCATCCAGCTCTTGCTCTTCGGCCAGCCGAGCGGCCAGCGCCACGGCCCGCGGCGAGAAATCCGCCCCGGTGCAGCGGGCCCCCAGCCGGGCCCAGGACAGGGTGTCCAGGCCGAAGTGACACATGAGATGCAACAAGGTTCGGCCGCGCACATCGCCCAGGGCCTGCAGCTCCAGGGGCAGCAGGCTGGAGCCGCCGGCGCGGAAGCCGTCCAGGTCGTAGAAGCGCGAGCTGGCGTGGATCGCGACCAGCTCGTCCCAGCGGGCGCGGTTGGCGCGGTATTGTTCGGCGCGATCAGGAGAGGTGGGATTGGCCATCGGCGTGCACTCGAGGGGGAGGAGAGGAGCATAGCGGATGATGGGGCGCCTTTCTGGCGGACCGAGCGCCGCTTTGCGGTCATCCTCGTTATCTCAGGGCCCCTTCAAGCCCAACTGCCTGCGAGAGACCATGGATCAGCGCATCGTCATCAACAGCGGCGCAGCTTTGACGGGCTTCGCGCTCCTCGGCTGCGCCAGCGCTTGGGCTGCCGAGGGGGACCAGGTCCCCTTCCAGCTACGGATGCAGGGGGCCAATTGGTCGCTGTCCGAGTCGGGATTGCAGGTTCAACGGGATGAGCAGCCGCTGGCCTTGCGCCTGCGGCGTTGGGGCAGGGAGCAGGCCTTGCGGCCCGCCGAGACCGGGCAGCTGCGCAGCGGGGCGAGCGGGCGCCTGGAGCTGGAGCGCCCTGGCCTGCGCGAGTACTGGCAGGTTCGGTCCACGGGGATGGAGCAGGGCTTCGAGGTGCCAGCACCTCCCGCTGGGCAGGGCCCCCTGATCTTCGAGCTGCTGCTGCAGGGCTGGTCGGACTGGGAGATCCTGCCGGAACGGCGCGGCGCGCTGCTCTGGGACGGCGCTGGCGGCCTGTGGCGCTACGACGGGCTGGCGGCCTGGGATGCCCAGGGCCGCGTCCTGCCCGCCTGGATGGAGGCCACGGCGCAGGGCCTGCTGCTGGTGGCAGACGACAGCGACGCGCGCTACCCGCTGACCATCGATCCCGAGCTGAGCCCCGAAGCCCTCAAGCTGACCGCCTCCGACGGGGCGGCCTACGCCTTCTTCGGTTGCGCCGTGGCCGGGGCCGGGGACGTCAACGGCGACGGCTACGCCGATGTGCTGATCGGGGCCTCGGGCTTCAGCGACTACCGGGTCGACATGGGCGCCGCCTACCTGTATCGGGGCGGTCCCGAGGGCCTGGCGCTGTCCGGCGAGCGTCGCATCACAGCCTCGGATCGTGCCGGCCGCGACTACTTCGCCGGCTCGGTGGCCGGGGCGGGCGACCTGGACGGCGATGGCTACGACGACCTGTTGGTGGGCTCAAAGGGCGACGACGACATGGGCTCGCTGTCGGGCTCGGCCTACGTCTACTACGGCGTGGCCCACGGGATCGCGGGCCACAACGCGCTGAAGCTGCTGGCGTCGGACGGCGCCGAGGAGGACGAGTACGGTTTCTCCGTGGCGGGCCTGGGGGACGTGAACGGCGATGGCTACGACGACCTGGCCGTGGGCGCCGTGTCCCACGACCAGCCCGCCATCGACGCCGGCTCGGTCTACGTCTACCTGGGCAGCGACCAGGGCCCGGATGCGGCCAGCGAGCTGCGGCTCTACCCCTCCGATGGCGACGAGGGTGACAGCTTCGGGCACTCGGTCTCCGCAGCGGGGGATGTGGACGGCGACGGCTACGACGATGTGATCGTCGGGGGCAAGGGCGACGACGACCTGGGGGAGAGCTCGGGTTCGGCCTACGTCTACAGCGGCGGCCCCGAGGGAGTCGAGCTGGCCAGCGAGAGCAAGCTGCTAGCCTCCGACGGCGACGAGTTCGACCTCTTCGGTCGCCCCTCTTCCGGCGCAGGAGATGTGAACGGCGATGGCTACAGCGACGTGATCCTGGGCGCCAAGGACGACGAGGATCTGGGCGCGGGTTCGGGCTCGGCCTACCTCTTCCTGGGCAGCGCCGGCGGCGTGGATGCGGCCAGCGAGCTCAAGCTCTGGGCCTCCGACGGCCGCGAGGGCGACAACTTCGGCGTGGCCGTCGCCGCTGCGGGGGATGTGGACGCCGACGGCTACGACGACGTGCTGGTGGGCGCATCCTGGGCGGACGACGCGGGCGAGGACGCGGGCGCGGCCTACGTCTACTTCGGCTGCCCCAACGGCTTGTCCATCCAGCGCGAGACCAAGCTCTGGGTCTCGGACGGCGCGGCCGGGGCCTACCTGGGCGGTCTGGTGGCCGGCATCGGGGATGTGAACGGCGATGGCTACGACGATCTGCTGCTGGGCGCCTTCGGGGACGGTGAGCAGGGCGAGTCGGCGGGCGCGGCCTACGTCTTCCACGGCACCTGCGAGGACGGGGACGAGGACGGCGTCTGCGACCTGGAGGACTGCGATCTGGAGGATCCCGAGGTGGGCGATCCGACCACCAGCTACCTGGACGGTGACGGTGACGGCTACGGCGATCTCGACCAGGCCCGCGAGGACTGCGATGGCGCGCCTTCGGGCTACAGCGAGCAGGGCGGCGACTGCGACGACGGCGACGAGCAGGTCAACCCGGGCGCGGACGAGCGCTGCGACGGCCTGGACAACGACTGCGACGAGGACGTGGACGAAGACGACGCCGTGGACGCCCCCACCTGGTATCGCGACGGCGACGGCGACGGCTACGGCACGGCCCTGGACACGACCACCGCCTGCGAGCAGCCCTCGGAGTTCGCGGACAACCCCGACGACTGCCTGGACCGCGACGACCAGGTCTACCCGGGGGCGCCAGGCTGGAGCGAGGACTGCCAGCCCCTGGAGGAGGAGCCGGACTGCGGCTGCGCGGCGGGTGGTCGGGGCTTGGGGGGCTGGGGCTTGCTGCTGCTGGCGTGGGTCGGTGTGGTCAGGCGTCGGTCCAAGCCGGAGTTTCCCATGATCTCGGCGTAGCACCTGCCGATGGGGCGCAGGCTGCTGGCCTTGCTGGCGGTGTCTTTCATGAAACAGCTCCACCCGGTTCGACCATCCTGGCCTTCCGAGGCGAGAACAGCCGGGGGCCGGCGGCGACGGCGCTGTCGTAGCGACGCTTTGGCCCAGGCATGCGATCGAGGGGGCAGGTAATCCCGGCGTTCGGGTGAGGATGACATCCCAGGCCGACGCCGAGCCGAGTCAGCGCCGGAGCGCAAGCAGGCCCCAGCTTCCCTGGCCGTCCGCGGCTGGCCGGACCGGGGAGACCGTTTCCCGCTCCGTAGAGTCGCCCGGGGCGCCATGGGTGGCGGCCTCGTACAAACCGAGGCGCACGGCCAGCATGCCGTGGTTCCACTCGAAGTCGGCCGTCAGGCCAGCGGCAGCGGCAGCGGCAGCGGCAAGATCGGGGTCACGCGGCCAACTTGCCGCGGCTGAGATGATACAAGCCGCGGTCCACGCTGTTGCCGAAGAGATTGCCGATACGTATCAGGCGCAGGGACATCTCGATGGCCGTGGACTCTTGCTGCCCGTAGGCCTGGCGCAGGGCTTCCCAGGACTCGGGGTCGTGCCGCGCGTTGGCCTCGGCCCATTGCTGGGCGTAGAGCAGGGCTGCTTGTTCCCTCTCGGGGGCCTTGGGTAGGCTGCCGGCCAGCAGCTGCTGCACCTCTTCGCGCGGCACGCCTTCGAGCAGGGCCGCGCGGCTGTGGATCCAGCTGCAGTAGCGGCAGGCGTTGACCTGGGTGACCGCCAGCATCAGGCGCTCGCGGAAGTCGCCGGGCAGCGCCTTGCCAAAGCTCACGGACAGGGCCAGGCCGCTGCGGCGCAGCACCCAGAGCAGGTCGCTGAGCAGGGCGCCGGGCCCCGCGTAGCTGCGACGGGGAAAGGGAGGAAGGGGCATGCTCACTCCAGGGTAAGCACCACGCGCTCATCCGAAGGCTGCAGCTCGACGACCTGGGCTTTGCCGGTGGCGTCTTTCTCGACGCGCTCGACGCTGGCGCCGGTGGCCTGGAAATCCCTGCCGGCCTTCCTGCCGGGGTAGACGGCCAGCGCGATGGGCTGGCCGGGCTTGGCGCGGTACAGTCCGATGGCGAGCTTGTCGCCATCCCAGCTGACGGGCCCGGCCTGGGCGCCCTGGACCGCCACGAAGGCGGGCTCGTCGCCCAGGGGCGTTGCGTTCAGATACCAGGTCTGCTCGACCTGGGACTGCAGGGAGATGGAGGAGCCGCCCTTCTCGATCAGGCCCACGCCCTGCATGGACAGCCAGTCCCAGACCAGGGCCCCGTGCTGGCTGGCGCCATCGAAGGCCAGCTCCACGGTCTGGGCCTGGGAGGTGAAGAGGGCCTTGTGGCTGGCGCCGTAGACCTCGAAGCTTCCGACCCGCGAGCTGGAAGCGACGGCCTGGGCGCCGAAGAAGCGCCACAGGTTCTGCTGGAACTGGGCCAGCTGCTCCATGGCCTGGGCGCCGCGGGAGCAGAGCTTGGGGAACCAGTAGACGGTCTTGCCCTTGACGCCCACGGTGGAGACCTGGGCCCGGTCCAGCGCCGCCAGGCTGACGTAGCCCGCGCCCTTGATCTGGGGGATGCGGTAGAGGTTGGCCTTGCCGTAGGCCACGCCGCTCAAGCCGTCGGCGGGCGCCTGGGCCGTGGAGAAACTCCACTGGTCGGCTCGGCGGTCGAAGGGGCTGCCCAGCTGCGCGCCCAGCAGTGCTTCCAGGGCGCTGTCGTCTTCGTCGCCGTAGGCGTCGAACACGCCCGTGCGGCCTCCTACGAACAGGCCGCCGCCCTCGTCCCGCCAGGCGGCCAGGGCTTGGGCGGCGCTTTGGGGCAGGCGCGGGATGTTGAGCACCAGCACGGCCTTGTAGCGCTGCAGCACCTGGGGGTCGGCGGCCAGGTCGTCGGTGGTCAGCGTGTCGAACTGCAGGCCGTTGCGCACCAGGCTCTGCACGAAGGCGGAGCGGTCGCTCAGCAGGCCGTGCTGGTAGGCCTTGCGACCCCCGACGCAGTACTGGAAGCCCTCGCTGAAGGGATCGGTCAGCAGCGCCACGTCCGGAGAGGGGGCCTCGAGGCCGGGGGGCGAGTAGATGGCGCTGCGCAGGCGGATGCGCGCGAACTCGCTGTCGGACCAGGCCGGGATCATCTCGTGGTCGCGGCCCGAGATCCAGCCGTCGCCATGGCCCATGGAGGCGTGCATGGCCGCGATGGCGTCCAGGCGCCAGATGTTCTCTTGATCGGCCTTGGCCACCACCTCGCTGGTCTCCTCGTTGGCCCAGCTGGCCAGCTTGCCGTGGTGCAGCGCGTGCACGTCGGCCAGCAGCAGGTCGACGCGCGACTTGTTGAAGGCCCCTTTCTTGTCGGTGTGGGCGATGCGCGGGTGGTGCAGGATGGCGCCCATGTGGGGCGAGGCGTACCAGGTGTCGCCGTCGTGCTGGCCCGTGCGCGGGTTGCTGCCGCCGGTCAGGGGCGAGAACGCCGGCGCGCCCAGCACCAGGTGCTCGGGGTCGCGGCTGCCGAAGAGCTCCAGGAAGTGCTGCGCGTCGGCGCTCTTCTCGTCGAGGCGGAAGCGCATCCAGTCGTGGAACTCGCGCCGGTCGTCTCCGGGGCCGTTCAGCAGCTCGATGACGCGTCTGGTGTCCTCTTCGTCCACGGTGTCCAGGGGGCGGGGCAGCTCGGCCCTGGAGATGCTGGCCTTGCGGTTGCACCATGCCTGCTGCAGGGCCTGGTCGCTGCCATAGCGCTCCTTCAGCCAGTCGCGGAAGCGCTGCTGGGCGTGGGGGGAGTAGTCGCACCAGGTCTTGGGCGGGTCGAAGATGTCCTTGGTGTAGTTGGGACCGTAGTTGTTCTCACCGGTGACGCCGATGCGCACATTCCAACCCAGCAGGGCGGGGTGCTGCTTGAAGTGATCGATGACGTGGGGCATCAAGCTGTCGGTCAAGGCCCAGTAGTCGGTGTCGTGGAACGAGACCAGGGTCCACTTCGCGCCCTCGCCGTCTTCCTGGATGGCGTCGTCGTGCTTCTTCTTCCACCAATCGGGCGGCATGGAGGCGTTGACGGTCAGCATCACGTAGACGCCCTGGGCCAGGGCCTGGTCCATGACCTCGTCGAGCTGGGCGAAGTCCCAGTTGTCGGGGTTCTTCGCTTGCGCGTCGCTGGGGAACTCGGGCCCGATCCAGGTCTCCTTCAGGCCGGCCTTGAGGCTTACGTAGGTGAGACCGTGGGCCGCGGCCTTTTCGACCTGGCTCTGCATGAACCCGGGCCAGGCGTCGGCCTGGGGCGAGATATAGCCCTCGACGTTGCGGGGGTTGTAGACGTACATGCCCAGCAGTGGCGCGCGGGCGCCGTTGATGCTCAGCCAGGGCGTGCCCTGGTCGTTCTCCAGGGCCACGCGATGGGGCTGGTCCACGTCCTGGCGGCAGTTGAGCAGGTTCTCGCCCAGGTCCATCACGCCGTTGCCGCAGCTGGCCCAGGGCCGGCCGGCGTGGCCCGACTCGGCCTCGGCGCTCACCAGGTCGGAGATGGCGCCCACCACGGGTAGCTCGGGATCTACGCGGCAGTGGCAGGCCGTGGCTGTGAGGAGCAGCGGGGGCAGGGCGAGCTTGAAGGCAGGGGGAAGCTGGGGCATCTGGGTCTCCGCGAGGGGGAGGAGAGCCAGGATAACTCACAACACCGCCACGACCCGCTCCGGGTAGCGCCAGAGTTCAAGCGCCCTCAATCCATTACTTGAGCCCCTCGTAGGAACCCCCTCGACCAGTGTCCGAAATCGTCGCAGGCCTTCATATGGCCACGCAGGAGGCCGCAGATCGGCCCGTGACGTGTCGGCGGTGCTTCCGGTGCACTCGCTCGTTGGCCACCGCCACCGCTCTCGGCGGCTCTCGGAGGCCGGAGAGCCCTGGCCCAGCTGGCGAAGTCGGTCCGGCCGGCCTACTCCACGGCCCCGGCCGGGGCGAGGGCGAGCCCGACGGCGGTGTTGAGCTGTCTCGTGTGGTGCTGGACCATTCGCTTGGTGTTCATGGCGGCGGCTTTCATGAGCGCGGCCACCCTGACACGAGGCCCTTCGCGGACCCGCAGCTTCTTCGCACCGTGACGCCCCTTGTACTCGCCAGCGGCGGACTCCACGCCGCTGCGTATCTTGTAGTCTTCCTTGAACCTTGATTCTCGCTGCTCCAGCTGTCGCGTCGCCGTTGCTGCCTTGACGTCCCTCCAACGCAGCAGCCGGTCGCCGGATTTCAGGAGGCGGGTCGGACACCGTTCAGCCAGCGGGCACCCCGCGCATTGAGCCTGTGAGAAGACGGCGCGGAAGGGAGTCGGCGCATCCCTGACCTCCTGCGCGACGGGCGCGTGGCCAGCAGGGCAGGACTCCACTTCGAAGAACTCGCTGTTGAAGTTGAACGATCCGAGACCGAACATCTCTTCCGGGTTGTCCCGCGACTCCTCGTCCCCCGAGTCCCGGGGCGCCTCGACTGGCTCCGCCCAGCGATCGACTGGTGGCGGCTTGTTCGGATCCTGAACAGGAGCCTGGAGATCCACGCCGTACCCGGCGCACTCCACGATGTTCTCGCCACTGCCGTAGGCGGTGTCGGTGAACAGCTTTTTGGGCTTGAGCCCTTTCTCCGCCAGTTGTTCGACCATCGGAACCGTGGCGTGTTGATCCGACTCGTTGGCGCCATTCACGTCGACGCCCGTGATGATCTGGTAGGGGTTGGACTCCTCGCAGGTCTCCGCGAGCTGCACCTCATAGCCCTTGCCCTTGTGGCCGTAGGTCGCGTCCGGATCGTGGGGGCTCTGCAGCGAATCACCCGATATCTCCTTGCCCTCCTTCAGCCTGACCTGGGCCCCCTCGCTCGCAGACGGCTCGCCGCTGCTCTCGGATACCGGGTGGTCCTGAACACCGACTTCGATCGAAGGTTTTCGGGGGGTGCGTTTTCCGCCGAGGACGAGAGGCGCACAGGAGAATTCGCGGTTATATAGGTTCTACCAAAACAAACCGCAAGACCGCGGAGACCCTGTGCCCGTTCAATGTATCGATATTTCAGCGCGTGTCCAGGCGGAACGGACCCGGACCCTGCGAGTTGTCCGCGACATGTTCGAGGGTTTGTTGTCCTGGCTTGCCGGCGAAGCCATCAGCAGTCCCCTGCACAAGGTGGACAAGGAGATGCTGGACCGGGTCATGGCACTCGGCGCGAGCCTGGTCTCGGTCTGGTTGGCCCATACGCTTCCTCTGGAGGTGCCCCGAACTCATCGGCGTGGCCGCAGTTGGTATCAGTACGCGGAACTCACGGAGGCACCTGTGCGGAGCCTCTTCGGAGTGCTACGTCATCTCCGGCCCACCTACCGACTGACCCACGGCAAGGGTGCGCCGCTCATCTCCCCCTACGATCGGCAACTCGGCCTCGCCGCGGGGCGCATGTCACTCGCCGTGCATCTGCGCGCCGCATTCTTGTGCGCCAGAATGTCGTTCGACGAGACGGTTGCCGTAATGCGACATTTCGGCGGATACACGCCATCGAAGAGGGCCGTGCTTGGCATCACCGACGAACTCGGCCCCCAGGCGTCCGCGTTCATGGACGATCTGCCCGCACCGGAGGACGACGGCGAGATCCTAGTCATCCAGGTCGATCGCAAGGGCGCGCCGATGATGAGCCCCGAGGAGCACGAGAAGCGCTGTAAGCCCCACAAGAAGAGAGTCAGGGGCCGCTCGCGGCGCGAGGCCCGGCGGATCCTGCGTAGGCGGACGACGAAGAAGAGAAAAAAGAAGGGAGACAAATCGAAGAATGCCCGCATGGCCTCGGTGGGCGTGGTCTACACTCTCCATCGCCTGCCCGACGGGACTTTGGAGGGGCCCATCCACAAGCGCGTCTTCGGATCCTTCCGAAGCGGGCGTCATCTCTTCGAACGCCTCCTCGCAGAGGCGAAGAAGCGTGGGTATGGCGAGAAGAAGACCTACTTCCTGGCTGATGGAGAACTCAGCCTGTGGACGATGCAGAAGGAGCACTTCCCCCTGGCCATCCCCTGTCTCGACTGGTACCACCTCTGCGAGTACCTCTGGGATGCCGGCACAGCCATGCACAAGGCGGGCTCGAAGGCGCTGGAGATGTGGGTGCGCGAGCAGAAGGATCTGCTGCGAGCGGGAGACGAAGAAGCGGTGCTACAGGCCATCGAGGCGCTCCATGCCCAAGTACCGAAGACGGGGCCGGGCACGAAGGGCCGCCGAGAAAAGGCCGCCAAGGCCATCCGGTACATCACGAATCACAGGGAACAAATCCGTTATGCGGAATTGCTCGCCGATGATGTCGAGATAGCGACGGGAGCCATCGAAGGTGCTGTGAAGCACGTCATGGGCAGCCGACTGGACGGCTCGGGAATGCGCTGGTGCAGGCAGCGCGCCGAAGCCATCCTCGCCCTGCGCTGTGTCCTCGTGAGCGGAGAGTGGTCCGCCTTCGAGAAGGCTGCCATGTCATGCCTGGAGGCGCGGACCTCCTGGGAGATCCCAAGCGTCACGCCGCAGAAGCGCATGGAGCCCTACAAGGCCAAGAAGAAAGCTGCCTGACCGACCGGAGGAAACAGGCACGAAGACTTCGGCATCGTCGATCTTGGATTCTCATCTCTCCCAGAAGTCTGCCACAGGTACGCCCACTGGTTGGCGGCCACCACACGCCCACCAATAGACGGGCGCGAGACCAGAAGGCCCACCCTGCCAACATAACGCTGATGTCCGCAGTGCTTCATATGGCATGTATCACGCCCCATATGGCGCGGTCCAGGATCTGCACCCGAACGGCCTGCCCTCCGCACAGGTGCCGGGCCTCGTGGAGAAAGGCATCATCCTTTTTTCCCCTTCGACCTCGATGCTGCAGCCGTAGAACGAAAGCTCTGCACCGCGGTTTCCGGAGAGCGTTTTGCCCGTTCACTGCTCCATGAGCTCGACGGACAGCTCGTACTGGGTGGGCCCGGTGTAGGCATGGACCATGATGGAGTGGACGCCATCAGCCAGGGGCTCCACGGTGCAGATCTCGTCCTGGGAGCCGTCCAGGTAGGGCCGGCAATCCCACTCCTCGAACGACACCCCGTCGAACTCTGCCAGGTACAGGTCGGTGTCGCCTTGGTGCGTGTGCAGGAGGACCTGGTACAGCAGGCCCTGGCTGACCTCGAAGTGATAGGTCCGGATCTCGTCGGGCTGGAGGCGGCCCACCAGCAGGCACGCGGGACAGGGGTTGAATCCCGGTGCCATCAGGACGGGGCTCGCCAGCATCAGGGCGAGCAAGGCAGAGACGTGGGGGGGTTCTGGTAGATGCACAGTCAATCTCCTTGGCCCCGGAGACGGCCAGCTCGATGGAGGAGGGTAGAAGCTCTCTCGTGGCTTCCACGAACATCATCTGATCCCGGTGGTGGCTTCGGGGGTCACGCTGGGGTCACGGCGGGCCCGCTCCCTGGAAGCCCTTGTTGGGCTGCGGGCGAGGCACAACCCCTGTATGCTGACGCCCGGCATCCGCTTCGCACACCGCAAGTCGATACGGTCCGAAGGAGTTACGAGAATTCGACGATTCTGCCAGGAGATCCCATGATAAGCCTCCCTGCAGTCCTTACTGCGGCAAGTCTTGCGGCCTGTTCCGATTATGGTGGCGTGAAGGCTGAGGACACCAGCGTAACGGAGTGCCAGGCTGCCGATGAGATTCCGTATGACGGGGAGGATCAAGACTGCGACGGGAGAGACTTGGTAGACGTAGATGGCGATGGCTACGACGCCACAGTGGTCAACGGCTCGGACTGCGACGACGAGGACGCCAACGTCTACCCGGGTGCCGAAGAGGTCTGCGACGAACGGGACAACGACTGCGACGGCCTTGTGGACGGTCAGGATCCGGACCTCACGGATGGCACGACCTGGTATCTGGACGCAGATGGAGATGGCTACGGCGACGCATCCATCAGCGAATATCGCTGCTCCCAGCCAAATAGCTACGTAGCCGATGCCACGGACTGCGACGATGGCGATGACAGCGTAAACCCTGGTGAAGCGGAGTCCTCTGATGGGGTGGACAACGACTGCGATGGGAGCGTTGACGAGGCATCGGTCGCTCTGGTCTTCTCGTACAAGTGCAGCGCGGAGGAACCCCTGAACACGCAGTACGAGGCTGATGCAATCGAGACCTACTTGGATGACCTTGGGCTCGAGCTCATGGTGTTCGAAGAAGACAGCGGTGGGATCGATAGTTCGGTTGACCTCACGGTCTACGATCTGGCGATGTTCTCGGGATGCGGATGGGCATGGGGATCGTACAACCAGGCTTCCGTCGATCTCATGCTGGCAGCGCAGGCAGTGGGTATCCCTACGTTCGTCTTCGGCGACGACAACTCAAGGTACAGTTCCGTCACGGGTGCCGAGTCATTGGTACTCACCGACCTCGGCGTCAGTAATGGCACGACTTCGGCCAGCACGGGTATCTCGATGGACACCGCGAGTACGCACGAAGCATATGACGGGCCCTACGGAGTTCCCCCGGACTTCACCTACTATTGGGATCCTGACAACGCGCCGGCCTTGGGCGCTGGGGAGACGATCCTGGCAACGAACGACGACTATGGTACCCCGGCCTGGATAGTATTCGAGGACTCCGACGGGATCAGGTCAGCGTCGCTCTTCGCGAGCATCTACATGGATGCACGCGGAGCCGTCGGTGATAGCGTCGCCGAGAGTTCTCTGGAGGTGATCTTCAAGAACACCGTGTCATGGTTAACAGATCGATAGTGCCCGGATCACGTGAGTATTCCAGCCGGAAAGAACCTCTCATCGCGGCAGCGGAAGGGAAGGATTCGCAGTCGAACCAAGTGTCTTCGACCTGCCACAGCGTCCTGAGGCGGCTGCCAGGATGGGGCTATGCCGCGGGCGCGCGTTGCGCGACCGTCGGTCATGAGGCCCCTGTTGGGCCCGCGATAAGAGATGATCAGCCCCTCACCAACGAGTGATAGGGCAAGCGCCGCAGGGAAGTCTACGGCGGCAGCTACGATCAGGGCCGCTGCTGGTGGCCGCTGTTCTGACCCTCACGCCTGCGCAGGCCGCCCAGCGCCAGCAGGAACCAGCCCGCCATGCCCGTTCCCCCACTGCAGCCGCAGCCGGTGTGCGGGTCGGGGTCTCCGCTGGTGACGGCGTCCGCCGGAGCGTCGCTGTCTTCGGCGATCCCGCTGTCCCCCTCGGTGTCGGCGGTGTCGGCGGTGTCGGCGGTGTCGTCCATGCCGCCGTCGTGCTGAGTCCAGCTCAGGTGCACATCGTCCACTTCGGCGCTCCCTTGCACCTCGATGAACAGCCGCGCGACCTCCTCGGCTGGCGCCTCCAGGCTCGCGGTCATGCCTTGGTCGTCGGTCCAGGCCATGCGGACGGTGGCGCCGTCCCAGGCGAGCCCCAGCTCGAGCCATCCACCGGGCACTGGCTCGCTGCTGGCGTGGAAGATGCGCTCGTGGAAGCTGTCCTCGGCGTCGGAGCCATAGGCGTTGAACCACATGTGCTGGGTGGGCCCCTCCGACAGCAATGATGGGGCCTGGATGTAGCCAGCGCCGTAGCTGTCCGGCAGCGCGGTCTTGGCCAGGCCCGCGGCGCTGGGGATCCAGGTCGAGGGGGCTGCGGGGTCGGCCCAGGCGTGGCAGAAGGCGTCGGCACAGTTGAACCACTGCTCCAGGCCGTAGGGGGTGCGCAACACGCCGCCGCCCTGCAGGAAGTCTTTGTCTTCTGAGATGACGCCCTGCTTGGTCCAGCCGACACCGTCGGGGCTGGTGGCCCAGGCCGTGGGGCCGTAGTGTCCGATGGGATCGGTGCCGTTGTACAGCAGGTGCCAGGTGCCGTCGTCGCCGATCCACAGCTCGGGTTGGCGCAGGCTACCGCTATCGAAGTCCCCTTCTTCGCCCAGGTCCAGGGCTACGCCCTGTGGCGTCCAGGTCACGCCGTCCGGACTGGTGGCACGGCAGATTCGGTTGCCGACGCCGTTTTGGTAGCAACTGTACAACATGTGCCAGCCCGAGTCGGTGACCACCACCGCGGGCATGTGCACGTGGACGCCGTCTACGGACGTCAGGTCGAAGTCCACGCCAAGCACGGGGTTGCTTTCGTGCTCCTGCCAGCCCTCGAGATCCCAGGAGCGGGCCAGTCCGATCTGGCGGTAGCCGTAGCCAGGGGTCATCTCTCCGGTCCAGTACAGGAAGCGCTCACCGGTGGCGGCCTCCACCACGTCGCAATGCAGCGTGTTGCCGCCGTCCCAGTGCTGGCCGTCGGGCTGGATGGTGGGTTGGCTGTCGACCCGCCACTGTCGGTGGGAGGGCGGGAACGCCACGGGCTCGTCCCCCAGGCTGATGCCCCCTGAGACGGTGTAGTCGGCCACCCAGGCTTCTCCCAGCGCCACTGAGACCCGCTCACCCTGGACCAGGCGTAGGCGCAGGGTCCCCTCGAGGGACAGCAGGTTCTCGAGTTCCAGGGCCGCGGTGCCGTGCTCCACGACCATCACGCCCCCGTGCACCTCGGCCCCCGGCCATGCTTCGTCCGGGTCGTCGAAGCTGGCGTCGAGACCACCGGCGAAGAGGGGGGCTGCGAACAGGGTGATGAGGAACATCGGAGAAACATAACATCGGCAGCCAATGGGTGGATCGTCGCATGGACTCGCTTGCGCTCGTCGGCCCAACGAATACGGTTATGCCGCGGGCCCCGATCTCGTGACGAACGGGGGCCCGAAGAGTAGGCAACGACTCCGGCCAAGCCGTCGGCGGCTTGTCAGCCCGTCGGCATGAAGCGGCGTTAGGGGCCGTCCGTTGACTTCTCGACGCTACTCCATGAAGTCGACCACCAGATCGATGTACTCCGCCATCCGTCGAAAGTCGTTATCGCCGGTCACGAGGACACCTTTGCAGTGAATCGCCGTAGCCGCGATGAGCACGTCGGTCGGGCTCACGTTGAGGCCGGCGGACTTGCAGGTGTTGCAGAGCTCTGCCGCCAGGACGTGGTGTTCCTTCGTGGCCAGGACGACGCTGAACGGTTCGAGTACCCTCCGTAGTCGGTCGAACTCTTTCCTGGTCTTGATGCCCGACAGCAACTCTTGCAGGACGATGCCGGGAATGGAGATGGGTTCGTTGTCCAGGACCAGCCTGCGGACCAAGGCCGCCTCCGGAGACTCCTCTACGGCCTGCCGCCGGCGGCGCAGCGCCCTGGACCATACCGAGGTGTCGATGACGAACATCGTCCCCTCCCTCTCGCTACGCCGAGCGCGCGCTCTTGTAGTCGTAGTCCGAATCGAAGTCGAAGGAGCCCAGGGCCTTCAAGGCCTCGACTCGCTGCAACTGGGCGACGTAGGCCTCGAGGGCCTTGTTGACGGCCTCCCTCTTCGAACGATGTCTTCCAAGACGCACTGCGGCCTTGATCAGTCTGTCGTCGAGATTCAAGTTCGTAGCCATGAT
>CAZITQ010000151.1:0-23656 GCA_964542165.1 uncultured Rickettsiales bacterium
GCAGTCCCCGTCGCAGACCATGACGCCGTCGCCGTCGTCGTCGGCCTCGTCGTCCGGCACCACGTCGTCGCAGTCGTTGTCGATGCCGTCGCAGATCTCGTCGGCGCCGGGGTAGGTGTCGGGGTCGTTGTCGTCGCAGTCCTCGTCCGACGTGTACCCGTCGCCGTCGGCGTCGTCGGCACCCGTGGTGTCGTCGTCGCCGGTGGCGTCGTCGTCCTCGCCGCCGGTGGTGGTGTCGTCGTCGTCCACCTCCCGGGTGGGACAGCCGAGCGCCAGCAGCGCTCCGGCCAGGACAGCGAACAGGACAAAACGCGAGTGCAGCGGAAGGATCATTCGAGGCCTCCGTGGCTAAGGGTCGCGCCTGCGTGTACGGGGGGCACGCGGGCACGCATAACACTCTTCCCCACCCTTACCAGTGTCGCAAAGCATAGGCGGACGATGACGATCGGTCAAGCATCCCACGCCCTGCAATCGCGGATAGATACAGGGTTTTTTGGATTTCCGGAGGTACCGCCGCCCACATTAATGTCTAGTGAACTCATGTAATTAGATGTGTCTACTTTTGTGCCCCTCGGCTCGTGCGCCCGTCGCACGCGGACCGGCACGCGCGGCGGGCGCCAGATGAAGCTGCTACACTCCGCCCACCGCCGCCCCCGGGACGGCGGGAGAAGAGCATGAGTGCAAGGCCGCAATGGTTGATCGCCGGGTGCGTGGCGCTGCTGCTCGCCGGATGGACCTTCGGCGACGCCCTGGGCGAGCTCACGACCGCCTTCCTGGGCTTCGAGTACGTCGACGCCTACGGCACCCAGTGGTTCTACTGGTTCGTGGACCGCCAGGCCCGCCTCGGTGAGGGGGCGGGGCACTCCTCTCTGTTCTTCCACCCCTGGGGCAAGGACGTGTTCGCCCACACCGGCACCAACGTGCTGGATGCCTACGCGGCCCTCCCCTTCCGCCTCGTGCTCGGGCCGGTCCTCGGGTACAACGTCTTCCTCCTTGCAGCGCTGGTGGTCAACGGCCTGGCCTTCGCCTGGCTCGCCCGGCAGTTCACGCAGGATCGGCTGGCGATC
This sequence comes from uncultured Rickettsiales bacterium, assembly GCA_964542165.1. Classification (GTDB taxonomy): domain Bacteria; phylum Myxococcota_A; class UBA796; order UBA9615; family CAYRNR01; genus CAYTBN01. The sequence goes on from CAZITQ010000151.1 coordinate 1,068, forward strand.
GGCGTCGGCGCCGTGCTGTTCGCGTTCTCGCCCTACGTCCTGTTCGAGGCGGAGGCCGGTCGGCCGACCCAGGCTCTGCTGGTGTTCCCGGTCCTCCTGCTGCTCTTCCTGTGGCGGACGGGCTCACGGCGGGGACTGCTGCCCCCGCTGCTCGCCGGAACCGCCCTCGCACTGTCGGGCTACCAGTACTGGTACTACGCCTTCTTCCTGGGCATGGGCTGCCTGGCCCACGGTCTGTGGCGGGCGGCCTACCCGCCCGAGGGGGCCGGGGGGCGCTGGCGAATCCTGGCGCGCCACTCCCTGGTGGCCGTGACGGCCCTCGCGCTGACCCTTCCGTTCGCCCACGCGCTGCTGAGCGGCGGTGCCACCGGCGGGGAGTCGGTGCCCGGGCTGCTGGACATGGACCGCTGGTCCCTGCGGGCCAACCCGCCGATCACCGAGGCGGGGACGAAGGTCGGACTGTTCCTGTGGCAGCCGCTTCTGCGGCAGACCGGCGCCTTCGTGCAGGACCTGGACGGCACCGAGCGCTTCCTCTTCCGCGGTACCTGGATGCTGGTGGCCATGTGGGCGAGCCTGGCCCTGTGGATCTGGCGACCGGGCAAGCTGCAACGGGGCCCGGTCCTGGCGATGATGGGCATCAGCCTGTTGCTGGCGCTGGGTCCGGTGCTCCTCCTGGGCGGGCTGGCGCTGCCCAACCCGCTGTACATCGGCCTGAGCAAGGCGCTGCCCTTCATGCAGCGTCTGTGGTGGCCCGCCCGGGCGTTCGTCGTGATGTCGATCCTGGTCAACCTGACCCTGGTCGTGAACCTGGGGCACCTGAGGGAGCGAGCGGCGCGCTACCGTATCGGAGCCGTGGTCGTGATCGCCCTCGCCTGGGGGCTGGAACTCGCCGCCCTGGGCTACCTCCCCTTCCCAACCTGGCACGCCGGTGTTCCCGCGGGCTACCGCTGCCTGGAGCAGGGCGGGGACGAAGCCCTGATGGAGCTGCCCTTCGCCTGGACCCAGGCCCATCTCTACTACCAGACCCAGCACGGTCGGCCGATCATGGGCGGGATGCTGGAGAACAACCCCGAGTTCACGCCGGACGAGGTGTTCGCGCTCCACGAGGAGAACACCTTCGTGGCCAGCATGATGCACACGGCCCACGGGAGGCCGGGCGAGAAGCCGTGGACCGAGGAGGACCGCCAGGCTGTACACGACCTGGGCTACCGCTTCGTGGTGCTCCAGAAGGACGCCTTCCACGTGGCCAAACGGGATCCGGGGTTGCTGGACAACGTGCGTCGCCTGCAGCAGCGGCACCTCACCCAGGGCTTGAAGAAGGTGGCGGGTGAGCCGGTCTACGAGGACGCCCGTGTGGCGATCTACGCGCCCTGGGGCGATCCGAGCCCCTGTGGGGAGGCTCCGCCGGACGGCGACGCGCAGGCCATCGGCCGGACCGACATCCCCTCCGAGGAGCTGTTCACCCGTCCCTTCGAGGACCAGGTGCTGACGCGCCTGCTGGTGCCGCGCCCCGAGGATCTCGTGCTCTACGATCCCGAGGTGTCGACGGACGACGACGACTCGGCCGCCGCTCCGCCGACGCTGCCGACGGACGACGACGACTCCGCGGAGTAGCCCGCTACAATGGGCCGGATGGGGGGGGCATGGAGGAGAAGGTGGGGCGGTCTGGGGCGCGGTCCCGACGCAGGGTGCTGTGGCTGGCCGGCCTGGCGTACGGCCTGCTGGGGCTGGCCTGCTTCTTCCCTGCCTGGCTCGAGCCCAACCGCCACATCATCGGTCACTGGCGGCACCCTGACTGCCTGTCCAACCACTGGCTGTTCCAGTGGATCGCCGATCGCCTCGCCGGCGGCGACAGCCTGATCCACAACGACCTCTACTACCACCCGGTCGGGGATGCGCCCTTCCTGGCAGGCAACGGATCGGACGCCCTGCTCTCGGCGCCCTTCCTGTGGATCCTGGGCTGGCCCGCGGGGCTGAACCTGTACTACCTGCTGATCGTGGTGGGCGGGTGCTGGGGTGGATTTGCCCTGTGCCGGGCCGCGGGCGTCTCCCGACGCGCGGCGGTGGCCGGTGGCGCGATCTACGGAATCAATCCCTATGTGATGGCGGAGCTCTCGGCGGGACGCTTCTCCCAGGCACCGGTCCTGTGGCTCGCCCTGTTCCTGGCGGTCTTCATCGGCCTGCTGCGGCGCCCCCACCTGGGTCGCGGCGTGCTTGCGGGGGTCCTGTTCGCACTCAACGCCTTCGTCTACTGGTACTACGGGCTGTTCGCCACCCTGGCGGGGGCCGTGATCCTGATCGCCTGGTTGCCCTTCCACCGGGAGCGGTGGCGCGCGGTGCTCCCCCCCGTGGCGGCCTTCATCGGCACCTCCAGTGCTCTGCTGGCCTGGCCCCTGTGGGTCTTCGCCGCCCGCTGGGCGGAGATCCCGGGCACCCACGAGGTGAGCCAGGCGGAGATCGCGGTCGCCGCCTCCCTGCCGCTGACCTGGCCGGTCCACGATCCCGCACCCGCGGACGGGACGATCGTGCTGTCCATCCTCGCGCTGCTCCTGGCGGGGGCCGCCGTCGCGCTCGCCTTTCGCGGGTGGGGGCGCGCGCCCGATGGCCCGCAGGCGGGCGCGCCCGCCTGGCTCGTCGGCGGGATGGTGGCCGTCGGCCTGTTGTTCTACCTGCTGGCCCTGGGGCCGTACCCGCTGATCCAGGACGAGCCCATCGCCCGGGTGCCGCTGCCGTTCCGCTGGCTGTACGGGATCGCGCCACCCCTGGAGCGTTTCTGGTGGCCCCGCCGCCACGCCCTGCTGGTGTTCCTGGCGGTGGCGGTCCTGGGATCGCACGCCCTGGACGCCCTCGGCCGCCGCATCGGCCGGCGCTGGCTGCTGGCCGCGTCGGTGGCCGTGGCGGTCGCGGCACCGGGGGAGATCGCCCTTCGCACCGGCGGCAACCTGGTTCAGGTCTCGCTGTGGGAACCCCCGGCGGCCTATCGGGCCCTGGCCGACGCCCCGGGGGAGGTGCTGCTGGAGCTGCCCCTCGACCCGAGGCTCGTGACCAACCAGCTGCCGCTGATCTACCAGCCGCTGCACGGCAAGAAGCTGGTCAACGGGCACGCCAGCTGGGTCCCCCGGGTGAGGCCCGAGGCCTGGGACACCCACCTGGCCTCCAACTCCTTCCTCGCCGCCCTGACCCGGCACGAGCTGCGGCAGGACGGCGGCGAGTTCCGCTTCGAGGCCGCGGACCTCGCGGCGCTCCAAGAGGACGGGCTGGGCGTGATCACGGTCAACCGCGAGATGTACACCTACCCGCTGCGGGACACGTACCGGGCGGAACGCGAGCTGATGACCGAGCTCTTCGGCCAGCCCTTCTTGCGGGGCGCCTACTTCGAGGCCTTCGCCGTCGACCGCTGGACCGGGGTCGCCGCGGTGTCCATGCCGCCCGCCCCTGGCCCAGCGGCGATCCCGGCGTCCTTCGAGGACAGCCCCTTGCCCGGCGGTCCCTTCCCGTCGATGGGCTTCGGCAGCCTCAACCCTCGCTCGCTGTTCCACCCCCTCCCGGTGGGGGATGCTCCGCGCCAGCCCAAGCTCTACGACGGCGCCGGTGACACCGTGACGGTGGAGGGCTCGCGCCTGCAGACCTGGACCCCCACGGAGATCGTCTGGATGGGCTCCGACGTCGAGGAGTCCGCACCGTGAGCCCCGGTACCCTTCTGCGTCGCCATGCCCCCGCGGCGCTGGGCTACACCGTCTTCGCGCTGGTGTTCACGATGCCGGTGTGGACCGATCCGCTGCACTTGCTCCCCGGGGAGCCGACCTCGGATCTGGCGGACCACGCCTGGGGCTACCACTGGTTCGCCAGCGCGCTGGGCGAAGGTCGGATCCCGCTGCAGACCGACGCCGTCCTCCACCCGGACGGCGGCAGGTTGCTGCTGGGGGATCCCCTGGGCGCGCTGCTGGCGGTCCCGCTGGTGTGGACCGTGGGCCTGGTTCCGGCGTTCGGGATCATGGCTGTGCTGCAGCTGGTGTTCGCGGGCCTGTCCGCCTACGGCCTGGGCCTGCGCTGGTGCGGCTCCCGGCCTGCCGCCTTCGCGGGCGGCGCGATCTTCGCGTTCTCCTCGTATGCCCTGTCCTGCCTGTACAGCGGCACGTCGGGGTACCTGGTCACCGGGTTCCTGCCGGTCTACCTGTTCGCAGCCCACCGCGCGCTGTCGAGGGGCGGTTGGCGCTGGACGGTCGGCGCGGCGGCGACCGCGGCGATCCTCACCTTCGCGACGCCCTACTACGGGCTGTTCTCCGCCCTGCTGACCCTCGTCCTCGTCGGCGTTCTCGCGGCCCGCAAGGGGGCGGAGATCGACGCCTTGCTGGGCCGCGCTGCCGGATTGGCCGTGCTCGGCGCCGCCGGCGTCGCCCCGACCCTGCTGGCGATCCGCGCGGCCATGGGCGCCCCCGACGCCCTGGTCAGCCCGACCAACTCTCCCGGCTGGGACCAGACCGTCCTGCCCCGGGTCGACCTGCTGACCTTCCTGGCTCCCTGGGACCACCACTTCCCGGACATGGCCGCCGAGGGCAACCTGGGGATCCTCCACGCCAACTCCCTGGGCTGGATCGCCCTGGCGCTGGCGGTGGTGGCGGGCGTGCGGGTCGCCGCGGCGCGACGCTGGTGGGTGGTCCTGGCGATCTACGGTCTGCTGATGGCGGGACCCCAGCTCACGCTGGCCGGTCGCGCCCTGACGCTGGGGGGCCACCCCCTGGTCCTGCCCTACGCCCTGCTCGCCTTCCCGGGCTCCCCGCTGCGCCTGGTCCACCACCCCCATCGGATGGTGGTGTGGGCCATGTTGCTGGTGGGTCTGCTGGCCGCCATGGGGCTGGCGCACCTGCTGCGGGGCCGGCGTCGACGCACCCGTTGGGCCGTGGGGGCGGGGATCGCGGTGGCCGTGGTGGTGGAGGCGATGCTGCTCTCCCCGGCCCGCTGGCCCCTGCCGGTCACCGAGCTGGATCCACCCGCGCGCTGCGCGGAGCTGGGCCAGGAGACCCGGGGCGCGATCCTGGACTTCCCCCCCGGGGCCATTCACGAGGCCCGGTCGTACCTGCTGCAGGCGACCGTGCCCTAGACCCCCCCCGCGGACAGGGTGACCACGTTCCACCCCCACGGGGTGCAGGCCACCGGGCGGGTGCTTCGCGGCGGCCGGCGCCGGGGCCGGCGCGCCCCACGGCGTACTGGGTGACCTCGTTCCTCCCCGAGGGGGTGCAGGCCAGCGGGCTGGTGGACGCGGGGCTGGCGCGGGTCGGGGACCGGACGGCGCGGCGGACCACCCGCGAGGGGCGCCTCCTGCCCGCCGTCCCCGGCGCGCGGATCGTCGAGGATCCCGGGGGCGCCTCCCTCGCCGCGCTGGGATTCAGCCACCTGCTGTTGCACCCGTCCTCGGTCGATCCCGACGCCCTGGGCGACGTCCGAGAGCTGTTCGACGGCGCGCTGGGGACACCCCGTGAGTGGGAGGACGGAACGCTGGAGTACACCCTGCCCGCCGCGGGGGGGGCGTCGCCTTGACCTCCCCGGGACGGACACGCCGTGCGCTGGAGCTCGCGGTCTCCGTGGGCCTGGGTGTCGCGCTGCTGGTCCTCGTGTTCCGCGGCGTCTCCGCCGCGAAGCTGGGGCAGGCCATGGCGGCGGTGGATCCCGGCTGGCTGGTGGCCTCGGTGGCCCTGTTCGTGACCTCCCACGCCAGCCGAGGCTGGCGGTGGCAGGTCGTCCTGAGGCCGGTCAAGCGCCTGACGTTCCGCAGCGCCTACAGCATCCAGTCGGTGGGGCTGCTGGCGATCCAGGCGCTGCCTTTCCGCCTGGGCGAGCTGGCCCGCCCCTACCTGCTGTGGGAGCGAGAGAAGACACCCCTGGGCGGCGGCATGTTCGCGGTGGTCGTGGATCGGACCCTGGACCTGCTTGCAGTGGCGGGGCTGCTGACGGTGGCCGTCGCCGCTGCGGACCTCCCGCTTCGGACCGTGGAGGTCGCCGGAGTGGAGATCGCTCTGGTCGAACAGGGGCGGATCGCCGTCGCCCTGGCCCTGGTTCCGATGCTGACGGTCCTCGCGGTCGTCGCCCTGGGCGGCGAATCCGCGGTGGGTCGGCTGGAGTCCCTGCTGGCCCGGTTCCACGGCGGGGTGGCCCGCCGCGTCGGAGCCGGTCTGCGGCCCTTCCACGAGGGGGTCCGCGGCCTGGCCAATCCCCGGCACGCAGTGCCCATGGCGGGGGTCACCCTGCTGGCGTGGGCCCTCAACGCCCTGGCGGTCTGGGCGCTCTGCCGGGCCATGGGGTTCGACGGGATCGATCCCCTGGGCGGCCTGGTCCTGTTGCTGGTGATGACCCTGGGCCTGATGTTGCCGTCGGCGCCCTTCTCCATCGGCATCGTCGAGGCGTTCCTGGTCGCGGGGCTGGCGCTGCTGGGCATCGGCCACGAGCCCGCCGCGGCCTACGCCGTGGTGTTCCGGGTGATCAACCTCGTGGTGGTGGGGGGACTGGGGCTGGGCTTCCTGGTACGGGATCGGATCTCGTTCCGAGCCATCGCCGAGTTCACCCGGTCGACGCGGGACCGCTGACCGGGATCCCCGCGACCACCGCGAGGAGGACCGATCCGCCGTCGCCGGTGGTGTACCCCTGCACGAGCTCCTCGAAGGCGCTCTCGGGTTCGTTCGAGGCCCCGGGGCAGGCGACCACCGCGACGTCCGCCCTCCAGCCTGGGAGCAGCGCCCCCCGGTCGTCGAGTCCCAGGGCCCGGGCGCCGTCGACGGTGGCTGCCCGGAGCAAGGTCTCCACATCCACCGGTGCGTGGCCCCGGTGGACCTCGACGTAGGCCCTCATCACGTCCAGCAGGCACAGATCGGGGCCAGCGCCCACGTCACTCCCCAGGCAGATCCCCGCACCGGCGTCGCGGACGTCTTCGACCGGCATCCGCCCGCTACCGAGGGCCAGGTTGCTCGTGGGGCAGTGCACGATCCACGCGCCGGCGTCGGCGATGCGCCCGTACGCCTCGTCACTGCAGTGCACCGCGTGGGCCAGCAGGGTGCGCGAACCGACGAGGCCGGCCCGTTCGTAGACCTCCAGGTAGTCCTTGCACTCGGGGAACTGGCGGGCCACCAGGGCGATCTCGTCGGGGTTCTCGGACAGGTGGGTCTGGACCCGCAGACCCGCCTCCCGGGCCAGGGCTCCGCACAGCGCCAGCTGGGCCTCGGTGGAAGAGACCGCGAACCGGGGCGTCACCACCAGACGGTCACCGAACCGGTCCCACAACCGCCGCATCGCGTGGTCGGCCGCCGAGGGTTCGCACAGCAGGTCCGGCGGTCCTTCCCGGTCCATGAGCGCCGGCCCGCCGCAGGTCCAGGGGACGGGGCCGGGCGATTCCAGCAGTGCGGTGGCGCCGTGGGGGTGGGGGCTGCCGAAGACCGCCGCCGTCGTGGTCCCGGCAAAGGCGAGGGCGGCCAGGAACCCGTCCGCCTCCCGGCGAGCGTACTCCCGATCCGCGAACGCCCCCTCCTCGGGCCAGATGTGCTCCCGCAGCCAGGGCATCAGGGCGCCGCGGAAGCGGCCGCGGACCCGGTACTGGGGGAGGTGCACGTGGGCGTCGACGAAGCCGGGGACGATGAGCCCCGCGCCGCGCAGGTCCAGGGCGTCGTCGGCGGGACTGCTCGCCGGTCCGGCCTCCAGCAGCAGGCCGGTGTCGGGATCCCAGCGGACCAGGGCGTCGGCGATGGCCAGCAATCCCCCGTCCACCGGGGTGAGCAGGGGGCCGCGGAGGGCGCACAGCGGCTCGCTCATCGGCCGTGGAACTCCGGACGCCGGCCGCCGGCCAGGGCGGCCAGGCCCTCCTTCACGTCCTCGGAATCGAGGGCGCGCTCCACCAGGGCGTCGAGGGCGGTCCGGACTTCGTCGTCGAGGGCGGGCAGCACGGCCCGTCGGACCGTCTCGTGGATGCCGTCGACGGCCAGGGGAGCCCGGCGGGCCAGATCGTCCAGGCGCTCCTCCAGCCGCGCCTCGTATTCCTCGCTGGGGTCCACGCCGTTGAACAGGCCCCAGGCCAGCGCCTGTTCGGCCGGGAGCGGGGACGCCACGAGCAGCAGCTCCAGGGTCCGGCCCAGCCCCACGAGGGCGACCAGCCTCCGCACGCCCCGCTCCGGATACACGACCCCGATCCTCGCCGCCGGGATCGACCACTTGACCCCTTCGGCCGCGTAGCGCAGGTCGCACACCGACGCCAGCAGGCATCCGCCGCCGATGGCGTGGCCGGCCAGCGCCGCCACGGTCGGGCCGGGGAAGGCCTCCACGGCGTCCAGTGCCCGCATCAACGGGTGCCCCCCGGCGGTGTAGGCGGGGCGGCCCCGTCCCGCCGTGGGCATCCGCGACAGGTCGTACCCTCCGCAGAAGACCCTCCCCTGACCGCGGATCACCAGCACGCGGGCGCCCCCCTCGGCCAGGGACGGCACACCCTCGGCGAGGATGACCATCATCTCCTCGGTGAGGGAGTTGCCCTTGTCGGGGTGATCGAGGGTCACCCGGCCGATGGCCCCGTCGAGGTCCAGGTGGACGGTCCCTGTCATGGGCACTCCGCGGTCGCTGGCGGCGCTACCAGGTGAAGACGTAGAGGTAGCCCTCGTCCTGGCCGTACAGGGCGTTCTGCAGATCGAGGTAGAACCAGGAGTCGTGGGCCGTGTCGCAGTAGTACACGAAGGGGCAGGAGCCCGCGAACATCCCCACCCTCAGGCTGTGACCGTCCACCTCGATGTCCTCGAGCAGGAGCCGGTACACGAACGAGTAGATCGGTCCGTCGCCCTCCTGGTACCACTCCATGTCCAGGGTGGGCGTGACCTCGTCCCCGGTGAACCACCCGTCGAACCAGTCGTCGTAGATCTTGAACTCGCTGTAGATGAACTCGACGCGCCAGAACTTGGGCACGTCGTAGAACACGTAGGTCAACCACAGGGTGGTGGTGTCGAAGGGGGAATAGGAGTCGGTGCGGAGCCAGAGCACCTCGCCGTCGGTCTTGAACCAGATGTCGGCGATGTCGAACATGTAGCCGTTGGCGTCACCCAGGGAGTCGGTGGCCCCGGGGATCTGGACCCAGGGCCGCTCCGAGACCTCCATCTCGTAGGTCTGGGTCCAGGTGTCCACGCCGTCGGTGATGCTCACGTCCAGGATCACCAGGTCCCCCAGGTGGCCGGTGTCCACGGACATCTGGAAGGCGTCGGGGATCACGGCGGGCTCGCCGGCAACCAGGGTCTCCCCCAGGTCCTCGTCCCCGTCGATGACGGTCACCTCGGCCATCGAGGTGGCGGACATGGCGATGGTGGCGCTGACGTCGCCGGCGGTGTCGAAGTCGCCGTTGTTGCGGAAGACCGCCGTCAGGGTGACGGTCTCCCCCCGGTCGATGATCCCGTCCCCGTTGCCGTCGGTGTCGTCCACCACCAGCTCCTCGAGCTCCACGTGGGCGTGGGGCACCGCCACCTGGACGGGGAGTTCGTAGGTGTCCACGCCGTCGTCCAGGGTCAGCAGCAGCTCCAGGTCGGAGTCGTCCACGTGACCGGCGTCCACGTCGAAGGAGAACGGGGTGGCGTGGATCGCCGCGGCGCCGGGTTCCAGGGGATCGGCGCCGAAGCTCAGATCCGTGCCCAGGACGTTGGAGACGTCGGGATCCGCGGAGGTCAGGGTGCCGAGCAGGGCGTCGGCGGTGGCCACCACACCCACGTTCGTCACCTCCAGGGTCATCAGGACGCCCGTGTCCCCGGGGGCCACGGGATCCGGATCCGTCGCCAGGCCGGTGACCTCGAGTTCGGCCGGCGGCGGGAGGTAGAGCACCTCGACGCTCTGGGCCAGCACCTCGAAGGGCACCTGCTGGCTGGACGTGATCTCGCCGCCCCAGTCGATGGAGAAACCGTCGACGGTGGCGCTGTACAGCCCCTGGTTGTCCACCTTGACCCACCAGCGTTGCTCGCCGGGGCCGGGGGGCAGCGACCAGGCCTCGCCGGTGATGTCCTCGAACCACTGCCCCGCGTCCGCCACCTCGGTCGAGACCGAGAACGTCGGCGCCGCCGGGTCCCCGTGGCCCAGGGTGAGGACGACCTCCAGGGCGGCGGTGGCGTCGTACTGCACCGTGGCCGAGGACGTCGAACCCATCAACACCTCGAACTCCAGGTCCCAGGTGTGGTCGCCGTCGTCCAGGGTCAGCACGAAGGGGAGATGGGTGTTGTGGGGGTGTTCGCCGTCCACGGTGACCGTGAACGCGCCATCCCCGGACGAGGTGCCACCCGAAGGCACGACGCCGTAGTCGACGGTGCCCACGGTCATCTCGAGCAGGGTGTCCGTGCTCTGCAGGGTCCCGGTCACGGGCAAGGAGTCCACCAGCGACTCGTTGGCGAGGGTCACGGTGATGTCGACCGCGTCACCGGGGCCGAAGTCCTCGGGGTCGGTGGTCACGTCGTCCAGCTCGAAGCGGGGCAGGGGCTCCCCCACGTACACGTCGTCGATGAACCAGCGGTCCGCCGGGTACTCTCCCTCGTACAGGAACGCGATGTAGCCCTCCCCCTCCTCGACGCACTCGGTGATGTCGTGGAGCTGCGAACTCCCCCAGACGTTGGGCGCCGGCGCCGTCAGCTCGCTCACCAGCTGGAAGTCCCCGCTCGCGGGGTCCCGGCTGCCCATGGACAGGTACAGCGCATGGAGCTGGGTGTCCGAGGTGAACAGCCCGTACTCCCACCAGTTCACCGCCACCTCGGTGGATCCGTCGAACTCGAGGACCGGAGAGATCAGCCAGTCCCGCAGCCCGGGTATGTCGTTGATCCCCTCGCCGTGCACCACCGAGTAGTCGCCGGACAGCTGCTGCAGGTCGGTCAGCTCCCAGTCGTAGTCCGGGAAGCCCTCGTTGACCACCTCCCAGCCGAGCTCCGCGAGGGTGCCCCCCTCCCAGTCCTCGATGAAGGGCAGGGACTCGCCGACGACCTCCACGCCGAAGGTGTGGTACTCGTCCGGGGCGGCCTCGGGGGAGGTCGCCTCGCCCCGGGGCACGCCGGCGTCCACGGCGCGCAGGTAGTAGTCGACCCCGGCCGCGGTGACCGACGCCGCGGAGACCACGCCCACGTACTCGCCCGACTGCTCGGTCTCGTACATGTACGAGAAGCTCCAGTTCTCGGACCCCGCCGGGCGGTAGTAGAGGGTCACCGCCGACACGCCGTCGGGATCGGTCACGGTGGCATCGACCTGGACCTCGAGATACGCGGGCTGCTCGTCGGCCACCGGCTCGTGCACGATCTCCGGGGGTGTGCCCTCTTCCTCGGTGGTGTCGTCGTCGTCGCCCTCGGTGTTGCAGCCCGGGGCGAGGGCGAACGCCGCCCAGCCGCCCAGGGCCAGCAGGACGGCCAGCGTCCGCCGCAGGGTCCCTCGATTCTCCATCAGACCTCCCCCGCTAGTCATCGAGCGTCCAGCAGGTGGTGATGCACACGTACCCACGGATGTTGCCGGACGGGTCCTGGACCGCGCCGCAGTCGTAGCCCCGCGGGCACTCCTGACCCAGCGAACAGTCCACGCCGCAGTAGGGCTGGGGGTAGCCGCCGATGGAAACGCAGAGATTGCCGGCTCCGCACTCCTCCTCGTCGTCGTAGCCCTCGCACTCCCGGCAATACGCGCCGCTGGCCTCGAAACACTCCCCGGTCAGCGTGTTGCAGAACTCGCCGAAGGCGCAGTCGAGCACCGTACTGCGGCAACCCGCGTTGACGCACTGACGGTCCTGGTTGCAGCTGTGGTAGGGGTAGCAGTCCCGGTCGGACTGGCACCCGGGCTCGCAGGTGCCCGACTCCTCGGCGCAGTAGGTCTCCATCGGGCACTGTTCGCTGAGGACGCAGGTGGCGTCCTCGCAGGTCCCGCCGGAGCAGACCTGCCCGAGATCGCAGTGCAGGTTCTCCTCGCATTCGTCCTGGCAGCCGGCCAGCGCCAACCCCAGGACCGGGAGGATCAGCAGCAACATCCACATCCCGCGATTGAACGTCATGATCAACCCTCCCCCCCGCCGCAGGAGTCGCCGCCGGTGTGGGGAACGACCGTGTAGCTGACCTCGATCCGGTGCTGGCTCGGTGGCACGTGGTCCTGGTCGAACACGATCCGGTTCTCCTCGCAGTCGTAGATCCAGCCCTCCTGGACCTCCTCGGCGGATTCGCCCTCGAGGGCGACCCGGACCACCAGGGTCAGCTCGTCGGGGAAGCGGCTGAGGTGGAACTCCGATCGAAGGCCGGAGATGTTGAGGCCCAGCTCGTAGACCAGCGGCGAGAAGTCCTCGTTGCAGATGGAGTCGTAGACCCCGCCGGTGCGCTGGGCCAGGTCGATGTAGCGGTACCCGGGCGCCGCGGGGTAGACGTCCTCGCCGGACTGCTGCTCGCAACCGTCGGGGACGTCGCCGACCACGGCGGAGATGTCGAGAATCGTGTCGTCCCGGTAGGCCTCCCAGCCGTCCACCGGGGACTTCACCGCGTAGTAGTAGTCCAGGTAGTAGCTCACCGGATCGGGGCTCTGATCCTCCTCGTCGGAGACGAAGACCAGCGACAGCGCGGCGTCGTCGCGCAAGATGCCGTCGTTCTCCCCCGACAGCAGGGGCTCGGACAGGGCCATGAAGGCGCCCTGCAGCCCCTGCTCGAAGCCGGACCCGCGGTCGCCGACGTGGACGTTGGCCGCGAAGTGGGCCGCCGGGTTCTCGGTGTCCTGGGTGATCAGCCGCACGCCGGTCATCGAGTAGCCCTCCTCGATGCCGATGGTGTCGTTGATCGTGCCTCCACCCACCTCCAGGTAGGCCTCCTCGCAGGGGAGCTCGGTCGTGATCCAGATCGCGTCGGCGTTGCTGGCCACGGCGAAGGCGTAGTCGGCCATCGGAGACTGCCAGGAGATCCAGTCCGCGAGCTGGGCGGCGGCGTAGGTGCCCCCCGGGATCGTGGCGCTGATCTCCCCGTCCCCGAAGTCGAGGATCAGGGTGTCGTTGCTACCGGTGGTGATCTCGAAGGGACCGGTGGCGTCTCCCACCACGTCGGCGGCGCACCGCAGCCGGCCCTGGTGGTGTTCCTGCTCCTGGTCGGTGGTGACCACGCCGATCTGGTAGTCGACGTCCACGCCGGCGAAGGCGTCGATGAAGCTCTGGAAGTTGTCCGCGAGCTTCTCCTGTTCGTCCACCATCGAGCACGAGTTGTCGACCACCAGCAGGATGTCGACCACGTTGCGGGTCTCCTGGAGGAAGACGTCGGTCTGCTCGTTGGGTCGCAGGGTGTACTCGGGGCAGCCCAGCAGCAGGGTCAGCGGCAAGGCCGCCAGGGCGGCCGACCACGCGGAGGTCCGTCTCGTCATGGGATCCTCCTACCCCTCAGCCTGATGGAACTGGAGGACGAGGTAGTTGATGATGTCCTGCACGTCGGTGGTGTACTGGGCCTGGGTGTGGAAGGGGGTGTAGACCACCTTGCCGCGGCCGTAGTCGAACACCACCAGCAGCGGCGAGTCGTCGAGATCGGCGGCGTCGGCCCCGTCCTTGTAGATGATGTCGCCCTCGACCAGCACGCTGGTGCCGCTGCCCACCCCCTCGATGACGGACCAGGCGTCGAAGTCGAAGCGGACCTCCACCTCGTTGCTGCCCGAGCTCATGCCCAGGTGCTCCATCAGCCCGGCATCGGTGACCACCCCGTTGATGGTCTGGGGCTCGCCCAGCTGGGCCGCGTCCAGCACCTCGTCGTCGCCCAGGAAGTCGATCTGGTCGGGGAACGCGGCCTCGACGAGGTCGTAGCTCCAGTCGGTGGCGTAGACGAAGCCGCCGTTGTCCACGTACTCCCGCAGGTTGGTGACCACGGCGTCGTCGACCACCAGGTGGTCGTCCGGCTCGGCGGCGTTGTTGTAGACGAAGCCGCCCGCCCCCCGCATCCCGCAGGACAGGAACGTCACGTCGTAGGCGCCGATCTCGAAGGCGTCCTGGAGGAACACCTCGACGTCGTAGGTGACCGACTCCCAGTCGTAGTCCTCCTCCACGTCGTAGCGGGGACCGTCGGCGTGCCAGCCGTTGACCAGGGTGTAGGGCACCTCGAGGGCGGAGAGCGCCCCCTCGGGGGTGTCGAAGTCGCCGGTCACCACGGCCACCTCGCCCAGGTTCAGGGCGTAGATCCCGGTGTCGGTACAGCCGGTGCCCGTGGCCCCCAGCAGCGGCGCCAGCAGCGCCACCGCGACGAATGCGGATATCGATCGTGTCGGTTGCATGTCCCTCATCGTCCCGTCTCTCGCGCCCCTGCGATCGGCGGTGCCGTGGCTGCTATTCCTCGGGCTCTTCTTCTGCGCTGCTGTTGAGGATCATGAAGCCCATGGTGGTGAGGCCGCTGCCGGCCATGGGCCCGCTGGGGAACAGGTCGGAGAACGGTAGCGCCCAGATGGGCTGCACCGCCGAGTCGCCGAACACCAGGTACCCGTTGCCCTCGGGCAGCATGAGCAGCTGCTCGGGGTCCCAGACCCACTCGCCGTCGTCCCAGGGCAGCACGATGTTGTACGCCGCGTTGTCCGGGTCGTTGGCGTCCTGGGTCTGCAGGACGATGGACAGGCCGGCCACGTCGTAGGTCATGGCCATGGTCCACTCGACCAGCAGCTCCTCGTTCGGGTCGTGGGTGAAGTTGTTGCACAGCTGCGGCTGCAGCAGGTCGTAGTCCATGGGGATGGTGTGCAGGATCACACCGCCCGGATCCGCACCCGGGGTCTCGTCGTAGCGGGTGTCGAACTCCGGGACCTGGTCCGGGTCGTCCGAGCCATCGGACCGCAGCGAGTAGTGACGGTCGAAGTGGTAGTCCGCCAGCGACATGCTGTGGTCCAGGTAGTAGCCGGTGATGCCCGAGTAGGGGTCCACGTAGCGATCGAAGGTCAGCGAGTGGGTGCCGTCGGAGGAGTCCAGGTAGACGTGCTCCCCCGCGTCGAAGGTGGCCGGGTAGGGGCAGTCGGTGTCGTCGCCCTGCCAGACCGGGTAGTTGTAGTTGATGTCGAAGGGGAAGACCATCGTGGGCGGCGGCGACTCGCCGCAGGGGGGATCCAGCGGCGCGTAGAACACGATCCCCGCCGAGTAGCTCTCCTCGATGGCGCAGCTGTTGTTGTCCACCACCCGGGTGACGGACAGCGAGATGCTGCACAGGGTGTTGTTGACGTCCGGGGGCGAGCCGAGCACCTCGAACCCGTCGTGGACGATCAGGATCTCGTCGCCGGAGACCACGGTCACGTCGCGCAGTCCGAGGTCGGCGGCGTTGCTGATGGTCATGGTCCCGAAGGCGTTGGTGGCGTCGATCACGTCGAAGTAGTCGACCACGATGTCGTCGCCCATCTGCAGTTCGGTCTCGCCGTCGACGAAGGACGAGTTGGTGCCCTTGATGGTGAAGTCGACGGTCTCCCCCTGGTTGCCCTGGGGGGGATCGAAGGTGATGGTGACGGCCGAGCGGTCGACCAGGAACCCCTCGTACAGGGTCCAGGCGGTGGACCCGTTGAACAGGGTCACGTTCCGGGCCCCCGGGGAGGCGGTGGGGTCGATGCTGATCCGCACGAGGGCCGAGGTGGACGAGAGCACCTCCACGTCGTCGATCCAGATCCCCTCGCCGAAGCTGGCCTGGGTGTAGCCGTCCTGGAACGTGGTGCTGGTGCCGGTCACCTCGATGTCCAGGGACTCGCCCAGCCGCGCCCGGTCGGGCTCGATGTGGATCGCCCCGGTCTGGACCACGAATCCGTCGGTGATCTTGAACTGGCGCTCCCCGAAGGACACCAGCACGTCTCTCCACCCCAGGGGGGCGTCGGGGGCGATATCGGCGACGGCGAAGGCCAGGGTGCGGCCGTCCACCTCCACGTCCCGGATGGTGATCCCCTCGCCCATGTCCACCACCGGGTCGAACTCGTCCCAGTCGGTGTTGGTGCCCCGGAGTTCCAGGTCCACGGACATGCCCACGCCCCCGGCCCGGGGGCTCAGGCGAACGACCGGTTCACCGATCTCCTCCACCACCTCCTCGGGGCAGCTGATGGCGAACGCCAGGATCGGGAGCACGATGGCCAGCAACAGGACGTTTCGTCTCATGTTCCACATCTCTGGTGCCCCGCGGGACTCGAGCCTCGTCGCGCCCTGATGCGGTGGCGGGCCGGGGTACACCCATCCACCCACACTCGGGCGCGTTGATTATATCCGCACGCGTGGGCGCGCTGTCACGTGCGGAATCTGACACGGTCCTGACAATCCGCCGGGTATGATCCCCGCCCATGAGATATCTCGGTTTCGACGAGGCCGGTCGCGGCAGCGTGTTCGGGCCACTGGTGGTGGGCGGTTACCTGCTGCGGGAGGAGGACGAGGCCGCGGTGCGCGACGCGGGCGGGCGCGACAGCAAGGGCATGTCCGCGGCACGGCGGACCGAGGCCGCCGAGCGACTCCGGTCGATGGCCCTGGGCTGCCGGACCGTGGCCATCTCCCCCGCGGCGATCGACGGCGGCAACCTCAATACCCTGGAAGAGGACGCGTTCGTGGCGATCTGCGCCGAGCTGCGGCCGGACGCGGTGCAGATCGACGCGCCGGTCACCCCCCGGGGGATCGAGGCGTTCCGCAAGCGGATGGCGGAGCGTTTCGGGCTCCCTCTCGAGCGGGTGACCGCGACCCCGAGGGCGGAGGATCGCTTCCCGGCCGTGGGGGCCGCGTCGGTGCTGGCCAAGACGGAGCGGGACGCAGCGCTGGAGAGCCTGCGGCGGATCCACGGCGATCTGGGTTCGGGCTACCCATCGGATCCGGTGACCCGAGCGTTCCTGAAGCAGCTCTTGAGGACGGGCGACGACCTACCGGACTTCGTCCGGACCCGGTGGGACACCATCGCGAGGCTGAAGGAGGAGATCGAGTTCGGGACCCAGGGGGCGCTCTTCTAGGAGCCGTCGGGCCCCACCCAGCCCATCGCCGACCAGGAGGAGATGGACGACGGACTCGAGGGCCTCGAGGCGTGGCTGGTGTTCAACCACGGCGAACAGCGGCCCTGCTGGGCCGTTCAGAACCTGCTGTACGAGAGCCAGGTCGAGGGCGGGGGCGAAGCGATTCTGATCGACGCGATCACGGGGGAGGTGCTGTTCGTGGGGGAGTGGAACTGGATCACGTGAGAGCGGGTGAGGGTCAATCGCAGGCGTCGACCGCGGCGTCGGGCATCCTCACGAACGCCAGGCTCCGCCCGTCCATGACGATCCGAGCGTCCTCGCGCTCGTCCCCGTAGGAGACGAGATCGGGGACGGCACCCCCGGCCTCCAGGGTCTCGTCGTTGAGATAGACCGTCTTGCTGAACAGGTTGAACGCCGTCAGCTCGTACACCAGCGCCGGGCCCGGCAGATCGATGCCCACGTCCATGGACTGGTCCGAGAGGTTGATCAGGGCGACGGCGACCGCGCCCGCCCCTCCGCCGGCGTCACAATGGGCATAGGTCCGGAGCCGATCGGTGTCCTGCGTGGAGGCGGAGAGCACCGACGGTCCCATCAGGCGCTTGTGGAGCACCGAGACCCAGTAGTCGGGATTGGGCTCCAGCGTCACGTCGTCCACGAGCCCGTAGTCCGAGCCCGACAGCGTCTGTCGGACGACGACGGGCTGTCCCCGCGCGGCCAGCGCGCCCAGCTGATCCAGCCACCAGAACGACCCGGCCCAGGTGTCCGAGACATCCGGCTCTCCTCCGCACTGGGCGTTGCCGGACTCCCCGAGCCAGACCGATGCGCCGGGGGCGTACTGGGCGGCCAGCCCCTCGATCTCGTCGGACCAGACGTGGACCTCGTCCAGATGGACCGGATCCAGCATCACCTCGGGCCCCGCGGGCCGGGAGGCCACCGGACAGCGGTGGGACTGCATCGGGTAGTAGTGCCAAGTGACCGCATCCAGGAGGTGCCCGCCCACCGGCATGAACGCGGGGTAGAAGCCGGTCATGTCGCCGATCGCGGGCCAGTAGGCGCTGGAAGGCCCGGCGAGCAGGGCGTCGGGGGCCACCTCGTCCACCAGCGCCCGGGCCGTGGCCAGGTCCGCGGCGTAGTCGTCGACCGACAGCACCGACCCGTGGGCCAGCAGGAAGGCATTGATCTCGTTGCCCAGCTCCCACAGCACCACGGGATCCCCGCGCTGCACCGCGTACTCCATCAGCTCCCGGGAGTTGTCCGGCACCCAGTCCCCCCCCTCGTCGCGTGGCCCCGGTCCGACGTTGAGGGTGAAGAACAGGTCCAGGCCCAGGTCACCCGCGAATCCCGCGAATCCCTCCCACTCGTCGCGGGTCAACAGTAGCTCGTACCCCTCGGGTGGTTCGTCGACCGGATCCTCGGAGAGGTCGTAGTACACGGTGTCCGCCGCCGTGCCCCCCACCCGGAGGATCCCCGGCGCCAGCTCGGCGGCCAGCATCCGGAGGCGTTCGCGCTCGAAGTCGTAGGGATCGACCCACACCTCCGGCTCCGAGGCATCCTCCGAGTCGGGATTCC
This sequence comes from uncultured Rickettsiales bacterium, assembly GCA_964542165.1. Classification (GTDB taxonomy): domain Bacteria; phylum Myxococcota_A; class UBA796; order UBA9615; family CAYRNR01; genus CAYTBN01. Next base: position 19,551 of record CAZITQ010000151.1, read on the forward strand.
AGAACCGCCCTCCCAGCACCTGCGCCGTATCCACGGCGAACGACAGGAAACGCGGGTCGACCTCGGCGACGGCCGACGCGCCGTCGACCTCGACGAGCACCTCCGGTGGCTCCCCCTCGGTGGGGCAACCCGCGAGCAGGGCGATGGCGGCGAGGAGCCACGGGCGTCGCAGCTCGAGCCCCCTCCCGGAGCAAACCCGGTATTCTCGCCGCGTGGTCGAACCCATCGCCCTCCTCCGTTCCCTCCTGGGCCGCGTTTCTACGCGTCTCGCCGCACGGCTGCAAGCCGGCGATGCGGTCCTGGACGTGGGGTGCGGCCGGGGGGACTGGCTCTCCGGCCTGGCCCGTCGCCGCACGGACCTGATCCTGGCGGGTGTGGACCGGCGGCGCGGATCCCGGGTACCCACCCGCGCCGACTTCGCTCCCGTGGATCTGGAGGCGGGCTCCCTTCCCTACCCCGCCAACGCGTTCCGGCTGGTGGTCTGCGCCCACGTACTGGAGCACCTGCACGACCCGGGACCCATCACCCACGAGATCCGACGTGTCCTCGCCCCGGACGGCCGGCTGTACGTCGAGGTCCCCTCCGAGCGGACCGAGCGGGCCCCCTCGATGCCCCGCTGGTTCGGGCCGGGCCCGGCGCTGGCGTTCCGCGACGACCCGACCCACGTCGGCCGACCCTGGTCTCCCGGCGAGCTGAACGAGTTCCTCGGCGCCCGGGCCTTCGACGTGATCCGCAGTGGCCGCGCCCGGAGCCCCGCGCTGTGGCCAGCCAGCGGTCCCCTGCTCGCGTTCGGGGTGGTCGGCCGCGATGCTCGCGCCGCCCACCGAGCCCTCGAGCAGATCGCCGGCCTGGCGAGCTACGCCGTCGCGCGACCGGCCTGATCACCCGTCCCAGTCGAAGACCTCCGCCTCGTCCCAGTCGGGCACGCCGACCTCGACGCTTCCGGCGTCCTGGACGTAGATCGGATCGAAGCCCAGCCAGTCGGCGAACGCCACGACCTCCTCGTACTCGTCGTCGGTGACGCTGCGGCCGAGGACGGGGTGTCCCACGGCCCGGTGGAGGGGGAGGTACTGGCGCAGGAGGGAGAGGGCACCGGGTCCGACGGTGTCGGCGAGCCACGCCAACGAGTCCGCCGAGCCCGCGGCGTCCCCGGGCAGGACCAGGTGGCGAACCAGGAGGCCCCGGACGGCCACGCCCGCCCTGTCGAGGACCAGCGGCCCGACCTGTCGGGCCATGGTGCGGATCGCGGCTCGCGCCACCTCGGGGTACCACTCCGCCCCGCTGTATCGCCGGGCGGCATCCGCGCTCGCCCACTTGAGGTCGGGCAGGTACACGTCCACCCGTCCGTCGAGCAAGGCCAGGGTGGCGGGCAGCTCCACGGCCGAGCCGTTGTGGACCACGGGGACTCCCAGTCCACGGCGGCGCGCGCGCCCCAGCGCCTCGGCCACCACCGGGGTCACGTGGGTCGGAGTGACCAGCCCCACGGTGCTGACCCCGCGTCCCTGGAGGTCCAGCAGGATCTCGGCGAGCCGCTCGGAGTTGACCGCCCTGCCCCGATCCGCCTGGCTGATGCCGTGGTTCTGACAGAACAGGCAGCGCAGCGAGCAGCGCCCGAAGAACACGTTGCCGGCACCTCCCGGACCGCAGATGGGGGGCTCCTCGCCCCGGTGGACCACCGCGGCCGAGACCACCACCTCCGCGCCGGTGCGACAGCGCCCGCGGGCGGACCGGCGATCCGCCCCACACCGGTGCCCGCACAGGGCGCACGCCTCGGGCCAGCCCGGGGTCGGTCCTCCCTCCGTGCTACGATGCGCGCCGTCTCGTCCCCGGGGAACCACCGTGCTCGAATACCTCACCTTCCGTCTGCTGTTGCTCCTGGCGGCCGTCCCGCTGGTGGTGGCGGTCCACGAGCTGGGCCACGTCCTCGGGGGACGCCTGGGGGGATACTACGTCGCCGCGAGCGGGATCGGTGGGGGGCGCCGGTTCTGGACGCTGCCGCTGACGCGCCGGTTCAACCTCTTCGTGGGGCCGCTGCCCCTGGCCGGCGGCGCGACCGTCGCCTTTCCCACCCGGCTCCCGATGGGCCGCTACAGCGCGTTTGTCTACCACTACGGGGGGATCGTCGCCCAGCTCCTGCTCCAGGGTGGACTGCACGCGCTGTACTGGCAGCTGCCCGAGCTGCGCGGAGCCCTGCTGCCGGTGATCGCCCTCAACGCCGCGGTGGTGGTGGCCAACCTGGCGCCGTATCGGGTGAAGGTGGGTGGCCTGCGGGTGGCGAGCGACGGGGCCCGGGCCCTGGCCGCCATCGCGGCGGGTCGGGGGGAGGCCCCGACGCCCCAGGGGGGGATGGGGACCGACGAGCTGGACGCGGTCCAGGCCCGGCTCTGCTCCCCCGTGGGCCTGCACGTGCTGACCGTCTGCCGTGCGCTCTCGGCGGAGGACCCGCAGAGGGGAGAGCTCGAGGCGCTCGCGGTCGCGCCGGCTGGGACGCCGGAACTCTACGTTCGGGTGATCCAGGAGGGACTCGCGCGGCTCGCGAGCCCGGAGGCGTCTCAGCCCGCGCCCTCCACCACGAGCACGTAGGGATCAGAGCAGGAGAACCCCAGCGCCGAGTTCACCTCCACCTCGTACGTCCCGCTGTCGTCGTGGAAGGACTCGCCCTCGAAGGTGATGCTCTCGCCACCGCTGGTGTCGCTGTAGGCGATCATCTCGTTGCCCAGCCACAGCTCGAGGGCGTAGTCGGCGTCGCCGGGGATCCCGCTGAGGTCGACCCAGATGCCGAAGTCGCCGTACCAGGTGTCCTCGACGTAGAAGGAGAAGCGGTCCACGTCGTCGGCGTTGTGCAGGAAGCCGCCCAGGGTGGACGTGGCGTTGGTCAGGTTCCCGAGGCTGTGGGCGTTGCCGTCGTTGGGTTCCTGGGGGTCGTCGCCCGCCGAGTCCTCGTTGAGCAGCCCGTCACAGTCGTTGTCCAGCTCGTCACACTCGTCGATCCGGCCGGGGTGGACCGAGGCGTCCCCGTCGTCACAATCCCCGTCTTCGGGGGTCCAGCCGTCGCCGTCGGCGTCGACCGGATCGGGGGGTTCGTCCACGATCCCGTCACAGTCGTCGTCCACCCCGTTGCCGGACTCGATCCCCTCCGGGGAGATCGCAGGATCGCCGTCGTCACAGTCCCCATCGGTCTCCGACCAGCCGTCGCCGTCGTCGTCCAGGTCGGGATCGCTGCCGTGGCGGTAGTCCCCGTAGGGGTCGGGGGAATCGTCGGGCCGGAACGGCAGGAAGAAGCAGCCTGGCCCTACGAGCGCGCACGCGAGGAGCGCGGTGAGGGGGGTCGGGGAGAGGAGACGCATCGTCGCGAGCGTAGCACAGCGGTATGATGGGCCGATGCCCCGACAGGAGCCCCGATCCATGCGACCCCTGATGCTCATCCTGCTGTCGATCTCCTTGCTCCTCCCCCTCCAGGCACGGGCCGGCGACGTCTGCGGCGGTTTCGCCCACCTGAGCCAGGGGGAGCCCACCCTGCCCCCCGGGTTCGACAACGTGTCGTGGGGTATGAGCGGCGAGGCCGTGCAGGCGGTGCGCGGCCAGAAGATGGAGCGCCAGCCCGACCTGAGCCACGAGGACGTGTACTACCTGTGGGAGTCGTTCGACGACGACTCCACCACCGTCCGCGTGCAGTACACCTTCTACCGCGACCGCCTGATGGGCGTGCTGCGCCACCTGGATCCCGCGCTGTTGCAGACCCCGGAGTCCCTCCTCCTCTCCCGCTTCGAGGAACAGCTCGGCCCCCACGCGGACCGCCAGACCGTGCGCAGTACGGAAGACGAGGACCTGGTCACCGGCGGCATCACCCAGCGGATCTGGCTGTGGTGCGACCGGTTCACCGAGGCGTCCTTGCACCGGTTGCTGGACGAGGGCGAGGTCCGCATCCGTTGTACCTCGCGGATCTACCGGCAACAGCTCCTGGACGAGCTGACCGACCAGGCGGACCGGGCGATGTGGGAGTCGCTCAACGGTCTCCAGATCCGGTGACGACTGCGCAGACTCCGAGTCCCCCCGTCACGGTGCTGATGCCGGTCCGCGACGTGGCGGACACGGTCGACGAGGCC
>CAZITQ010000152.1:0-23533 GCA_964542165.1 uncultured Rickettsiales bacterium
CACAGCGAACCATCCAATCAGGACGGCGCGGGCGTGTCTCGTCATCGGGGAATTCCTCCTGTCTGCCGAGCGTAGCTCAGTCCGATGCCGCCAGCAATCGGGCCGCCTCGGCGGGGGTGGCGCAGCAGCGGGCACCGGTCTGGATCGTGCGATAGCTGGCCTCGGCTTCCGCCCGCGTGGTGCAGGAGCCGAAGCCCGCGGTGGCGACCCACCCGCCCCCCATCAGCACGCCCGTTTCCCGCGGCCCGGACGTCCATTCCCAGAGGTTCCCCGATAGGTCGAACACGCCTTCGGGCGTCATACAGGCTGGATGACTGCCCGATTCCCGTCGCCGGTCTCCCATGTCCGACTCCCCCTTCATCAGGTTGCAGGCGGAGGTGTCGTGGCTCTCCCCGTAAGGCCAGCGCCGCCTGCCGCTCCCACCGCATGCCAGCTCCCACTCCTCTTGCGTGCACAGGTGTTTGCCCACCGAGGAGCAGGCCTTCGCCGCTTCCGGCAGGTCCAGTTCCCGCAGGGGCATCTCCCCACCCCGGTTGGGATATTCGTAGATGTCCACGCAGCCCGCCCCCGTCGGGGCCATGTCGGCTGGACAGGCCACCGACCCGCTGGGGGTCTCCCTGTCGGGCGTGGTGAGGGCCCCGCGGCAGCACCGGAAGCCCAGGTCCGGGAACTCCGCGGACTGGGGGGTAGCGGTATATCCCAGGTGCGGACGACAGGCCCCGTCCATCGCGTCGGCGTACCACGAGCCGCCGCGTATCTCCCGCAGGATTCCCTTGTCCTCATACAGTCCCTCGGGGCGGTCCAGCTCCGTAGCCGTCCATTCCCAGACTCCCCCCATCAGGTCGGCCACCCCCTCCGGGGTGGAACAGCGGGGGAACCTCCCGGACGGCTGTGGGGATCCGGTCTGGATCGGACAGTACTGCGGACGGAACGGGTCTCCGTAGGGGAACCGCCGCCACTCCGCTCCTGCGCAGGCTCGCTCCCACTCCCCGGCGGTGCACAGGCGTTTTTCCGCGTCGGCGCAGAGGCGGGTTGCCTCCTCCCAGCTCACCGCCACCCTGGGGCGTTCGCCGCTCCGGTTCGGATACTCGTAGCGATCCACGAACAGACCGGGGGCGACCTGGACCTCGTCCGCTGGCTCGTAGGGGGTGACGGATGCACCGCTCGTGGCGGCCTCCGTGCGCGACAGGGTGTCCGAGGTACGTGCGGCATCCGTCAACTCGGCCTCGATCGTGGCCCCCTTGCTCCAGCAACAGCGGAATCCGGCGGAGAAGACCGGCTCGTGGGGATCGAGGCGATAGTGCGGCTGTCGCGAGTAGTGACCGTCGCAGGTCGCGTACCACGAGGACGTGAAGGATGCGCCGCCCTCGAGAATCCCTTCCCCCCCCTGCCAGCTGCTCAGCACCCACTCCTCGACGTTGCCGACCATGTCGTGGACGCCATCGGGGGTCACGCAGCGGGGATATGCGCCCGCGGCCGCGACCACGTCGGCCTCGTTCGGCATGCCGGAGTGTCCCGACGAGGGACGGACCCCGGCGAAGCAGGCGCCCATCTCGAAGGTCGAACCGTAGCCGAACCGCCGGGTCCCCTCGGGACCCGCGCACGCGCGGCGCCACTCCGCGTCCGTGCACAGGCGTTTCTCCTCGGCGGCGCAGGCCTCCTGGGCCACGGCCAGGGAGATCTCGTGGCGGGGGCGCTCTCCCTCGATGTTCGGGTACTCGTAGCGATCGATGTGGAAACCGCCGTCATCGGTGTCGATGAACACCATCCCCGGACGCTCCGTCGATCGGTCGCCGCACCCGAGCGAGAGCGACAGGGTCCCTTGCAGCGCAAAGACGAGGGCCAGGTGGGCGAAGGTGGAGCGCACGCGGGATTTCACAGGCATCGTCTGGATCATACGTTCCCGATCCGTCGCATTGTCGGTCGAACCTGTTTTCTCCGCGAGGAGCTTCCCCGTGCCTCCTTCGCCGGTGCACCCGCGGTGTTCTCGTTGCCAGATCGCGGAGTCAGGGACCGACTTCGGTCCTCGAAGACGGACCCCCAGCCCCGGAACGACGATTTGATTACTTGACTCGCCTGATACGACAAAGAAAAATGGGATGTGCCCGACATGTAGATCGCGCGTACAAAACTTGTCGCGCGGCCAAGATACTTCGTGGAAGGGGAAGACCATGGTTCACGGCGCACGAGTTCCGAAATGGGTGTCGCTCGCTTTTTCGACGATGCTGATCGCCGCAATCGCCCTGCTCAACGGGGGAGCGGGCTGCCCGCCGGACGATGATGACGTCGCCGATGACGACGACGCCACGGGGGATGATGACACCTCGGGTGACGACGACGCGGTCGAGCCTCTCTCCGTGAGCGGTCAGATTTTCGCGACTCCGGTCTACTACGAGCAGGACGAGGCGGGGAACTGGGCCCGTCGTGAGCTCGAGTGGGTCGATGTCAACGCCGAAGGCTACAACCTGGGCCTGTTCTACGCGGCGATGACCGCATCCCAGCAGAACATGAACAACCCCTTCGTGATCGATGTGCCGTCGGAGATCCCGCCGGATCCGAGGACCCAGGGGACGTCGTTCACCCTCGTCCCCGAGGAGGACGACCTGCCGCTGGACCTGGAAGAGGTCCACGTCATGGCAGCGATCGACTCGTACAACGACACGATCCTCAGCGCCAGGGACGCGATGGTGTTCTACCCCGAGTCCATCTCGGTGGACGCGGGAGGTGTGACCGACATCGAGATCCTGGTGGACGTGGAATACAAGTGGTGCGACGAGTGGGTGATCGGCTTCCACGGCGAGGGCTGTGGCGGGGGCTGCGGCGGGAACGGCTACATCGACATCAGCGGCCAGGAGGTGCTCCACGGCACCACCCACATCGACGCCGTGGGCGACGCGATGGTCGCGGTGTACACCGAGGGCGGCGGCGGCCCGTGGTGGATCGCCAAGCCCGGGACGATGGACGGCGCGAACCAGGACGACTACCTCCCCTGGGAGCTGACCGTCTGCGCCCACACCACCCTCGAGGTGCTCGGCGCCTGGGACTGGAACAACAACCTGCTGTTCGAGCCCACCGACGACTGGGGCATCACCGTCGACGGCATCGGCGGCGACGTGATCCACGAGTGGGATCTCGGGGCCGAGAACGTGGGTGACATGCTGGTCCGGATGCCCGAGTCCTTCGGACTGCCCCTGTGGAACCCCTACGTCAAGATCAGCGGCGTGGTGCAGACCGACGGCAGCTTCCAGTTCGCCGATCTGGCCGACGAGGACAACGTGCTCATCGAGGCCCGCAAGGCGTCTCCGGCCGATCTCTACACCGGCGAGAGCCTCACCGAGGCCATCGCGAGCGGTGGGCTGTACAACTACGACCTGATCGTCAGCCCGAACGCGCAGGGCACCGAGCTGCAGTACGAGGTCTGGGTCAAGCCCTATGCCACGGCCTGGTTGATCTCCAGCGTCGAGGTGGGCGGAAACGGCAACTTCCTCGACAACCCCGAGCCCGATGTGGACGTGGTGGTCGTGGGGAACGAAAACATCGTGCGCAACCTGACCATCACGGGCGCTCCGGGCAGCTGAGCCCTTCCCCGGTGAGCGCACAGCTCCTGCCTTGCACGCCCGCGCGGGCGTAAGTATCCTCCCTCTCACTCCAAAAGCCCCTTCTGGGGCTGCCCTGCGCAGCCCCTGTGCCCCGATCGCTAGGTGCGGGTCGCCTACGGGAGGAGTCCTCGGTGGACATTCACGACAAGATCGCGCAACTGCGGGAACTCAAGGAGCGGTCCCTGGCGGGCGGCGGGCCGGACCGGATCGCCAAGCAGCGCTCGCTGGGCAAGGGCACCGCCCGGGAGCGGGTCGACAAGCTGCTGGACCCGGGTACCTTCCGTGAGCTCGACGCCCTGGCCGTCCACCGCTGCCACGACTTCGGCATGGAGGACAAGCGCATCGTCGGCGACGGTGTGATCACCGGCTACGGAGAGATCGAAGGCCGCACGGTCTACGTCTTCTCCCAGGACTTCACGTCCTACGGCGGCGCCCTGGGCGAGGTGTTCGCCGAGAAGATCTGCAAGATCATGGATCTCGCGATGCGCAACGGCGCGCCGGTGATCGGGATCAACGACTCCGGCGGCGCCCGGATCCAGGAAGGGGTGGTCAGCCTGGGCGGCTACGCGGAGATCTTCTTCCGCAACACGGTCGCGTCCGGCGTGGTGCCTCAGATCTCTGCCATCATGGGCCCCTGCGCGGGGGGCGCGGTCTACTCGCCCGCCATCACCGACTTCATCCTGATGGTCAAGAACTCCAGCCACATGTTCATCACCGGCCCCAAGGTGATCGAGACCGTGACCGGTGAGCAGGTGACCTTCGAGGAGCTGGGCGGCGCCCTGACCCACGCGTCCAAGAGCGGCGTGTGTTCGCTGGCCGCGGACGACGAGGACCACTGCATCGAGATGATCCGGGGGATGATGTCCTACATCCCGTCCAACAACATGGAGGATCCGCCCTTCAAGCCCACCGCCGATCCACCGGATCGCATGGACGAGGATCTCATCGACCTGGTTCCCGTGGATCCCAACAAGCCCTACGACATGCGCGACGTGGTGGCCCACGTGGTGGACGACGGTGAGTTCTTCGAGATCCACCCCCACTTCGGGCGCAACATGATCGTCGGCTTCGCGCGCCTGGGCGGGCACGCCGTGGGCATCGTGGGCAACAACCCCGCGCACCTGGCCGGCTGCCTGGACATCGACGCCTCGTGGAAGGGCGGGCGCTTCGTCCGCTTCTGTGATTCCTTCAACATCCCGCTGGTCACCTTCGTGGACGTGCCCGGCTTCCTCCCGGGCGTGGACCAGGAGTACGGCGGGATCATCCTCAACGGCGCGAAGCTGCTGTATGCCTTCTGCGAGGCCACCGTGCCCAAGCTCACGGTCATCACCCGCAAGGGCTACGGCGGCGCCTACGACGTCATGAACTCCAAGCACATCCGCGCGGACTTCAACTACGCCTGGCCCCAGGCGGAGATCGCGGTCATGGGTGCCAGCGGGGCGGTGAACATCCTGTTCCGCAAGGAGCTGGGCAAGACCGAGGAGCCGGAGGCGCGGCGCGACGAGCTGATCGCCGAGTACCGGGACACCTTCGCCTCGCCGTACATCGCCGCGGCCCGCGGCTACGTGGACGACGTGATCGAGCCTCAGCAGACCCGACCGACCCTGATCAACGCGCTGAAGGCCTGCCAGAACAAGCGCGAGCCGCGACCCGCCAAGAAGCACGGCAACATCCCGCTGTAGCCGGGGACGGCGACGAGGAGGAGCCATGGGCGCGATCGGCATCATGGACACGATCCTGCGGGACGCCCACCAGTCCCTGCTGGCGACCCGCATGCGCATCGAGGACATGGAGCCGGTCCTGCCCCTGATCGACAAGGTGGGATTCTGGTCGGTGGAGATGTGGGGCGGCGCGACCTTCGATTCGTGTATCCGCTACCTGGGCGAGAACCCCTGGGAGCGGCTGCGGATCATGCGCCGGGCGATGCCCAACACCCGCCTGCAGATGCTGCTGCGGGGCCAGAACATCGTCGGCTACCGGCACTACGCCGACGACGTGGTCGACGCCTTCGTGGAGCGGGCGGCGGGGGAGGGGATCGACGTCTTCCGCGTGTTCGACGCCCTCAACGATGTGGACAACCTGCGGCGGTCCATCGAGGCGGTGAAGCGGGCCGGCAAGACCGCCGAGGGGGCCATGAGCTACACGGTCTCGCCGGTGCACACCATCGAGAGCTACCTGACGCTCGGTGAGACCCTGCGCGAGATGGGCTGCGACCTGCTGTGCATCAAGGACATGGCGGGGCTGATCTCCCCCAAGGACGCCTACGACCTGGTCAAAGGGCTGGTGGGCCACGTGGGCCTGCCGGTGCACGTGCACTCCCACGCCACCTCGGGCATGGCCGAGGCGGCCTATTTCGAGGCCGCCCGGGCCGGCGCCTCGGTGATCGACGGCGCCATCTCGGCCATGGCGGGCGGCACCAGCCAGCCCCCCACCGAGACCCTGGTCGCCATGTTCCGCGACACCCCCCATGACACCGGGTTGGACCTGACCCTGCTCGAGGAGATCGCCGGGCACTTCCGGGCCGCCCGCAAGCGCTACGGGCGCTTCGAGTCCAGCTTCACCGGCGTGGACACCCGGGTGCTGACCTACCAGATCCCCGGCGGGATGATCTCCAACCTGGCCAACCAGCTCAGGGAGCAGGACGCCCTGGACCGCATGGGCGAGGTGCTCGAGGAGGTCCCCCGGGTCAGGGCGGACCTGGGCTACCCGCCCCTGGTGACGCCCAGCAGCCAGATCGTGGGCACCCAGGCCACCTTCAACGTGCTCACCGGTCAGCGCTACGGCACCGTGACCCGGGAGACCAAGCTCTACTGCATGGGCAAGTACGGCCGACCGCCGGCGCCCATGAACCCGGACGTGGTGGAGATCGCCATCGGCGACGAGACGCCGGTGGAGGGGCGCGCGGCCGACCTGCTGGAACCGGAGATGCCGGCCGCCGAGGAACGGCTGGGGGACCGCTGCGCGGGCGTCGAGGACGCGATCACCTCGGCGATCTTCCCGCTTTTGACCGAGACCTATCTGAAGATCCGCGATGCCGGCGGCGAGGATCCCGATCGGGTCCTGGCCGCCCTGGCCGCGGTCGCCTTCGACATCCAGGACCGCAACCACCGAGTCGTCGACGACGGACCGTCCAGCGGCGGCGTCAACCCCTGGAAGCTGGCGGGACGTTGGGAGATCACCCGTGGTCACGGGTAATGAGGCGTCAAGCGTCGGGCGTCAGGCGTCGGGTGAGAAGACGATGAGTTCTTGCCTGAAGCCTGAAGCCTGAGGCCTGGAGCCTGGAGCGAAGCGACATGGAGTTCTGGCTCGAGATCGACGGGGAGACGGTGGACTTCGACGTCACCCGCGAGGGGGACGAGATCCTCGTCACGCGCAACGGCGTCACCCACCGGGCGACGGTCGAACAGACGGGGGCGACCTACCGGGTCGCCATCGACGAGGGCGCCTACGAGCTGACCCGCGAGGGGGACGAACCCCGGGGCGCGGCGGGCGAGCAGATCGTGCTCGCCCCGGGGTCCATGACCCACGAGTTGACCTGGGCCCAGCGCAAGAGCGCCGCCCACGCGGCGGGTCTGGACGAGGCCACCGACGGCGAGGTCTTCCCGCTGATGCCCGGCGGCATCATCGAGGTCAATGTCGAGGCCGGGGACGCCGTCCACGAGGGCGACGTGCTGCTGGTGCTCGAGGCGATGAAGATGCAGAACGAGGTCGCCGCCCCCGTGTCGGGGACGGTGACCGAGGTCAACGTGCGGGCCGGAGACAACGTGGACCGCGGCACGTTGATGGTCCGGATCGATCCGGAGGGTCCGGGCGGGTCCTGATCCGCGCGGCGAGGGGAGCTACCGATGGCCAACGAGATCAAGGGCCACCCACGAGGGTTGTACGTCCTGTTCGCGACGGAGATGTGGGAGCGCTTCGCCTTCTACGGCATGCGCGCCCTGTTGACCCTCTACCTGGTCAACAAGCTCGACTACGAGCGCTCCGACGCCCTGGAGATCTACGGCACCTACCTGGGGCTGGTCTACCTGACCCCCGTGCTGGGCGGGTACCTGGCGGACAAGTACCTGGGCGCCCGCAAGGCGATCTTCATCGGGGGCGTGACCATGGCCCTGGGCCAGCTGGCCCTGGCGTCCGAGTCCCTGCTGTTCGTCGGCCTGGGGCTGATGATCTGCGGCAACGGCTTCTTCAAGCCCAACATCTCGACCATCGTGTCCAGCCTGTACGAGGAGAAGGACCCGCGCCGGGACGGCGCGTTCACCATCTTCTACATGGGCATCAACCTGGGCGCCTTCATGGCGCCGCTGGTGTGCGGGACCATCGGCGAGAAGGTGGGCTGGGGCCTGGGGTTCGCGTCCGCGTCCGTGGGCATGATCATCGGCACGCTGACCTTCCTGGTCTTCCAGGGCTGGCTGGGCAAGGCCGGCTTCCCACCCCACGTGGATGCGACCGACGACACCCGCCTGGATGGCAAGGACTGGATCCACATCGCGGTCTGGATCGCGGCCTGCGTGGCCACCGTGCTGATCGCCCTCGGATTGTGGACGGTGATCGGGCCGGTGTGGAGCCTGTTCGACGGGGGCTTCAAGGCCGCCTTCTTCCTGTGGATCGCCGTGGCGGTCGGTGGGTACTACGCCCTGTACAACGAGAAGGACCCGGACGCCGAGCCCTTCACCCGCGAGGAGGTCGAGCGGCTGATCGTGGTCTGCGTGGTCTGCTTCTTCGTCATCTTCTTCTGGGTCGGGTTCGAGCAGGCCGGCGGCACCATGAACCTGTTCGCCGACGAGCACACCGACCGGCTGCTGGATCTGCCCTGGGGCGAGGCCAAGGTCGAAGACGAGGTGTCGTACTGGGCCCAGGTGGGCGAGATTCGCGAGGGGTACGAGAACGAGACCCTGGGCGCCGGCGAGGACGACGCCTCCCTGGACGAGGCTCTCCGGGCCATCCCGGTCCCCGAGGGCTACTGGCTGTTCCCCGCCACCTGGTTCCAGTCCGTGAACCCCCTGTTCATCATCACCCTGGCGCCCCTGTTCTCGATGATGTGGACCCGCTGGGACAAGAGCCGCCTGGCCCTGTCCACACCGGCCAAGATGGGCTGGGGCATGATCGTGCTCGGCCTGGGCTTCGTGGTCATGTGGGGCGCCCAGAACGTGGCCGACAGCGGGGTGAGGGCCGCCATCTGGTGGCTGATGATCGTCTACCTCCTGCACACCACCGGTGAGCTCTTCCTGTCCCCCATCGGCCTGTCGCTGGTGACCAAGCTGTCGCCGGTGCGGGTGGTGTCGACGATGATGGGGCTGTGGTTCGCGTCCGCGGCCCTGGCCGATTACATGGCCCAGCGGATGGAGGAGATCGTCCACCACTTCGAGCTGCCGCTGTGGCAGACGCTGATCTGCACCTCGGTGGGCGGCGGGGTGGTCCTGCTCGCGCTGACGCCGATCCTCAAGAAGTGGATGCACGGCCGCGGCTGAGGGGGACCCCATGCGTGAGATCCAGGAGCTGACCCGCCGCGTCGAGGTCCTCGAGGGGCGGGTGCGGCGCTGGCGCCGGACGACCTTGCTCGCCGCCCTGGCCGGCCTGCTGGCCGCCGCGGCCGTGTGGGGCGCCTGCAGCCAGTCCGCCGCCGGCCGCCACGACCGCCTGGCGGTGTCGACGCTGGAGATCGTCGACGCCGACGGCCAGCCCCAGGCGGTGTTCCAGGCCACGGAGGCCGGGCCGGTGCTGGCCCTGGCCGATCCCTACGGCGTGGACCGCGCCGGGCTGGCCGTGACCTCCTCGGGGGCCGCCCTGGCCCTGGCCGCAGCCGACGGTGTCGAACGAACCCTGCTCTCGGTGGGCACCGACGGATCGGGCCTGTTCATCAACGACGAGCAGGGCCGGACCCGACTGACCGCGGGGGTGGGCCAGACCATGGGATCCGGGCTGATCCTCACCGACGGCGAGGGGGTGACCCGCGCCGGCCTCGGACTGGACGAGAGCCGCGGCCCCTCGATGATCCTGCTTCGCGAGGACGGCACCCCGCTGACGACGCTTCCCTGATTTCGGTTCGCAAGAAACCGGAGCTACGGTTTCCTGCTGGGCGCCCCCGCGGTCCGCGTCCCCCGCGAGCTCTCCAGGCCGCGGCGCCGCTGATCTGCGTGTCACCCGGGCTACAACCCGCTGCACGGGCGCGCTACCCTGTCTGGACGTGGGAGGTCCTCCGTGACACGAACGACGCGCCTGCGCCCGCTTGCCGGCCGCGCGGCGCGTCTGCTGGGCGTCTATCTGGCCTACCTCCTCGGCGCCGGTCTCCTCTCGTGGCCCCTGCTGCGGTACGTCCGGGGCCACGCCATGGGGACGTGGCCCCACCCGGATATCCACACCGCGGTCTGGTTCCGCTGGCATTTCTGGAGACAGTTGATCGCCGGCGAACGTCCCATGGACGCCCCGGGCCTGTACTACCCCGACGGCATGGACGTGACGCTGCACATCTGGAACGTGGGCGTCACCTGGATCCAGCTGCCCTTCGTCGTCCTGGCGGGGCCGCTGGCCGGCTACAACCTCTCGTTGCCGTTCCTGGCCGCGTTCAACGGCCTCGCCGGGTACGTGCTGGGCTGGACCGTGGGCGGGGGCCGACGGGGACCGGCCGTGGCCGCGGGGGCGGTGCTGCTGGCCAGCAACTTCGCCTGGGCCGAGCTGATCCACGGCCGTGCCGAGCAGGGATTGCTGGCGTTTTCGGCGCTGTACGTCGCGGGCTTGATCCAGCTGTCCCGTGGCGGTGGAAAGGGCACGGCCGTGGCCACTGGCCTGGCGCTGGCGGCGGCCGGGTTCGGCTACTGGTTCTACGCCGTGTTCCTGGCGGTCCCCTGGCTCGGCCTCGCCGCAGCGCGGTTGATCCGCCGGCGTCCCGATCCGGCCTCGCTGGTGCCCCTGGGGATCGTCCTGGGGATCGCCGCGGTCCTCCTCCTCCCGGCGGCATGGCCGGTGATCGCGAGGATGGGGGAGGCGGACTCCGGATACGCCCGCGCCGTCGCCGATTCGGCCCACGCCAGCGGCCTGGCGGGGAACCTGCGCCGGCTCTACTCCATCACGCTGCTCGACACCGCGCTGTGGCCCTCCGCCCCCTTCCCGCAGCGGGTCTGCGTCGGGCTGCCCTTCATCCTGATCGCGCTGCTGGTCGGTTCGCTCGTCGTGGGCCGCGCCCGGCGGATGGCCGGCATCTTGCCGTGGATCGCCCTGGTGGGCATCGCCATGGCCTTCGGGCCGGAGGTCCAGCTTCGTCCCGGGGAGCCGTTGCTGGTGGGGGGGCGGCTGGTTCCGATGCCGTCGCGCGTGCTCGACGGGCTGCCCCTGTTCGAGCGGATGTGGTGGCCCCACCGCTGGCTCTCGCTGACGGTCATCGGTGGGGCGGGGTGTGCGGCCGCCCTCGTGGCGGCCCTCCCGGCCGGCCGTCCCGCCCGGATCGCGGCCGTCGTCCTGGCGCTGCTGGCGCTGGCCGAGGCGAGGATCATGTTCCACGGCGCCCCCTACACGGCTATGGCCGGCAACCCCCAGGTGCTGGCGGTGCCGTCTTTTCTGGAGAACCTGGCCGACGAACCGGGACAGCACCCGCTGCTCCAGCTGCCCCTGCGACGGGTCGACGACGCCGCCCTGATCCAGGTGCCCTTCCACCGGCAGCCCATCGACGGCGGGCCCGCGTACAACGAGGAACTCCACGTGGAACCGGGGTACAGGCGCCGGGTGAACACCAGCAGCGCGCTGTCGGCCCTGGAGCAGATGGCCCGCGGGATGCCCGCCCCCGCCGTCCACCAGCCGCGCCAGGAGCTGGGGGAGATGGGGTTCCGCTACGCGGTCTTCTGGCGGGACCAGGACGTGCACGGTCTGGACTGGCCCACCCTGTACAGCGACTTCTTCGGCGTGGCCCCCGCGTTCTCCGACGACACGGCGGTGGTCTGGGACCTGGCGACGCCCTGAGCGGCCGGGTGACGTCGTCGCGTGGCATCGAGAGCAGCGGAAGGGACCGAGATGGTCGAGCTGGCGGCCCCGGCAGGTGAACCCGACAGCCTGCGCGCCGCGGTGAACTGCGGCGCCGACGCCGTCTACCTGGGCCTGTCGCGGTTCAACGCGCGCGCCCGGGCAGCCAACTTCGGCCCCGACGATCTCGCCCGTGCCGTGGCCCTCTGCCGGCCCCGGGGCGTGCGGATCTACCTGACCCTGAACACCCTGGCCACCGACCCCGAACTGCCCCGGGTGGAGGGGATGCTCTCCGAGGCGGTGTCGATGGGCGTGGACGCGGTCATCGTCCAGGATCTGGGCATCGCCGCGCTGGCGCGGCGGCTGTGCCCCGACCTCCCCCTCCACGCGTCGACCCAGACCTCGGTGGGGACCGAGGGCGGCTGCCGGTTGCTGGAGGAGCTGGGCATCGAACGGCTCGTGCTGCCGCGGGAGGCGTCGCTGGCCCAGATCCGGCGGCTCCGGGAGAGCACAGCCCTGCAGCTGGAGGCCTTCGTCCACGGAGCCCAGTGTTTCTCCTGGTCCGGACAGTGCACGGCCAGCCTGGCCCGCGGCGGACGGAGTGGAAACCGCGGCGCCTGCGCCCAGCCCTGCCGGCTCCCCTGGGACCTGCGGCTGGACGGTGAGGCCCTGGAGGGGGGCGTGCCCCATCCGCTGAGCCCGGGCGACCTGGTGGCGGCGGATCGGATCGCGGACCTGGTGGACGCCGGCGTCGACAGCCTCAAGATCGAGGGACGTCTCAAGCGTCCGGCCTACGTGGCCTCGGCGGTCATGCACTACCGGCGGCTGCTGGACCGCCTCGGGGCCGGGGAGGCCGCGACGCTGGACCCCGAGGAGCGCCGGGATCTGCTCCAGCCCTTCCACCGCGAGCCGACCCTCGGCTACCTGGACGGTGCGGACCACAGAGCCCTGGTCCGGGGTCGGTTCCCCGGGGGGCAGGGCCTGCGGGTGGGTCGGATCGTGCGGTCGGAAGGACGGGTGCTGGAGCTGGACCGAGCCGCGTTCCCGCTCAAGGCGGGCGCCGGGGTGGGGATCGAGGGGGAGGACGGCGGGGGGGGCCGGGGGGCGGCGGGGGCGGCGCCGCCCCGCGGGGGGGGGGGGGGGGGGGGGGGGGCGGGGGGGTCATGTTGCTGCCGGGGGGTGGGGTTCGCCTGCGGATGGGTCCGGACTTCTCCGCCGCGGTGGCCGGGTCCGGGAGGTGGCTGGCCCGCACCGACGACCCGGCCCTCGATCGGCGCCTCCGGCTCGCCGCGGAGGGGCGGTCGCGGGAGGTCGAACCCCGTCGTCACCCGGTCCGGGCCCGGATCTCCGGGACCGAAGGCGAGCCCCTGTCGCTCGTGCTCGACGACGGCGAGGGGCGGATCACCCAGGTCCACAGCACGCTTCCGCTGGAGGCTGCGCGGACCCACCCCCTGGAGCGGGACACGGTCCGGGCGCGGGTCGGGAAGATGGGCGACACGCCCTTCGCCCTCGCGGGCTTCGAGTTCCAGGTCCACGGAGACCTCGCGCTGCCTCCGGCCGAGCTGAATCGGATGCGCCGGCAGGCCTGCAGCGACCTGTCCAGGGAGCGGGCGCGCCCTCCGGATCGAATCGTCCATGCGGGGGCCCTGGACACCCTCTCCAGCGCCCCCGGTCCCGCGGATCGGTCCGCGGTGCCCGGGGGGCTGACGCTGGTCTGCCGTACCGTCTCACAGGTGGACGCAGCGCTCCAGACCGGTCCGCCGTCGGTCATCATCGCCGATCCTCCGGCTCCGGGGACCCCGGGTCCGCTGATCGAGGCGGCTCGCGCGCAGGGGGTGTTCGCCGTGGCGGCGCTCGACCGGAGCCAGCTACCGGGCGAGAGGTCGTTTCCGCGCGACCTGTGGGGGGCGGACGCCGTACTGGTTCGTACCCTGGGGCAGCTCGCGGATTGGACCCGCCGTCGCCCTGGCCCGGCGGTGGCGATGGGGGACCTGACCCTCAACGCGGTGAATCGCCTCTCCGTGGCCGGTCTCCTCGAGGCCGGCCTCCACACGGTGGCCCCGGGTGCCGACCTCCCCCTCCCTGCCTACCGAGCGCTTCTCGATGGCGTACCTCCCGAACGGATCGAGGTGCCTCTGGTCCTCCACCTACCGCTGTTCCACACGGCACACTGTCTCTACGCCGCCCGGCTGTCCGACGCGGGGGACCGCCGGCACTGCCGGGACGTGTGCCGGGATCACCGGCTCGAGCTGGTGGACGACCAGGGGCGGGTCCATCCCGTCCTCGCCGACCGCCACTGTCGCAACACAGTGGTCGACCCCCGGCTGAGGGACGGCCGCTCGGACCTCGCCGCCCTGTGGGGCCTGGGCCTGCGCCGGTTCCGCCTGGAATTGCTGGACGAGGGGACAGCGGAGGTCCGGCGCCTTCTCGCTTCGGTCCAGCGGCTCCTGGCCCCACTGGCCGGGGATCCCCCCCCGCCCCCCACCGGGGTACACTGAACCCCGCCTCGAGGGTGGAGGTCCGGCTCGCCTGTAAGAACGCGCGCAGGTTCAGTTCTGCGCCGTCCGTCCGATGACACCCTCGTAGCGGGAGGCTCGCGGGTACGTCGGTCGTTCGAGTGGGGACGGCAGACGGGAGCAACACCGGGGGGGTGGTCGGCCCATGGCACGCTGCCGGTCCGGATCCTGTATCCACCGCGCCCTGATCGTGGTCGCGCTCCTGCTCTCCCACATCCCCTTGCCTGCCTCCGGCCTGGACCCCGCCAAGCGGCCCGGCCAGTACGTCCACCAGACCTGGGGTCGAGCCGAGGGCCTGCCCCAGGTGTCGGTGATGGGCATCCTCCAGGACCGGGCCGGCTACCTCTGGGTCGCGACCCAGGAGGGGCTGGCCCGCTTCGACGGCATCGAGTTCCAGGTCTTCGACCGCCGCAACAGTCCCGAGATCACCGTCAACTACCTGGTGGCCCTCGAGGAGGGGGCGGACGGAGCGCTCTGGGCCGCGACGGAGGGCGGAGGACTGATCCGGCACCGGGGCGGGGAGATCCGGGTCTTCGGGGACGGCCACGGCCAAGGCCTCGATTTTGTCGAGTCCCTGGCGGCCGCCGACGACGGAACCCTGTGGATCGGGACCGGTTCGGGCATGTTGCGTCATGCCGGGGGCGCGTTCTCCCCGGTGGCCGGGGACACCCTGTCGGGCCGACACGTCACGGCGCTGGAGACCGGGGACCGGGGAGAGGTCTGGATCGGGACCCGGGACCACGGCTTGTTCGTGCTCGACGGGGACGAACCCGTGAGGCTCCCGGCGGCCTCGGACCTCGAGGACGTGGACGTGCGCTGTCTGCTGTCCGGCGGTGAGGGCGAGCTGTGGATCGGCACGGCGTCGAACGGGTTGTTCCGCTGGACGCACCAGGGCGCCGAGAGGCTGGCGCCGGACGCGGTGGGGCGGTCCGCGGTCGAATCCCTGGCGGTGGACGGCCACGGGAACCTGTGGATCGGGACCAACGACCGCGGGCTGCTGCGGCTCACGCCAGCCGGCGACGTGGCGCGCTTCGACGTCGCGCAGGGGCTGAGCCACCACCGGGTCAGCTCCCTGCACGCCGACCGGGAGGGCAACCTGTGGATCGGCACCTTCGGCGGAGGGCTGAACCGATTGCGAGACGGGTCCTTCACCGCGTTCACCACCGTGGACGGCCTCAGCGGAGACGGAATCTGGTCGGTGCTGGAGGGGCGGGACGGCGGTCTGTGGGTGGCCACCGAGAAGGGGCTCGACCGGATCGTGGGCACCCGCGCCGTGCCCTTCCCGGGCCGGGATCGCCTGGCGGGGCTCGACGTGCTGTCGCTCCATCAGCACCGCGACGGCACCCTTTGGGTCGGGACCTTCGGGGACGGGCTGTTCCGCCGTACGGGCGAAGGATGGGCCCGGCTGACCCCGGACGACGGCCTGGCCGGCGACAAGATCTACGCCATGGCCGACGATCTCGCCGGTGGACTCTGGGTCGGAACGCGGACCGGCCTGTCCCTGGTGGACGCCGACGGCATCCGCAGCTTCACCGCCGCCGACGGCCTGCCGCAGGAGATCGTCCGCGACGTGCACGTGGACCGGGAGGGGCGGGTCTGGATCGGCACCCAGGGAGGCGGGCTCGCCCGGTTCGAAGACGGGCGGATCCATCCGGTGGAGGTGGGCCTCGAGGGCGTCCAGGACCAGGTCTTCGCCATTCACGAGGAGGCGGACGGGACGCTGTGGTTGGGGACCACCGGTGGGCTGGTGCGCCTCTCGGAGGGGGAGACCACGGCCTACACGTCCCGGGTCGGGCTCTTCGACGACAAAATCTACGAGATCGTCGATGACGGCGAGGGCTTCCTCTGGCTGACCTGCAACCGGGGCGTCTTCCGGGTCTCCAAGAGCGACCTGACCCGTTTCGCGGCCGGGGACATCGAGAGCATCCAGAGCCGGCCGTTCAACGAATCCGACGGTATCCCCCAGGCCGAGTGCACCGGCGGCGCGCACCCGGCGGGGACCCGGTCCGGGGACGGACGGCTGTGGTTCACCACGGTGGAGGGGTTGGTGATGTACGACCCGTCCACGGCCCGGGAGAGCGGTGGCGCGCCGCCGATCGCCATCACTCGGATCCAGGTGGACGGAGAGGATCGGGATCCCGCCTCCGCCCTGGAGCTCCCGCCCGGTCCCCACGCGATCCGGGTCGACTTCGCCTCGCCAACCCTGACCCACCCCGAGGCGCTCAGATACCGCACCTGGCTCGAGGGATGGGAGGCCGACTGGACGGACAACGGCCACCAGCGGTACGCGGACTACCGGCTCCAGGGAGCGGGCGACTACCGCTTCCACGTGGCAGCGGTGGGGGTGGACGGGACCTCCAGTGAGCAGCCCCGGTCGATCCAGGTGACCATCGGGCCGCACTTCCACGAGACCCTGACCTTCAAGATCGCGAGTGCTTCCGCGCTGGTGATCCTCGGGTTCTGCCTGCCCGCGCTGCGGATCCGCGAGCTGCGCAAGCGCAAGCGCGAGCTCGAGGACGAGGTGGACCAGCGGACCCGCGAGCTGAAGGACCTGACCGAGGAGCTCAAGGAGCTGGCCCTGCGGGACGCCCTGACCGGGCTGCGCAACCGGCGCTACCTCTTCGAGACCATGGCAGGGGTGATGTCCGAGGCCACGCGGCAGCTCGCGAGGACGTCGGAGGGCAAGCAGGACCGCCGGGCGAAGCCCGACGACGAGGTCATGGGGCTCTTCCTGGTGGACATCGACCACTTCAAGGAGGTCAACGACACCCACGGCCACGACGCGGGGGACGCGGTGCTGGTGCGCTTCGCCGAGGTCCTGCGGTCCTGCGTGCGTGCCGAGGACCTGGTGGTGCGCTGGGGTGGGGAGGAGTTCCTGGTGGTGCTGCCCCGCACACGGCAGTACTACCTCAAGCAGTTCGCAGAGCGGTTGCGCACTCGGGTGGAAGCCACGAAGTTCGGCGCACCCGGCAACGTGAGCGTCCGCCGCACCTGCTCGGTGGGTTTCACCTCCTACCCCCTCTTCCGTGGCTCCGGGGCGGACGTGGACCTGGACCAGCTGATCTCTGCGGCCGATCTGGCCCTCTACCTGGCCAAACACGAGGGCCGGAACCGCTCGATCCACGTCTACGCCGGCTCCAGGGAACCCGAGAACGACGAGGTCATCAGCACCACCCTGACCTCCCTGGAGTGGGCCACCGAGAAGGGGTACCTGGAAATCGAGCGCTAGGAGCCTCCTGGGGATGGTTCCACGACAGGCGACCCCCGTGCCCAGGCCGTAGACCGCTGCCCGTGCCCGTGCCCGATTCTCCCCCCTGCGCCCGCAACCACCTAGGCGATGGACCCCCCAGCTGATATCGTGCGATCCGGGTCGTGGACCCAGATCGGAGCCCCATCGATGCGCAGGTCCCTTCTGCTTCTCCTCCCGATTCTCGTCGTCGTTGGCTGTCCGGACGCCCCGGAGGTTCCCACGATCGATCCGGTCCCCAACGTGTGGGTCGAGCTGGAGTTCACCGTGGATCCCGACGCCGTCGAGGCCGGGGACTCGGCGGGGTACTCCGCCGTGATGATCACCGACTACGGCGGCCGCCAGCCCGTGGACGTGGACCTGTCCAGCGATCTCGAATCAGACCTGTCCTTCACCGCGGAGTTGCTCACCCCCACCGTCGCCGGTGACCACACCATCACCGCGGCCGTGGTCATCGACGAGCAGGAGTTCAGCGCCACGGCCCCCCTGTCGGTGTGGGCCGGCAACCTGGCGGACCTGGACCTGATCCTGGACGCCGGGAGCGCCGAGGCGGGGGCCTGGACCGGGTACACCGTGACGGGCGTCGACGCCTGGGGCAACCCGGTGGAGGTGGACGAGGTGGAGGTCACCTCCGACGGGGAGCTGGACATCACCGCGGATTCCATCCGCGGGACCCTGGTCGGCAGCTACACCATCACCGCGTCGGCCACCGGCACGGCGGATCAGGAATCCCTCGAGATCACCCCCGGACCGGTGGACGACGTGGAGATCACCCTGTCGTCGGGCACCCTCACCGCGGGAGGGGCCGTGACCTGGAGCGCCTCCTTCTGGGACGCGTACGGCAACGAGGTGACCGGGGTACAGTCCGAGGTGACGGCGGACAGCGCCGACGTGACCATCGCCGGGACGCAGATCACCTGCACCGTGGCCGATCAGTACATCATCCGGATCGACGTGCTGGAGGGCAGCAACCCCTGGGACAGCGCGGTGTTGATCGTGGTGGCCTCGGAGGCCGCCGGTATCTCCCTGTCCCTGTCGCCCTTCCCTCCGGAGGTGCAGGAGGTGATCACCGCAAGCGCCGAGATCGTGGACGCGTACGGCAACGAGACCACCGCGTCGTGGACCGTCGGGGTGCTCGCCGACCAGGGCTCCAACCCGGCCAGTGTGCTGCTCAGCGGGACCGAGCTGACGTTCACCGAGGACGGCTGGTTCAGCGTGTCGGCCACCATCGACGGGACCCAGATCACCGACGAGACCGGGTTCTTCCTCGTGGACTCCTTCGGACCCGAGATCGACATCTGGAACCCCCCGCGGGGGGCCTGGTCGACGGACTACAACGGCACGGTCTCGGGCCTGCTCCTGGAGGAGTGGTCGGGGATCGGAGCGGCGACCCTCAACGGCAACCCGATCACCGTGGATCCCAACGGCGAATTCAGCGAGACCGTGACCTACGAGTTCGGCATCAACCTGCTGGAGACCCTGGCCGTGGACGGGGATGGGAACTCGAGCAGCGACCGGCGATCCGTGCTGGTCGGCGATTTCGTGCCCAACGACAGCGTGGTCGGCGACGGCATCGCGGCGCGCCTGAACCAGGGCTCCCTGGACACCCTGGAGACCCTGGGCGAGGACCTGGTCGCCTCCCAGGACATCGCCGGGATGATCCCGGACCCGGTCTTCTACGACATCGACGAGTACTGCGTGAACATCTGGCCCTTCGGCGAGGTCTGCTACACCCTGTACGAGCTGGAATTGCGAGTCTTCAACCCGTCCCTGGGGGTGATGGACCTGGAGATCGATCCCCAGGGCAGCGGCGCGATCTACACCAGCTTCACCGTTCACGACGTCTGGGTCGACTGGACCGCCAGCGGCGTGCTCTCCGAGTTCCCGTATTCGGCCAATGGCAGTGTCTCCGCCGATTCGATCACCATCTCGATGAACGTCTGGCCGTCGGTGAACAACGGCACCATCAGCGCGTCGGTCACCGACGTCTCGGTGTCCAGTGCCGGGTTCGTGTTCGACTTCGACAGCTGGATCTACGACGTCGCCGTGTGGTTCGGGCTCGATATCAACGGCATGGTCCAGGGGTACGTGGAGGACGCCATCCAGTCCGCGGTCCAGGATGAGGTGCCCGGGCTGCTCGAGGACGTGCTGCAGGACCTGGAGATCGGCGCCGAGTTCGAGGTGATGGCCAACACCTATCACTTCCTGGCCACACCCGGCGCCATCGCCGTGGACGACGACGGCATCACCCTGAGCCTCGACACGGCCCTCGATCCCGCCCAGTGGGTCCTGCCCCAGATGGGCATGGGCAGTCTCTATGGCGGCTACAACCTGCCCACCTACGGTGCCACCCCAGGCATGGTGGTCTCCCTGTCGGACGACTTCCTCAACCAGGCGATGACGGCGTTCTGGGGCGGGGGACTCCTGGAGCAGGAGTTCCCGCTGGGGGACCTGGGCATCGATCCCGAGGACTTCGACATCCTGCCCGACAACATGGCCGATCCGCGCTTCGTCATCAGCGGGCTGCTGCCTCCGGTCGTGCTCCCGGGGACCAACGGCCACCTGACCGACCTGCAGATCGGCGATCTCGAGATCTCGCTGTACGGCGACGATCCCACCGATCCGGCCAACCTGGCGCTGCAGCTCTACATGGGGATGGAGGCCGGCCTGGAGCTCAGCGTGACCCCGAACGCGACGCTGTCGGCCAGCATCGTGGACGCCGACTCGTGGGTGGACGCGACCTACCCGCCGATGCCCAACAACCTCGAGACCGAGTTCGAGGATCTGCTCGACCTCATGCTCCCCTCGCTGACCCCGCTGATCACCGACGCCATCGGCGAGATCCCGATCCCCGAGATCTCCGGCTTCACCCTCCAGAACGTCTCCATCAGCGCCTCGGGACCCGAACTCGGCTACGTCGACGCCGGCGGCGACCTTCTGGGGCCCTGATCCCCCGCTCCCCGGCGCTCGCGCCGGGGCGGAAGCCTGCAGTTCTGCGGTGTGGGGATCGAGACCCCGACCAGCGGTCACGGGGACGCAGTCTGCGTGTTCAACGAGCCGAAGGACATCGATCTGTACTTGGTCGCTGGCGTGGGCGACGTGGAGGTGGACTTCAGCCGCGTGGTCGGCGAGTCCGCGGACCTGTTGCTCGACGGATGCCTCCTGCGGTGCGTCCCCCCCGACGCTGCTAGGATGTTCGTCCCGGCGGAGGGCAACCCGCCGGTCCGGTCACGGGAGGCCCCCATGGGCGACGAGGCGAGCTACCGGCTGGGGTGCGACATCGGCGGCACGTTCACCGACTTCGTGCTGCTGGACGACGACACCGGCGAGATCCGCGTCCACAAGTGCCTGACCACCCCCGGGGATCCCTCCGACGCGGTCGAGGAGGGGGTGGTGGCGCTGTCCCAGGTGGTGCCCGGCTTCACCGGCCGGCTGGATGAGGTGATTCACGGCACCACGCTGGTGATCAACGCC
The DNA here is from genome assembly GCA_964542165.1 of uncultured Rickettsiales bacterium. Classification (GTDB taxonomy): domain Bacteria; phylum Myxococcota_A; class UBA796; order UBA9615; family CAYRNR01; genus CAYTBN01. The sequence continues at coordinate 20,787 of CAZITQ010000152.1, forward strand.
ATCATCGAACGCAAGGGTGCGGCCACGGCGCTGATCACGACGCTGGGATTCAGGGACGTTCTGGAGCTGGGCCGGGAGATTCGCTACGCGCCGTACGACGTGTTCGCCGAGTTCCCCGAGCCCCTGGTCCCCCGGCCGTTGCGCATCGAGGTGGACGAGCGGGTGCGTTCCGACGGCACGATCCTGCGGCCGCTGGACGAGGATGGGGCCAGGGCGGGCATCGAGGACCTGGCCGCCGCGGGGGTCGAGTCGATCGCGATCTGTCTGATCAACTCCTTCGAGAACCCCATCCACGAGCGGCGGCTGCAGGAGCTCGTCCACGAGATCGCCCCCCACGTCGACGTCTCGATCTCCTACGACGTGTTGCCACAGATTCGCGAGTACGAGCGCACCTCGACCACGGTCACCAACGCCTACGTCAAGCCCCTGACCGCGAGCTACCTCTCCGGACTGCGGGGACGGTTGCGGTCCCTGGGCTTCGAGGGCCGGCTGTTCATCATGCTGTCGTCCGGCGGCATCACCTCGGTGGACACCGCCGCGGAGTTCCCCGTGCGGATCATCGAGTCCGGTCCGACGGCGGCGGTGATCGCGGGCCAGTACTTCGGCGAGCGCTTCGGCCTGCCCGAGATGTTCTGCTTCGACATGGGGGGCACGACCGCCAAGTCCTGCCTGATCCAGGGGGGAAAGGCCGGGGTGGTGCCCACCTTCGAGGTGGGGCGGGTACAGCGGTTCATGAAGGGCAGCGGGTTGACGATCCAGGTGCCGGTCGTGGACCTGATGGAGATCGGCGCCGGCGGGGGTTCGCTGGCGCGGGTGAGCCGGATGGGGACCCTCCAGGTGGGACCGGAGAGCGCGGGCGCCGACCCGGGACCGATCTGCTACGGCCGGGGTGGCGAACAGCCCGCGGTCACCGATGCGGATCTGCTGCTGGGCTACCTGGACCCCGACTACTTCCTCGGCGGTGAGATGGCCCTGGACGCCGCGGCCGCCCGTCGCGGCATCGAGGAGAAGATCGCGGGGCCCCTCGGGGTCTCATTCGAGCAGGCGATCTGGGGGATCCACGACCTGATCAACGAGACCATGGCGGCCGCGGCCCGCACCCACATCGCCGAGAAGGGGGGCAATCCGGGGCTGGTGACCGTGGCTGCCTTCGGTGGCGCGGGCCCGGTCCACGCCTACGGGCTGGCGCGCAAGCTCGGCGCTCCCCGGCTGCTGGTACCCCCCAACGCGGGCGTGGGCTCGGCCATGGGGTTCTTCACCGCGCCGAGGGCCTTCGACCTGCTGAGAAGTCACAAGGTGGCGCTGGACCGGGCGGACTTCGACTCCATCGAGGCCATCTTCGCCGGACTGGAGGAGGAGGGCACCCGAACCCTGCGCGGGACCGGCGGCGACGCCTCGAGCCTGGTCATCGAGCGCTCGGTGGACGCGCGCTTCGTCGGCCAGGGTTCGGAGACCCGGGTGGCCCTGCCGGCGGAGGACTTCACGTCGCTGTCGCACGACGAGGTCCGCGCTGCCTTCGACCGGGAGTACGAACGACTCTACGGGCGCACCTACCCCGACTCGCCCGTGGAGCTGGTCAGCTTCCGTATCCGGGCCAGTCTGCCGGTCCCCCAGCTCCGACTCCCGGCGGTCGACGGGGCGGGGAGAACGCTGGACGGCGCTCGCAAGGGGGTGCGCCCGGCGTATTCGGCGGAGAGCCGGGGATTCGTCGAGTTCCAGGTGTTCGACCGCTACGGTCTACCGCCGGACGTGGATTTCCCGGGACCGGCGATCGTCGAGGAGAGGGAGTCCACGGTGGTCGTCGACGCGGGTGCCACCGCCCGCCTGGACGGCACCGGCTTCCTGTGGATCGACCTGCCCGGTGCGAAGGGGAGGGGGTGAGGCGATGGCTTTCGATCCGGTGACCCTCGAGATCCTCTGGCGCCGACTGATCTCCATCGTCGACGAGGCCGACGCGGCGGTGGCGCGCACCGCATTCTCGTCCCTGCTGCGGGACGCCCACGACTACACCTGCATGTTCACCGACCGCCGGGGCCGCGAGCTGGCCCAGGGTACCTTCGCCACCCCGGGTCAGTCGGGGGCCATGGCCCTGGGGATCAAGGCGCTGGTGGCCGATCTGGACCTGGAGGCGCTGCACCCGGGTGACGCCTTCATCACCAACGACCCGTGGGCCCTGGCCGGACACCTGAACGACGTCTGTGTGCTGAGCCCGATCTTCTGCGGGGACGCGGTGGTGGGCTTCACCGCCTGCGTGTTCCACCACGCGGACATCGGCGGGCGGGTCGCGTCGGACAATCACGACGTGTACGAGGACGGCCTGTTCCTACCGCTGGTCAAGCTCCTGGACGCCGGCGAGCCCAACGAGGCGCTGCTGGAGACCATCCGCTGGAACGTGCGCACCCCCGACGAGGTGATCGGCGACATCCGCTCCCAGATCGCCGCCAACCACGTCTGTGCCGCGCAGGTGGTGCGGATGATGGACGAGTACGGGCTCGCCGAGCTGGACGGGCTGGCGGACGAGATCATCGGTCGCACGGAGCGCAGCATGCGCGCGGCCATCGAGCAGCTCCCGGACGGCGTCTATCGGTCCGAGGGCGTGATCGAGCAGATGGCGGGACGCGAGGACCTGGTGATCCGCTGCGCGGTCCACGTGCGGGGTGACGAGATCACCGTCGACCTGGACGGCACCTCCCCCCAGGTGGACTGGGGCGGCAACGTGGTCTTCAACTTCACCTACGCCTACGTCT
>CAZITQ010000153.1:0-23427 GCA_964542165.1 uncultured Rickettsiales bacterium
ATCAAGATGATCCAGGAGCTGACCCAGGAGGCCGAGGTCGGCAAGATGTACCTGGGGCTGGTCAAGAAGGTCACCGACTTCGGCGCCTTCATCGAGATCTTCCCGGGCACGGACGGCCTGTGCCACATCAGCGAGCTGGCCAACTACCGGGTCAAGCAGGTCACCGACATCATCACCGAGGGAGACGAGGTGCTGGTCAAGTGCATCGAGGTGGACCGTCGCTCCGGCAAGATCCGCCTCTCGCGCCGCGCCGCCCTCGGGGAGAATGAGGAATAGCGCCTTCGCGATTCTCGGACTCGTCCTGCTGGTGGGGGGGTGCCCCCCCAGCGAGGACGAGGAGCGCCGCGCCGCCGCCCTGGCCTTCCTCGAGGCCGATCCCTCGCCCTCCAGCATCGCCGTGATGCAGCCCGACGCGGCGGGCAAGCTCGCCGAGATCGAACCCCTGGTCACCGACGGTGAACAGCGCGATCGGCTGGTCCGGGCCCTGGTCCTGGACGACACGGACGCCTCGCGCACCGTGTTGCTGGACCTGCTCACCCGAGAGCCCACGCGTATCCCGGTGGCCTTCGACACCGCCCGACGCTTCGGCCTGGTCCCGCAGAATCTGGACCTGCTGTACCCCCGGCTGGACGACTTCACCCGGGGCGACGTGTTCCTGGAGGCCTGCTGGCCGGCGTTCGGCGCCGAGCCCAGCGAGGTACTCGAGGTCTGCAAACCCCTGTGGGCCGGCGAGACGCCCGCCCTGCAGTCCCGCTGGTTGCGGCTCGCGACCCACCTCGGCCCCCACGACAACGCCGCGCCGTACGAGGCGCTCCGGGAGGGGCTCGACGAGTCCCTGTCGGGGGAGCTGGACGCCCTGGTGGAGCGCATCGGCGGCGGCACGGCGATCCCCGCGGAGCCCCCCGAGGGCCGGGACGAGCTCTGCCTGTCCGGGGTGATGGCCGGACGCCGGGAGCGGACCGGCGGAACACAGGGCAAGTCGCGCCAGATCCCCCACGACGCCGGCAGGGTGGACCTGACCCCCGTGGCCCGGGGGGACAGCGCGGGCGTGGGCGACCGCATCCTGGGCTCCCTGTCCGCGGACTGCGTCGCCACCTGGGGATCGACCGTGGGCCGCGGAAGAACCACCGCCGCGGTCACCCTGTCGGGCAACCGGGCTCCACCGACCGTCACCGCCGACGAGAGCGAACCGGGTACCGCCCTGGCCAGCTGCCTCCAGACCTCCCTGGAGGCGATCCACGGTGAGGGAGGTGCGCGCTGGATCCCCCTGTCAGGGAGCCCCAGCTTCCAGCTCGTCGCCCGTCCGGCGTCCAGCGGCTGGGACTCGGCCGACCGGGTGCCCCTGACCGAGAGCCAGCTCAACTCCCTGGCCGGCGCGCTGCGGGAGAGCGGAACCCACGAGTGGCGCATCCGACTGGCCCTGCCGGTCGCGGAGCCGCCGCTGCTGCGGGACCTGGGGTCCTCGGACCTGGGCTTCTGCCTGGTCTACGTGGGGGTCGGGTGGGACGACTGCGCCCGCTGGTTGGGGCGCATGGCCGGCGAGGACGAGGACGTGGACGAGCTGCTCCGAGCGGGCCTGCGGGACCCGGACCCCGCGGTCCGCGCCCTGGCTAGGGTCGCCCTGGGCGAACGGATGGACGACGACGCCCTCGAGGAGGCCGCCAAGGCGCCACCCGCGGGCGACGACGACTCCGCGGATGCCGCGAGTCCGGAGGGGGCCCCATGAGTGATCCGGTGACCGTGGGGATCCATCGCCTGCGCGACACGACCGCCATCGGTCCGGTGGAGCTGCCCCGCTACATGACGCCCGGTTCCGTGGGCATGGACGTGCGCGCGGCGCTCGACGAGCCCCTGGTGCTCGAGCCGGGCGCCCGAGCTGCGGTCCCCACCGCCCTGGCGGTGGCGGTGCCCCCGGGCTGGGAGATCCAGGTACGTCCCCGGAGTGGCCTGGCCCTCAAGCACGGCATCACCGTGGTCAACGCGCCGGGCACCATCGATCCCGACTATCGGGGCGAGGTGCGGATCTTGCTGGTCAACCTGGCGCAGGGGCGGTACACCATCGACCATGGAGACCGCATCGCCCAGCTGCTACTCTGCCCGGTGGGACGGGCCCGCTGGCAGGAGCTGGATGGGCTGGAAGACACGAACCGGGGGGCCGGGGGCTTCGGCTCCACGGGGGTGAGATGAGAACGACCGCTGTCCTGGCCACCCTGGCGATCGCATGGACCCTGTCGGGCTGCCAGCCCACGATCCATCACGCCACCATGGATCCCGAGCTCCTGGACTTCGGGGTGATCGACATCGAGGGCGAATCCACGCTGCCGGTGATGTTCGACAACCTGGAGAGCGATCTCGTGTACCTGTACTTCCTGGCGCCGTCGACGTTCGCAGCCGACATGGTGCCGGCGGGGGATGACCAGGGCACACCCTTCAATCTGGACGAGGAGATCGAGCTTCCGGCCGATGGGGAGCTGACGCTGGACGTGTGCTACGGCTGCCTGGCCCAGGACCGGGGATTCTTCCGCTGGGAGATCACGGTGATGAGCAGCACGGAAGCCGACGGCTACTGGAATGCCACGCGAGAGGTCGGCGAGCTGACGCTGAAGGGCTCGTGCGGCGAGGAAGAGTAGGACGGCCAGGGCGCGCAGACCGCGCGCCGAATGCTAGGCGGAAAAGTCGATGCTGGAGACGCTGACGAAGGGATTCCGCAGCGCCCGACAGAAGCTCGCGGGCGAGGCGCAGATCACCGAAGAGAACATCAAGGACGCCATCCGCGACATCCGGATCTCCCTGCTGGAGGCGGATGTCGAGCTGGGGGTGGTCAACCAGTTCGTCGCCGCGGTCACCGAGAAGGCCGTGGGCGAGGTGGTCAAGGTCAAGGTCAAGAAGAAGGGCCAGACCCTGCGGGCCTCGCCGGCGGAGCACTTCGTCGGGATCTGCCAGACCGAGCTGGAAGGCCTGATGGGCCCGGTGGACACCAGCCTGGACTTCGCGTCCAAGGGGCCCACCGCGGTCATGATGGTCGGCCTCCAGGGCTCGGGAAAGACCACCACCGCCGGCAAGCTGGCCAAGATGCTGCGGGACAACCACAACCGCAAGCCGATGCTGGTGGCGGCCGACGTCTACCGCCCTGCGGCGGTGGACCAGCTGATGGTGCTGGGCCGCAAGCTCAACATCCCGGTCTTCCACATGGAGGGCATCGCGCCGCCGGCCATGTGCAAGATGGCCTTCGACCAGGCCGCGGCGGTGGGCCGCGACGTGGTGATCATGGACACCGCCGGCCGCCTGGCCATCGACGATACGTTGATGCAGGAGCTGGAGGCGATCCGGGCCCAGACCCAGCCCCGCAACATCCTGTACGTCTGCGACGCGATGGTCGGCCAGGACGCGGTTCGGACCGCCGCCGAGTTCGACCGCCGGCTGGAGATCCACGGTCTGATCCTCACCAAGCTCGACGGTGACGCCCGCGGCGGCGCGGCCCTGTCCGTCAAGGCCGTGACCGGCAAGCCGGTCAAGTACGTCGGCATGGGCGAGGGGATGGACCAGCTCGAGGAGTTCCGTCCCGAGGGCCTGGCGTCGCGCATCCTGGGCATGGGCGACATCGTCGGCCTGATGAAGGACTTCGAGGCCGTCGTCGACGAGGAGAAGGCCGAGGCGGACGCCCAGAAGCTCCTGCGCGGCCGGTTCAACTTCAACGACTTCCTCGAGCAGCTGCAGACCGTCCAGAAGATGGGGCCGCTGCAGGAGGTCTTCGAGAAGATGCCCTTCTTCGGGGACATGGTCCCCGAGGGAACGGTGATCGAGGACAAGGAGATCAGCCGGGTCGAGGCGATCATCAACTCGATGACCAAGCAGGAGCGGCTGAACCCCGACATCCTCGACGACAGCCGCGTCGACCGCATCGCCCGGGGCGCGGGCCGCACCCCCAAGGCGGTCAAGGAGCTGCTGCAGCGCTTCACCATGGCTCGACAGGTCATGGGCGAGATCGGCAAGGCCACCGGCCTGATGGGCAAGATCCCCGGCATGGGCAAGATGGCGGCCGCCCGGCGCATGTCCCAGATGGGCGGCGTCCCCGCCAACATGGCGGGCATGATGGGGATGGGGGAGGGAGGCGGCGGCGGCGCCACCCGCAAGAAGGTGGACAAGACCAAGGCCCGCAAGAAGCGCAAGCAGGCGAAGAAGGCGCGCAAGAAGGGCAAGAAGAAGAAGAGGAGGTGAGGGAGTGCCCCTCAACGAAGCGGAGATCATCGAGATCCTGCGGCGGGGCGTGGCCGGCGGCGCCTCCGACGTCCACATCAAGGTGGGCGAGCCTCCTCTCTATCGGGTCAGCGGGAGCCTACACATGGCCCCCAACGTCCCGGCGCTGACCCCCGACGACACCCGCCAGATCGGCGCGATCCTGCTCACCCGGGCGGGCTACAACTTCAAGGTCGACCAGGTCCGCGAGTTCGACTTCGCCTACTCGGCATCCAAGATCGGTCGCTTCCGGGTCAACATGTTCCGCAGCCGGGGCAGCTTCGGTCTGGTACTGCGGATCATCCCCACGAGTCCACCGACCCTCGAAAAGCTGAACATGCCGCCGGCGCTCAAGGAGCTGGCCCTGGTCCCCCGCGGCATGATCCTGGTCACCGGGGCCACGGGATCCGGGAAGTCCACGACGCTGGCGGCGATGATCGACCGGATCAACCGCAAGCGGCGCTGCCATATCCTGACCATCGAGGATCCCATCGAGTACCTCCACCCCAACCGCAGCGCCTCGGTGTCCCAGCGGGAGGTGGGGACGGACACCCAGAACTTCATGTCTGCGTTCCGCGGCGCCCTGCGCCAGGACCCGGACGTGATCCTCGTGGGCGAGATGCGCGACCAGGAGACCATGGAGATGGCGCTCAAGGCCGCGGAGACCGGCCACCTGGTGCTGTCGACCCTGCACACCACCGACACGATCAAGTCGATCAACCGGATGCTCGCCTTCTTCGACGCCAAGGCGCAACAGGAGGTCCGCCACCGGATCGCAGACACCCTGTCGTCCATCGTCTGCCAGCGACTGGTGAAGCGGGCCGACACAGGCGGGCGGGTCGCCGCCTGCGAGGTGCTGGTCGCCACACCGGCCGTACGCGAGGCGATCCGTGATCCCGGCAAGGGCACCAGCATCAGCGAGCTGCAGGAGACCGGCGAATCCTACGGGATGCAGACCTTCGACCAGCACATCATCAACCTCTACGGCGAGGGGACCCTCTCCGAGGAGGTGGCCCGGGAGGCCTCCACCAGTGCGTCCAACTTCGACCGCATGCTGGGGATCATGCAGGCCGAGCGCCAGATCGAGCGCGAGCAGGCCGCCCGGGGAGCCACCGGCGGTGACGCGGCGGCCCGGAACATCCCCGGCTTCGAGCGTTCGCCCAACTCGGACGACTGACCCCGGGTTCCCTTGACGCGCCGGCCGCCGCTCCCCGCGAATCCCGCCACTCCACTGCTCTTCCGCGCGCCCAACTGGATCGGTGACGCGGTGATGGCGCTGCCAGCTCTCGAGGCGTTGGCTCGACTGCGACCCCAGGCGCCCATCACGGTGGCCACGCGCACGCCGGCGCTGGGCGTCTTCGACGGCCATCCGGACGTGGGCCGCACCCTGGCCCTACCCGCCCGTCGCCGCCGGGACGGGGAGGCCGTGCGCGATCTGACCTCGGGTCGCTTCGGCGCCGCCCTGCTGTTCAGCCCCTCCTTTCGCAGCGCGCTTCAGCTGGTCCGGGCGCGAATTCCGCGGCGAATCGGCTATGCGGGCGAGATGCGCCGGGCCTTGCTGACCCACCCGGTGGGACGGCGACGGGGACTCCCAGCGGCCCACCAGGTGCGGGACTACCTCGACATCGCGGCCTTCGTCGGCGCCGCGGTGGCCGATCCCCTCCCCAGGATTCGACCGCGGGGAGCCCACAGGCAGCGGGCCCGGCAGGCGCTGGATGCCCTGGATCCGGGCGCGGGCCCCCTGGTTGCCGTGGCCCCCTTCGCCGCCGGCGGGAGGACCAAACGCTGGCCGGAAGACCGCTTCGTGGAGCTGTGCGTGCGCCTGGCCCGCGAGGGGGTTCGAACCGTCGTCGTCGGCGGACCGGGGGACGGGGGGATTGCGCGGCGGCTCCAGGTGGAGGTGGCGGGCTCCGGGGCGCCGGGAGCGCTGCTGTCCCTCGCCGGCGACCGGGCCCTGGCCCCGGTCCCCTTCGCGGCCCTGGCGCCCCTGATCCCGGTCCTGGTGACCAACGACACCGGTCCCATGCACCTCTGGGCCGCGGGTGGAGGCCGGGTCGTGGCGATCTTCGGCTCGAGCCTGCCCGCCCTCCACGGTCCCCTGGGGCCCGGTCACCGGGTCCTCCACCGGCCGGAGCTGCCCTGCGCCGGGTGCTACCGTAGCTCTTGCCCCCACGGGCTGGAGTGCCTGCGCGCCATCCCGGTGGGGGAGGTTCTGGCCCCGATCGAGACGGCACTGGAGGAGCATGGGAGCTGACCACCCCCCCCTGGTGATCCGCTTCGGCCGCCTGGGCGACCTGGTGCTCTGCTGGCCCGCCTTCTCCCACCTGCACGAGCTCCACGGTCCCGTAGATCTGGTCACGTCCAGCCAGTACGCCCCCTGGCTGGCCCAGCTGCCCTGGATCGGCCAGGTCTGGTCCCTGGAGACCAGCGATTCGGATCTCCCGCGGGTGCTCGACCTCGCGGCCCGCATCCGCGAGCGGGGCCACGGCCCGGTGATCGACCTGCACGCCAGCCTGCGCAGCAGGGCGCTGAGCATGGCCCTGGGCGGCGCGGCGTCCCGGGTCGACAAGGGATCCCTGCATCGCCGGCTGCGGGTCGGCGTGCGCGCGGGGGACGACCGCCTCAGGAGTGGGGGAGGGCGGGTGACACTCTTCCCCCGGCGCTTCCTCGACGCCGCGGGGGCACCTGGCGACCACGACGCGGTTCCGCGCCTTCCCCGGGGGCTCGCCGGAGGCAGCGCCCGAGCCCAGTCGCCCCGGTTGGCTCTCCTCCCCGGTGCCAGACGGGCCACCAAGCGCTGGCCGGCGCAGCGCTTCGGTGAGCTGGCCGCACAGTGGGTCGGGGCCACGGGCGGGGATGCGCGGGTGTACCACGGACCGGGCGAAGAGGAGCTGGCCGCGGCGGTGGCCGAGGCCGCGGGAGGCGCCGTTCGGATCGAGGACGATCTGGACCTGTGGTCCGCGACCCGCGGTCTGGCCCGGTGCTCGGTGGCCGTGGGTGGCGACACCGGATTGCTTCACCTGGCGGCCGCGGCGGGGGCCAGGCCCCTGGGGCTCTTCGGACCGACCGGGGTCCACATGGGCTACTGGCCCTGGGAGGGCCGGGGCATTGCCCTCGCCCCCGATCTTCCGTGCCACCCGTGCACCCTCTATGGCTCGGACACCTGCCACCTGGAGCACCACGCCTGCCTGGCGGAGCTCGCCGTCGACGGGGTCCTCGAGGGGGCCTTGTCGCTGCTGGAGGCGCCCGGATGAGCCGGCCGGGAAGCGGGCGCCCGACCCGGGTCATCCTGACCCTGGATCTACCGCCCTTGCAGGACGGCGGGATCGCCACCCTCGTGGACGTCCTGGCCACCGGCATGGCGTCCCTGGGAGAGAACGTGGTGGTCTACGCGAGGGGCCGGGGGGGAGAGGCCGAAGCCTGGGATCGGGGCCGACCCTATCCGGTCGTCAGGATGTGGGGACACTCATGGATACGCCATACAACACGTAATGTTACGCCCTATCTCCTCAAGATTTACGCGAAGCATCGGCCCGCGGATATCTATCTGGCCAGCTGGCAGATCGCGGCGGCGGCGAGCGCCCTGTCGGGGCGACTGGGTGCCCACCTGTCCGCCCTGGTCTACGGCCGGGACGTGACCGCCCGAGATCCCCTCCCGGAGGCCCTGGTCAAGGTCGATCGCATCCTCGCGCTGACGGGCTGGCTGGCAAGCGAACTGCGCCAGCGGGGGGTGGATGGGGGCCGGATCCGGGCCGTGCACGCCGCGGTGCATCGCCCGGCGGGAGGCGCGGATCCGGCGGCTCTCCGCGGCCGCCTCGGCCTGGGCGGAGATCCCGTGGTCCTGTGCGTGGGCCGGCTCATTCCCCGCAAGGGCCAGGACGCCCTGATCCGGACCTGGCCGCGGGTCCGGGCTCGTGTCCCCGGTGCCCGTCTGCTGCTGGTGGGTGACGGACCGGACCGACCGCGGCTGGAAGCGGACATCGACCGCTGCGGCGGGGCGGATGCGGTCCACCTGGCCGGGTTCCTCGATCCCCAGGACCTGGAGAGCGCGTACCAGGCCGCCGACCTGTTCGCCATGCCCTGTCGGGAGGAGGAGGGTGGGGACACCGAGGGGTTCGGCCTGGTCTACCTGGAGGCCGGGGCCAGGGGCCTACCGGTGATCGGCGGGCGCACCGCCGGGGTCGTCGAGGCGGTGGAGCATGGGGAAACCGGCCTGCTGGTGGAGCCCGGCGACGATCCTGGCCTCGAGGAGGCGCTGGTGGACCTGCTCACGGACACCTCGCGGGCCCGGGCCCTGGGGGAGGCCGGTCGCACCCGGGTCGAAGAGGACTACACCCCCGAGGCCTACGCGCGGCGGGTCCTCGACGCGGGGGGCTGGTAGGCTGCACGCCATGCCGCGCGTACCGGACCGGCCGCGGGTACTGATGGTCACCCGCTTCGACCCCTTCGCCCCCCGCCCGCAACCCCTGCAGGTGCTCCGGGCGGCGAACGGACTGGCGGCCGCCGGGGCCCGAGTGGTCCTGTTGATGGACCGTCACGATCCGGTGCCTCCCGAGCGGTCCTCCGTCGAGGCCTACCTGGGCCACCCCCTGGAGGCGACCCTGGAGCTCCGCTACGCCGTGGGGCGGCACCCGGGGGCGCGGGGGGTGCGACGGCGATTCGCGATTCTCCGCTGCCTGCGGGCGGGGATCGACGCGGTCCTGACCCGGGAGATGGGGGTGACCGCCCAGCTGGCCCGCCTCCGGCCCCTGGGGCTCGAGGTGCCCCTGATCCACGAATGGCACGCTCTGCCCAGCGCCCTGGGCCAGCGGGACGAAGGGGAGGCCCAGACCGCTGCTCGAGCCGACGCCCACGTCTACCTCACCCCCGAGCTGGCCGAGGACGTGGAGGCTGCCCACGGCGCGAGAAGGCCCCACCTGGTGCTCGGCAACGGGTGTCTCCTGGACCCTGTGGCGGCCCGGGAGTCGCTGGCGGCGCTGGGTGGAGCCCGGCGCGTGCTGGCCGGATCCTGGCGGCGCGGCCCAGCCGACGAGGGGCTTCTCGACGGGATCGAGGGCTGGCCGCCGCACCTGGAGCTGGAGATCGCAGGCCCGGAGCGCGGGGGGACCGACGCGCCGCCGTGGCTACGCAGCCTCGGGCGCCTGACTCCGGGGCAGCTCTCCGCCCGAACGACGGGGGCCCTGTGCCAGCTCGCCCTGTACGTGGACGACCTGAACACCCGCCGCTTCGCTTCGCCGCTCAAGGTGGTCCAGGCCCTGGCAAGCGGGGTTCCCCTGGTGGCCAGCGACCTGCCTTGCGTCCGCCGGACCGTCGAGGACGGTCGCACCGGGCTGCTCGTGCCCCCCGGCGACGCGGGCGCGGTCCGGGAGGTCGTGGACCGGCTGGACCGGGACCGCGCGCTGGCGCTCCGTCTCGCCTCGGCGGCCCTGGAGGAGGCGCCGTCGCGGTCGTGGGCCCGCCGGGGGATGCGAATGCTCGCCTTCCTGGAGGCCCTGTGACCCCCGCCTATCTGCTGCGCTACCTGCCGACCCTGTCGGAGACCTTCGTCTACGACGAGCTGGCGGAGCTGGAGCGCGGGGGTTCGCCGCCCGCGATCTGGGCGATGGATCCCGGCCCGACCGGTCCCGTCCACGCCGGCCTCGAGCCCCTGATGGAGCGGTGCACCTACATTCCCCGGGCCCATCGCCCGTCGGTCCTCCGCCTGGGGCCCGCCTCCAGCGCAGGCCCGCTTCGCCAGACCTGGGACCGCTGGGGCGCGCGGCCCAAGGACCTGCGTCGGGCCCTGTGGCTGGCCGATGATCTGCACCGCCGGGGAGTGGGGGCGCTGCACGTCCACTTCGCCGCGGAGATGGCCGAGGTCGCCTGGGTCGCCTCGCAGCGGAGGGGCATCGCCTACAGCGTCACCGTACACGCCCGCGATCTGTATTGCCCTCGCCCCTCCCTGGCCGATGTGCTCGGCGGCGCCCGTCTCGTCGTGACCATCTCCGAGGCCAACCGGCGGCACCTGCTGGGCCTCGGTGTTGCCGGGCTCGACGCCCGGCTGCGGGTGGTCCGCCAGGGGATTCCCTTGCCCGCGAACCCGGCGGAGCTCGGGGGTGGTGAGGGTCCACTGCGCATCACATCGGTGGGCCGGCTGGTGGTCAAGAAGGGGCACGACCTCCTCCTTCGAGCCCTCGCCGCTGCGATCGAGCGGGGGCTGGACGCCCGGTTGACCCTGGTGGGCGAGGGGCCCCAGCGGCCACGCCTCGAGGCGCTGACAGCCGAGCTCGAGCTCGGTGATCGGGTCGAACTGCGGGGGGGGCGGCCACGGGAGGAGGTGGACGAACTCCTCGACCGGGGCACGGATCTCTTCGCCCTGGCGTGCCGCGTGGCCGAGGACGGGGATCGGGACGGCATCCCCGTGGCCCTGATGGAGGCCATGTCGCGGGGCTTGCCCGTCCTGTCCACGCCGGTGTCGGGGATCCCCGAGCTGGTGGAGGACGGGACCAGCGGAGTGATCGCCGCGGCCGCGTCGCCCGCCGCCCTGTCCGCGGCCCTCGTCCGGCTGGGCGTGGACGCGGGTCTCCGGGGGCGCCTGGGCCGGGGGGCTCGCCGACGGGTGGAGCGGGAGCACGACGTGGTCCGCCAGGTGGCCCGCCTCGCCGAGCTGTTCCGAAGGTTCCACGGGGCGGCGTCCGCCGGTTGACAACCTCTCTCCGACGTCCGACGTTTGACTCTGCGCTCCAACCCTGAGAAGAGGGGCCACCATGTCAGCGCTACTCTCGATGACCGGCTTCGGCCGAGGAATGGCCGAAGCGGATGGCGTGGCCGCCACCTGCGACGTGAAGTCGGTGAACCATCGCTTCCTGGACGTCAAGGTGCGCCTGCCCCGGGAGCTGCTGCCCCGGGAAGCCCAGGTGGTCGACCGCGTCCGCTCCGCCGTGGGGCGGGGGCGGGTGGACGTGACCGTGCGGATCGACGTGGTGGGGCGCTCCGCGACGCGCCTGGTCGTGGACGCGGCCCTGGCCGCGGACTACGTACGGGCGGCCGCGGAGATCGCCGAGGCCACCGGCCAGGATTCGGCGGCCCCCACCGTGACCGAGCTGGCGGCCATGGACGGGGTGGTCACCCTGCGGCCGGCGGACGTGGGCGAATCGGCGGGGACGGCGCTGCTGGATGCCCTGGACGGGGCGCTCTCGGAGCACCGGGCCATGCGCGAATCCGAGGGGCGGGCCCTGGCGGAGGACCTGAGCGCGCGATGCTCTGCCATCGGGGAGGCCGTGACCGCGGTGGAGTCCCGCGCGGAAGACCAGCTCCCCCGGCTGCGGGACAAGATGCACGAGCGGCTCCGCACGCTGCTGGGCGAGACCCCGGTGGACGAGGACCGGGTGCTGACCGAGGCTGCGGTGCTCGCGGACCGGGCGGATGTCACCGAGGAGGTCGTCCGCCTGCACCAGCACCTGGCGGCCTTCCGCGAGGCGATGGAGACCTCCGGCAGCGTGGGACGCAAGCTGGACTTCCTGGCCCAGGAGATGTTGCGGGAGGCCAACACCATCGGCAGCAAGGCCTGGGATCCGCCGATCTCCCTCTGGGTGATCGACATCAAGAGCGACGTGGAGCGGATCCGCGAGCAGGTGCAGAACATCGAGTGAGGGGGATGGAGGATCCCATGCGACGGGGAACCTTGATCGTGCTCAGCGGGCCCAGCGGCGTGGGCAAGTCGACGCTGGTGACCCGGGCGCTGGAGGCGATCCCGAGGCTTCGATTCTCGGTCAGCGCCACGACCCGCGCATCCCGAGACGGGGAGGTCGACGGGATCCACTATCGATTCGTGGACGTGCCGGCCTTCGAGGAGATGGCCGGCAGGGGGGCCCTGCTGGAGCGGGCTGTCGTCCACGGCAAACACTACGGCACCCCCAGGGAGGGGGTCCGCGAGCAGCAGGAGGGCGGCTTCACCGTCCTGCTGGACATCGATACCCAGGGGGCGGACCAGGTCCGCGCCTCGGGCGAACCGGCGACCTTCGTGTTCATCCAGCCCCCGTCGCTGCAGGCGCTGCGGGACCGGCTGACCGGGCGCGCGACCGAGGATCCGGCGAGCCTGGCGATCCGGCTGGAGCGCGCGCGGGGGGAGATGGAGCGCGCCGTGGACTACGAGTTCGTGGTCGTCAACGACGACCTGGCGCGGGCGGCCGACGAGCTGATCACCGTGATCCGGGCGGCAGTGATCCGCGCCGAGCGGGACGAGCGAATCGCCGACATCGGCTGAGGGTGGACCTTTGATTCTGACCTGCGACGAGCTCCTGGCCGCAGTGCGCGAGTACGCCGAGGACGCCGACGTGCGCCACCTTCGGCGGGCGTACGACACCTTGCGCGCCGGCAGCGGCGGCACCGCGGTCGACACCCTGGACCTGGCCGTCCAGCGGCCGCTGGCGATGGCGAACCAGCTCGCCGAGTTGCGCGTGGACGTGGACACGCTGGCCGTGGGCCTGCTCTACCCGGCGGTGGAAGAGGGAAGGCTGGCCATCGAGGATCTGCGCGAGCGATTCGGCGACGAGATCGCCGAGCTGCTGGGCATGGTCGAGAAGCTGTCGGGTGTGGACTACCGGGGATCGGCGGAGGAGCAGTCCGAGGCGTTCCGCAAGATGATCTTCGCCATGTCCAGCGACCTCCGGGCCCTGCTGGTCAAGCTCTCGGACCGGCTCTACCTGATGCGACACCCCGAGACGTTGTCGCCCCAGGACCGCCGCAAGATCGCCCGGCAGACCCGGGACATCTACGCCCCCATCGCCAACCGCCTGGGGATCCAACCCTTCAAGGCCGCCTTCGACGACCGCAGCTTCGCCGTGCTCAAGCCGCGGGAGTACGGTGCCATCGAGGACTACCTGGTCAGCCGACGTGAGGTGGACGAGCGCTTCATCGACGACACGGTGGCGGAGCTGACTGGAATTGCCGACGGGCTGGGGATCGGGGCCGACATCTACGGCCGGCTCAAGGCCATCCCGAGCATCCACCGCAAGATGGGCGACAAGCACCTGGAGATGGACGAGGTGGCGGATCTGGTGGCCTTCCGGGTCCTGACGGAGGACGTGGCCGGCTGCTACGCGGTGCTCGGCGCGATCCACGGGAGCTACGAACCGATCCACGAACGGTTCAAGGACTACATCGGCCGCCCCAAGAGCAACGGCTACCAGTCCCTGCACACCACGGTGGTGGGGGAGGCTGGCGAACGGTTCGAGATCCAGATCCGCACCCGGGAGATGCACCGGGTCGCCGAGCTGGGGATCGCCGCGCACTGGCGGTACAAGGAAGGGCACCTGGATCTGACCCCGGCGGAGCTGGAGCGCTACTCGCGGGTGAACCAGCTGACTCGCATCGCCTCGGAGATCCAGGATCCGCGGGAATTCGTCGAGCTGGTCAAGGTGGACCTGTTCGCGGACGAGGTCTACGTCTACACCCCGACGGGCGACGTCCGCTGGTTCCCCCTGGGCGCCACGGCCCTGGACTTCGCGTTCTCCATCCACACGGACGTGGGGATCCAGTGCGTGAGTGCCCGGGCCAACGGGGCCCAGGTTCCGCTGCGCTACAAGCTGCGATCCGGGGACACCCTGGAGGTGACCACCCGCAAGACCCAGCGCCCGAGCCGGGACTGGATGCGCTGGGTGGTCACCGCCCGTGCGCGCACCAAGATCCGCACCTTCCTCAAGTCGGACGCCCGGGACAAGGCTCGGGCCGAGGGTGCGGAGATGCTCGAGGCGGCACTCAAGGAGCGCGACGTCAAGCTCTCGAAGGTCCTCAAGGAGGGCGGGCACCAACCCGTGCTCAAGACGCTGAAGGTCCAGGACGTGGAGGAGCTCTACGCCCGCCTGGGGTACGGCGCGCTGAACCTCGAGCGGGTCGTCCAGCTCTTCGTCCCCGAGCCGGAGCCGGACGCCGAGGAGCTGCTCTCCGATCAGCGACCGCTGGAAGAGGAGAGGTCCGGCGGGGGGGCGAGCCCGATCAGGGTTCACGAGGTGGAGAACATGCTCACCACCTTCGCCCGCTGCTGCCGGCCGGTCCCGGGGGATCGCATCACCGGCTACGTCACCCGCGGCCGGGGCATCACCATTCATCGGGCGGACTGCAAGCAGGCCCAGCGCCTGGATCCCACCCGGGTCCTGCCCGTGGAGTGGCACCGCAAGGCTGGAACCGCCCGGCACGTGAGAATCAAGGTCACCACCCAGGATCGTCCGGGGATGCTGGCGCGGATCACCCGCAAGATCAGCCTGATGAAGATCAACATCGGCTCCTGCGACGTGAACACCACCGGCGACGGCTACGGCACCGCCGTGATCGCCCTGTCCGTCCGCGACCTGGACCAGCTCGAACGCGTCATCGCCTCGCTCGCGACCGTCAAGGGCGTCGTCGACGTCACCCGGGCGTAGCTTCCGCCCACCCCTCCCCGCCACCCTCCCTTGCCCGCCCGCCCTCCGGAGGGGGTGGCTGGGAGGGATTGACTCGGCTCCCTCTCTTCCCTCGGTCCACTCCCCGGCAATGCTATCTTTGCCTTCAGCGGAGGTTCCCATGCAGAGACGAGTCCTCGCCCTGGCGGTCTTCCTGGTGCTCCTGGTCCCCACAGCGGCAACGGCGACCATCCTCTACAACGACTCGTGGACCGATGGTTCCCAGGTGGCGATCCAGCTGGGGAACTGCGGAGGGGAGTGTGACGCGGTGGTCCTGACGCCGCCGTCGTACCCCTTCGACGTCAACTACGTGTACTCCATCGCGTCGGGGGCGGGCGGGGGAGGGGCATCCCTGCTCGCGGACGTGTGGATCACCGGGCTGGACGGAAGCGGAGATCCGGACCTGGACAACATCCTGGGCGGGCTGGAGGCGATGGCCGCCGAGGTCTCCGGCGGGCAGTGGTTCGAGGTCTCGCTGGCCCTGGGCACCCCGGTGACCGTCGAGAGCGGGTCCTTCGGCGTGGCCTTCTGCTTCTACGACGAGGAGCCCTTCAACCCCTGCAATTACGTGGGCCTGGGCAGCGACGTTGGCCCGATGGTGGTCGACGGCGGCTACATCCACGCCCACTCGGGCATGGCCTGCGTGGGATTCCAGGAGTGTCAGGAGCTCTTCCCGGGAACGTACTCGTGGTACACCAACGCCCAGCTCGGCCTGAACCGCAACTGGATCATCCGGGCGTCCGACGAGCCCTGGGATCCCGAGATCGGCGACGACGACGACGACGACGACGACGCCACCTCCGACGACGACGCCACCTCCGACGACGACACCGGCTCCGCGGACGTGAAGGTGGACGCCATCGATCCCCCCTCCATCGAGGCCGGGGAGACGATCCGCTTCATCGTCACCGGGACCGGATTCCAGGACGATCTGGACCTGTTCTTCGGCAACATCCGCGTCGCCCAGGTGGACGTGGAGTCGGCCACGGAGATCGAGGGGATCTTCCCCGCGGAGCTGACGGCCGGGATGATCGACGTCTGCGTGGAGAATCCGGACGGCGGCTCGGACTGCATGCTCCAGGGGCTCGAGGTCCAGGAGCCGGCGGGGGAGACACCCGCCTCGGACGCCTGCGTCTGCACCCAGTCGGCTCAGCGCACCTGGCCGGGGGCCCTGGCCGCCCTCGCCCTGTCCCTCGGACTGCTCGCCTACCGCCGCCGGCGGTAGCTCACCAGCCCCAGCAGACCGCCCAGCAGGACCAGCGCAGGGGCCGTTCCGCCCGGCGCCTGGCGGCAAGAACAGTCCCCGCCGTCCCCGGGACCGGTGTCGCCGCTGTCGTCGTCGTCGCCTTCGCCGTCGTCGTCGTCGCCGGGATCGAACTCGTCCCCGCAGGGCTGGTCCGCCCCCAGCGGACTGACGCACCAGGCGCGATCCTGGCCCAGATAGGACACGGCTTCGCAGGTCCAGTCCTCGGGACAGTCGCTCCCGTCGTCGCAGAACTGGCTGCAGTGCCCGGCGTACTCGGGCGCGTGGATCGCGCACAGGGCGTCCGCGCAGTTGTTCCAGTCCGCGTCGCAGCAGGCGCCCAGCCCATCGTAGACCTCCTCGCAGACCTTGCGGCCGAGCTCGGGGATCTCCCGGCAGCGGTACCCCTGCAGGGGGTGGTCCGGGCAGTCGGCATCCACCTGGCACTCGTCGCCGTCCCCCGGGTAGAGGGTGCAGATGCCCCACTTGTCGTCCCAGGAGAGGTACCCGGTGGTGGCGGACACATAGGCGTAGAACATCGTCGCCTCGATCATCTCGCCGTGGTCGAGGCCGAACAGGTGACCGAACTCGTGCACGAGCACCGCCCGGGTGTCCAGGACATCCAGATAGGGGTTGCTGCCCCCGTCCACCCAGGTGAAGGTCTCGCCGTTGAACGACAGGTTCACGTCGATCAGCCGGCCGGCGTCCGGATCGAGCTGGATCTGGGTCGAGGCCGCCGCGTCGCCCATGTTGGCGCCCTCCTCGATCCACTCGACCTGCACCACGCCGTCTCCGTAGACCACCTCGTCGACCCAGCCGCGGAACTCGTAGCTCAACGTGGTGCAGGCCGGATCGATCCAGGCGTCGAGGGACTCCAGCACCAGCTCCTCGGTCAGGTCCTCGCCCAGGTCCTCGCTGCCGGGCCGGACCAGCTCGACGGGGACCGGGAGCTGGTCCGCCTCCCACCAGTAGACGTTCGTGGTGTAGGCAGCCGCGCTGGCCGCCGGGAGGAGCATCAGGGCGATGACGAGGGGCGTGCGCATGGGAGCGAGTATAGACTCGCGGGCCCGACGCGTGCGCAGCGCGGGGTTCATACCCGCGGCTGACGGAAGCGGTACGATGGTCGGCGGGCGGGGGCGGTGGAGAGCGGTGGGGTGACAGGCGACGACGAGGGGACCGGACGGCCGGGCGGCGATGGCCTCCCGCCGGCCATCGGCGAGTTGACGACCCGCCCCGGGGTCGCACCCGGTGTGCGACGTCGTCGCGATGGCCTCTCCCGAGGGGACGAACCCCTGTTGACCCCCGGGACCCAGGTGGACCAGTTCAAGGTCATCCGACTGCTGGGCAAGGGGGGGATGGGCGAGGTCTACCTGGCCCGGGACACGGGCCTGGGCCGCAAGGTGGCGCTCAAGGTGATCCACGCCGGGCTCATCGGGTCCGACAAGGCGGAGCAGCGCTTCCTGTTCGAGGCCCGGGCCACCGCCCGCTTCAACCACCCCAACATCGTGACCATCTACGCGGTGGGCACCCACGAGGGATCCCCCTACGTGGCGCTGGAGTACCTCGAGGGATCCACCGTCCGCGAGCGCTTCGCCGACGAGCGACCCGCCCCCCGGGAGGCGGCCCGTCTCGGGCTGGCCGTGGCCGAGGCGCTGGCCGAGGCCCACGCCTCCGGCATCCTCCATCGGGACTTGAAGCCCGACAACGTCATCATCCCCCGGGACGGTCGCGTGCGGGTGGTGGACTTCGGGCTCGCCCGGGTGCTGCCGCCCAAGGGGGTGGCGGAGCTGGCTCCGGAGGAGATGGGTCTGGCCACCGAGGAGCAGGCCGCGGCCCTCGACGCCCTGCAGACCGCCGGCCACAAGCTCGCCGGCACTCCGGCGTACATGGCCCCGGAGCAATGGTGTGGCAACCCGGGCGTGGACCGCACCGACATCTGGGCGCTGGGGGTGATGCTCCACGAGCTGATTGCAGGCTCTCGGCCCTACGAGACCCAGGAGGGGGCCCGCGCGACCCTGGCCTGGTCGGTCAGCTCCCCGGATCCGACTCCCCTGGATCCGGCCCTCGATGGGGCCTCACCGGAGCTCACGTCCATCGTCGGGCGGTGCCTGGCCAAGGAGGCGGACCTGCGACCCGACGCCCGGCAGGTCGCGGATGCGCTGGCGGAGTTCCTGGGCCGGCGGGGCCGCCGGCGGACCGAGGAGAGCCCCTTCAGGGGGCTGCAGCCCTTCGGCGAGCGTCACGCGGACCTGTTCTTCGGCAGGGAGGCCGAAGTGGCCGCCTTCCTCGAGCGGATCCGGACCCAGCCCGTGCTTCCGGTGGTCGGGCCGTCGGGTGCCGGCAAGAGCTCGCTGGTCTACGCGGGGATCGTCCCGCGTCTGCGTGAGCAGGGGCCGCTGACGGTGCTCGCCCTGCGCCCCGGCGGGGATCCCTTCCTGTCCCTGGCCGCCCGGCTGGTCCAGGGCGAGGGCGCCCGGTTCGAACACACCTTCGGCGGGTCGTCCGGGGAGCACACGGGCACCGGGGAGGGCTTCGCACCCGCGGCGCCTGCGTCGGGCGTGTTCCGGATCGCGGGCAGCGACGGGGAGGCGGTCGCGGAGGTGGACCGGCTGGCCCACGAGCTCCGTGAGACCCCCTCGCGGCTGGGCCTCGAGCTGCACCGACGGGCCGAGGCGGGCGCCGAGCGGATCCTGCTCGTGGTGGACCAGCTCGAGGAGCTGTTCACCCTCACCGAGGATCTGGAGGTCCAGGAACGCTTCCTGACCGCGGTCTGCAGCGCAGCGGACGACCCGCAGGCGCCCGTACGCGTGGTGTTCACCGTCCGCGACGACTTCCTTGGGCGTCTGGCCCTGGGGCCCCTGATCCGGGACGTACTCGGCCGGGTGACGGTGATCCGCAACCCCGGCGCCGAGGCCCTGGAGGAGACCCTGACCCTCCCCCTGGAGTCGACTCCGTACCGATTCGAGGACCCCACCCTGCCCCGGGTGATGGTCGGTGAAGTGGACGGGGAGCCGGCGGCGCTTCCCCTGCTGCAGTTCGCCGCCCGTACCCTGTGGGACCGGCGAGACCGGAGGCGCAAGGTCCTGCTCCGCTCCGCCTACGAGGGCATGGGGGGCGTGGGCGGGGCCCTCGCGGAACACGCCGACAGCGTTCTGCAGGGCATGAGTTCGGCCCAGGTACGGCTCGCCCGCGAGGTGCTGCTCCGTCTGGTGCGACCGGCGCGGACCGGGGGGCCGGTGACCCGGCGAGTGCTCCCTGCAGAGCAGATCCTCGAGGGGCTCGGAGAGGGGGCCCGGGAGGTTCTGGACCGGCTCACCGACGCCCGCCTGGTCACCGTGCGCAAGCGGGGCGCCGAGGGGGGCAAGGCCGACCTGGAGCTCGTGCACGAGTCCCTGGTCTCCGGCTGGCGCCAGCTGGCCCAGTGGATCGACGAGGGGCGGGAGGAGCTGTCCTTCCTGGGGGAGGTCGGCCAGGCCGCCGATCTCTGGGAGAGCCGGGGCCGGCGACGGGACGAGGTCTGGTCCGGGGAGGCCCTGGCGGAGGCGCACCGCGTCCTCCGCCGGGGTACCGCAAAGCTGCCGGCCGGTGTGGAGGCCTTCCTGGTCGCCAGCGACGCGGCAGAGCGCCGGGCACAGGGCCGCAAGCGAGCGGTCCTCGTGGCGGGGGTGGGCGCCCTGGTCCTGGTGGCCATCGTGGCGGTGATGGTGGCCCTCGCGCTGGCGGAGCGGGAGGGTGAGGCCCTGGCCCAGCGCGCGGTGGCGGATGCCCGCCGAGCCGAGGCGCAGCGGGAAGGGGCGAGGGCCGCGCTGGGCGCTGGCAATCCCCTGGAGGCGCGGGCCCGTCTCCGGGACTCGCTGGAGATCGAGGATTCCCTGCTCGCCCGGTCCCTGTGGGTCGAGCTCGCACGGCAGCCCCTGCGGTGGACCCACCAGCTGGGGGCGCTGGCCAACGACGTGTCCCTGTCCCCGGACGGGCGGACAGCGGCCGTGGCCGCCGGAGACTTCTCGGTCTACCTCTTCGACGTGGACACCATGGGGGTGCGGGTCCTCCGGGGGCACCGGCAACAGGTCTATGCGGTGGCGTTCTCCCCGATGGGAGAGCTGCTGGCATCGGCGGACATGTCCGGCCAGGTGCGGGTGGTGTCCCTGGACGACGGCGGGGAGCGCCTCCTCGCCGGGCACACCGACGCGGTGAACTTCCTGGCGTTCCGGCCCGACGGTGGGCAGCTGGCCACGGCGTCCAGCGACGGTACGGTCCGGCTGTGGGATCTGCGCGGTGAGGACGCGCCCCGGGTTCTCGAGGCGCATCGAGCCGGGGTCAACGGAGTGGCGTACGATCCGTCGGGGGATGTGCTCGCCACCGGGGGCAAGGACGGCGAGGTGAGGCTCCATCCGCTGCGGAACGGGGGTGAGACCAGGGTCCTGGCCGGACACGATTCCGCGGCCACCGCGGTGGCGTTCAGCCCCGACGGAACTCTGCTGGCGTCCGGTGGCCTGGACCACACCGTGAGGCTGTGGGACGTGGCCAGCGGGGAGGTCCAGGCGGAGCTGGACGACTCGGCGAGCCGCGTGTGGGACGTGGCGTTCAGTCCGGATGGCACGCAGCTGGCTGCCGCGTGCTGGGATCGCATGATCCGGCTGTGGTCCCTGGACGACCTGGATCGGCCCCCCAGGATCCTCGAGGGGCACAGCTCGGGTATCTACGGTGTCGCGTTCGGTCCCCGGGGTGAGACCCTGGCGTCGGCGGGCACCGACCTCTCCCTGCGACTGTGGGATCTCCGATCCGGGCCGGGGCCCCGGTCGCCCACGGGCCACGCTGCGCAGGCGATGGGCGTGGTCTTCGCCGGGGACAGCCGCACCCTCTACTCGGCCTCGCTCGACCGCAGCATCCGCGAGTGGACCGTGGCCGACGGCGGTGATCGGGTGGTGGTGGAGGAGCTGCCGGCGGGGGTGACCGCGTTGAAGCTCTCGCCGGACGGTCGGACCCTCGCCGCGTCGAGCTGGGATGACGGCAAGGTCCGCCTCTTCGACACCGCGGATCCCGATCGTCCGATGCCGATGCTGTCGTCGGGGACCTCGTGGGTCGAGGACATGGCCTTCAGTGCCGACGGGAGAGTCCTGGCCACCGTGGCCGGGGATCGACTCCTGAGGGTCTGGGACAGCGAGACCTGGGAGCTGTCCCGCACGATCCGGACCGACCAACTGCGAATCCGCGGCGTGGCTCTGGACGCGACGGGATCCCACGTGGCCGCCTCCGGAGACGACGGCACCATCCGTGTCTGGAGGGTCGACCGGGGAGATCCGATCCTGCGTCTGCAACGGGAGGGGCACGGACCCCGGGGGCTGGGCTTCCTCCCGGACGGGCGACGGCTGGTCTCCGGGGGCATCGGGGGTCAGGTCGTGCTGTGGGACCTGGAGGACGGCTCACACCGCCAGATCGGGGGCTTCGACGGGCGGATCTACTTCCTCGACATCCACCCGGACGGCGTCCACGTGGCCACCTCGGGTTCGGATGGCATCGCTCGGATCTGGGACCTGGAGGGCTCGCCGCCGCTGGAGTTGCGCGGGCACCGCGGCGAGGTCAACTACACCGCGTTCTCCCCCGACGGAGCCTGGGTCGCCACCTCTTCGGACGACGGTACGGTGCGCATCTGGAATGCCCGCAGCGGCCGGCCGGCCTGGGTCGCCCCGGCCCTGACACGGGATCCGGTGCGTCTGCTGACCCATCGGGGTTGGAGCGACATGGAGGGACGTCCGGCCGACGCCGGCGAGGGGAGCCCCGTGTGGCGGGACGCCCTGGAGGCCGAGGGCGTGCGCGCCGGGTTCGCGGGCGCGACGCTGTGCCTGTACACGGACGACGGTCGGGTGGAGCTCTGGGACCGGGGAGAGGACCGGCGGATCGTGGACATCGAGACCACGGCCCTGACCGTCGTGGATGGTTTCGAGGGGGGGTGTGCCTTCCTCGACGGGGGGCGGGCCCGGATCGTCAGGCGCTCGGGGAGGCTGGGCACCCTGGAGGAGGAGGCGACCGCGGTCGCCCTCGACGGCGCCCCGATCCAGGTGGGCGGAGACCGCTTAGCAGCGGCCACCCCCCAGGCCCGGACGGGGCTCGAGCGCTGGGTGGGTTCGGGGCGGGTCGCGCGGGCGGGGGGGGGGGGCCGCGGCGGGGGGGGGGGGGGGGGGGGGGGGGCCCCGTGGGGCCGGGGGGGCGGGGGGGCCCGGTCGACGGCGACGCGATCCTGGTGGGCGGAGACGGCTTCGCTCGGGCCACCCGCCTGGACGGGACGGTGCTCGAGAGCTGGGAGGGTTCGGGGCGGGTCGAGGCCGTGGGCCGGGTCGCCGGATCCCTGGTCCTCGGGTTCGCAGACGGGAACCTGGAGATCGTCGGCGCGGGGGAGGGGGGGCTGCGGACGACGTTCACCTTCGAGGATGTGCCGTCGACCCCGCCCACCGTGGTTCGGGAGGGGCCGCTGGGGACCCTGGTCGTGGGGTACGCCAGCGGGCTCGTGGGGCTGTGGAACCCGGACAACGGACAGCGGTTGATCGCCGAGCGGCTCCACGGCCCCGTGGCCCACGTGGCCCTGGAGGGATCCCGGCTCGTGGCCGCCTCCGAGCTCGGTGACCAGCGGACCATCGATCTGACGGTGTTCCAGCGGCCCTACTGCGACCTCCTGCGGGAGGTCTGGGCCGACGTGCCGGTGGTCTGGCGCGATGGACTGCCGGTGCCGGCGAGTCCGGATCCGGGGCATCGGTGCACCGGGGCGGACTGAGGGTGGATTCGGCCTGACAGCCGCGATCCCCTGAAACCCGCCTACAACCCCGCGTAACTCTGCAACTCCCGCAGGATGTACTGCCCGCCCTCGGAGGGCCGCTGCTCGTCCCACAGGATCAACCCGATGCCCTCGGCCCACCAGGTGTCCAGGGTGCCGGTGTGGGGGCCCAGGTAGTCGGCCGAGGTGTAGTCGGCGTGGATGTGGATCGTCGAGAACGTGCCGGCGGCGACGGTGAGGGTCTCGAGGCCCATCACCTGCCAGCTCCACTCGCAGAGGTAGTCCTGGGTCTCGGTCTGGCCGTTGCCCTCGAGCTCGACGGTCTGGGTGTACGCGGTGCTCCAGGCCGTGCCCACGAGGGTGTCGGGTTCGAGGGGCAGGTAGCGGACCGGAGACGAGTTGTGGGTCGTGCACGTGGCCTGCTGGGCGGTGTAGCTCACCAGGGAGCCGTGATCGACGTTGCCGTCGTTGCCGCAGTCGTCGTACCCCTCCCAGTCGATGGTCACTCCGGCTTGCGCGCCTGTGAACGCGCCGGCCCGTCGGTACACGTTGACGTTGTCGAAGGTGGTCGTCCCGTCGTTCCAGACCTCCTCGACGCCCGAGTCGGTGTAGGTCTCTCCGTCGTAGGCGAAGGTGTAGCTGGACTGGTAGGTCCAGCCGGCGCCGGCCACGTCGATGGGGTCCCAGGGATTGCAGCTCCCCGAGGCGTCGTCGTCCCCGGTGTCGTCGTCGTCCCCGGTGTCGTCGTCGTCCCCGGTGTC
>CAZITQ010000154.1:0-23378 GCA_964542165.1 uncultured Rickettsiales bacterium
AGCACCTCGCCTTCATGCCCCCGACCGACGAGGAGCTGGAGGAGCTCGTGCGGACCCTCGAAGGTCACGGGCTCTCGTGGAAGCGCGTCGAGGCGCGGGCCAACATCTCGGAGCGCGAGATGGCCGCGCGCAGCGGGGGCGCCCCGCGGCCGAGCCCGACCTTGCCGGCCCGGCTGAGCCGGCCGGCATGGTCCCGTCGAATGCTGCAGTCCGGCGCTCCGCGCCGGCAGCAGATTCGCCGGAGGCGGGTGACGAAGGGGAATCGGAGTCGGAGTCCGACGATCAGCCGAATACCAAACGAGGTAGAATCGCCAGCGCTCGACGTAGCGGTGGACGGCGTCGGGTGGCCGTGAGGGGCACGAGGAGCAGCACCAGTCGACCGGGTCGGGTGAGGTTGTTCGCGCTGCTGGCGGCCCTGCTGGCAGCCATCGCGCTGTACGTGGCCGGGCCTGCCCTGGCCGACACGTACGCGGCCCCGGGACCTGCACCGGACGTGGTGCTGGCCAGCGGGGAGCCGGTGGACGCCGAGGGCTCGTCGGCCTGGTGGCCCTGGGTCGGGGCCGGCCTGCTGGCGGCGGCGCTGGTGACCGGCGCGGTCCTGGCGGCCCTGGCGGCGCTGGGTGCCCTGTGGCGGCGGCGCCGCAGGAAGGTCCGGTCGCCGGCGGCGGAGAGCTTCCCGCCCACCATGGCCCACCGGGTGGTGAGTGACGGTGTGCGGGAGCGGGCCGAGGCCGGGACGGACGCCACGGCGGTGATCTCGGATCTGAGGCAGGTCCGGGACGCGGCCCAGAAGAAGGGGCAAGGCGACGCGGTGCACGACGCCCTGGCCATCGAGCAGGATCTGCACTGGATCCGCCAGCGGATGGCCACGGCACCGGCCGGGCGGCTGGCAGCGGCCCGGGGGGCGGAGGCGGACGCCATCGCCGCCGTGGACGCGGACGGCAAGGCGGCCAGCGCGCTGCGGGCGGTGGCCGACCAGGTGGAGGCCCTGCGGCAGCGGGCGCGGGCCGCGGGCGGTGACGCCCTGGCCCTGGAGCTGGCTGCCCTGCGCCAGCGGACGGGAAACGTGCGGGGGATGGTCGCGCGGCGGCCGGCCCTGATCATCGACTGAGACGACGCGAGGACGGACGGAAGGGAGTTCGACCATGGCATACATCGAGTGGCGCCGGGGTGAAGGCGTGCTGGCCTGCCGCGTGGATCGGGGCAAGATCCCCCTGGGAGACATGGCCTCCGACGTCTCGGCGGACGGCGGGGACACCGGCCCGGACGCCAAGCTCGTGGTCGACCCCGACGGTCTCCACCGCAAGGGCATCAAGTGGGTCCAGGACCTGGGGGGCACCGCGCCCAAGAAGGAGAAGGGCGTGTTCGTGGAGATGGGCTCCCGGGCCCTGTTCTTCATCAACGGCCGCTTCGAGGGCGAGCTGGGCGAGGGCGCCTATCGGCTCGACCGCATCGAGCGCGTGCTGGAAAAGCAGCTGCACGTCTACCACCCGGTGGTGGTGCTGCTGGACGCCGGCGAGACCTGGCTCGGGATCGAGATCAAGAACAAGGCCACTGCCGACGCTCAATCGGCGGACGTGTACCTCCAGCTGGCCCTGCAGCTGGTCGACCCCCAGCTGTTCTTCGCCAACCTGATGAAGGGCGACGGAGAGTACACCGAGGTGGCCCTGCGCAGGGACCTGTGGCCCTCCATCGCCGCGGGTGTCGAGAACTACGTCAAGAGCAAGTCGGCGGCGGAGCTGGAGACCATCACCGACCACCACCGGGACGAGCTGCTGATCCACCTGCAGCGCTCCTGCCGCCAGGTGCTGTCGGCCATGGGCTTCGACCTGCTGCGGCTCAACGTGTTCTCCACCGAGATGGCCCTGCGCAACGTCCAGCGCCAGGCCGCCGAGGAGCGGGAGAGGAACCGGGCGGTGCTGGCCGAGGAGAAGGCCGACGCCGAGCTGGACGACGAGAAGACCGCCTGGGAGCTGGACCGCAGCTGGGAGGTCTACTTCCAGCGCAAGGCGGAGTACGAGGCCGAGGAGGGGCGCAGGCGCGAGCGGGAAGAGGCGCTGCTCGAGAAGCAGACCTGGCAGGACGGGCACGATCAAGGGGTGGCCGAGCAGAAGCTCTCGGCCACCCGCCGCAAGATCGACATGCACGCCCGCTTCATGGACGAGCTGCTGCGCCAGAACGTGCTGGAGGAGCACCACACCCACGAGCTGCGCCAGCAGCTGGGGCAGATGGAGCAGGAGTACCGCCAGCTGATGGAGATCCGCGCCCAGGAGTGGGCGGACTTCGAGCGGGAGATCGGGTTCAAGAAGCTCCAGCAGCAGTGGGAGGACCTGGATCGGGCCGCCGAGGGCAAGGAGCGGGCCGAGGTCCGGGAGCTGGAGGCCGAGCAGGCCCGGCGTCAGCGGGCCCACCTGCTGACCCGCCTGGACCGGCAGCTGGCCAAGGAGCTGGCCAGCGACGAGCTTCGCGACTCCGCCGAGCTGGCGGCGCTGAAGCTGGACCTGGCGCGCGAGCAGATCGAGCAGAAGCTGGACCGGGACACGGTCGAGGCCCGGGCGGGGCAGGCGCTGCGACAGGTGCTGTTCGAGGGCAAGCGGGACGCCGCGGCCCAGGACCAGTCCCTGGAGGAGCAGCAGCTCGAGAACAAGAGCCGTTCCGACGAGCTGAAGCGCGCCATGGACAGGACCGCCCTGGAGCACGAGGCCGCCCTCGAGACGCTCCACGGCGAGGTCGCCCTGGCCGCTTCGGACCACCAGGCAGCGCTGAACCTGCTGCAGGAGGTCAAGCTGGCCGGTGAGAGCGACGCGTTGGAGCACGAAATCCAGGTGGCCGCCAAGCGCTTCGAAGCGGCCATGGGTGAACGCACCCAGACCTTCGATCGCGACCAGCACGAGAAGACCGTCGAGGCGGCGACCTCCCGCGACATCGCCACCGCCGACTCGGGCGCCCAGGCGGACTCCACCGACCACGCCGAGCGGCTCCGCATCGAGCGCGAACGGGACGAGCTCGAGGGGCTGGCCAACCTCAAGAACGACGAGAAGGACCGCAAGCTCGACCGGCTGGATCGACTGGCGGACATCGACAACAAGATCAGCCAGGCCGATCACGAACGAGATCTGGCGAAGGACGCCCAGCGTCACGCCCAGGAGCTGGAGCAGCAGAAGGCGGAACAGGACCACGAGACGGAGCGGCTCCGCCTGGCCAATCAGAAACGCGAGAAGGAGCTGGCCGCCGATACCGAGATCGCGCGGATCCGCCGCGAGATGACCCCCGAGCAGCTCGATGCCCTGCTGGGCAACGAAGGCGCCCGGATCGCGTCGTACAAGCTGGAGGAGAAGGAGGCCATCATCGAGATCCTCCGCAATTCCCAGGCCCAGCTGGCAGCGGCCAAGGCCGACGGGGACCAGCGGTACGCCGAGGAGCTCGACAAGCAGCGCGCGAGCTACGACAGGCTGTTCACCGACCAGCGCGCGGACGCCAAGGAGTACGCTCACATGCTCAAGGACCTGGCGGCCAAGGGCATCGACGGTGCGGTGGCCGCCGGCGCCGCGGCCGTGGCGGGCCAGCAGGCCGCCGCGGCCCAGGTCCAGGGCACCCAGGCCGCCGGCCAGCAGGCCGAGGGCGACGCCCTGCGGGAGGGCATGGGGCACCTGGCGGACGTCAAGCGCGAGTCCGTGACCGAGAAACACAGCACCGCGCAGACCACCCACGTCCACCACAGCTACCCGCCCTGCCCCCACTGCAACTCGACGCCCGCCGTGCAGCAGAAGCTCTGCCCCAACTGCGGCCAGCCCCTCGACGGCTGATCGCCCGTGTCCGCCGATCACCCCACCCTGGAGCCGCCGGAACCCGCCGCGGCAGACGAGTTGCTGGCCCTGGTCGCCCTGACCGAGCTGGCCGAGATGCCCGAGGAGCGGGCGCGCCAGCTGCGGCAGCTGGTGGACGAGATCCGGGCCGGTGACGCCACCTCCCCCGAGCTGCGGGACCGGCTGGAGGCCCTGCGGCGGGGGGAGACCGATCCCCAGAACCTCTCGCTGACGCGAAAGGCGGCCATCGAGGCCGGCCGGCAGCGGATCGGGCTGCCGCCGAGCGCGGCACCGTCGACCGAGGAGGCGGATCTGCGGCTCCGGCTGCACCACACCTCCGCGCTGCGACGCCACTATTCGAGGGTCAACCGGGGCAAGTCCCTGGAGCTGCGCTACGAGTTCTCCGACGGCCGGGACAGCCTGATGGCCGTGGGCGGGTTCGGGGCGGTCTACCGGGCCAACGAACGGGGTACGGGCCGCGAGGTGGTGCTCAAGTTCGTGCACGGGGAGGGCAGGACGCCCACCTTCGTGGCCGAGCGCTTCCGCAGGGAGGTGCGGGGCCTGGTGGGCGCGGAGGAGGCCGGCGTCCCCCGCGTGGTGAAGCTGGTCGAGCACGGGGAACAGGACGACCGGGTCTACCTGGTCACCGAACTGGTGCCCGGGGGCACCCTGTTCGAGCTGCTGGCGGACTACCCCGACGGTCTGCCGCCCGCGGCGGCGGTGTACTGGGGTCTGCAGCTGGTCGAGACCCTCGGTCGACTCCACGACGCCGGGATCGTCCACCGGGACGTCAAGCCCGCCAACCTGCTGCTCGCGACCGCCCCGGACAGCGGCGCCCTGGACCGCCTGGACGACGACCCCCGGGCGCCCCTGGACCTCCCGGACCTGATCCTGGCCGACTTCGGGGCCGTGCTCCTCTACCGCGAGGAGCGGTTCACGGGGTACCGGGGCGCCGGGGCTGCCACCCCCTACACCCGGGGCTTCGCCCCCCTGGAGCAGGTCATGCGCCTGCCCGAGCAGGGGCCCCACACCGACCTGTACGCCGTCGGCGTGCTGCTGGCGGGCATGTTCACCGGCAGTGTGCGGCGCGAGAGGGCCACCCGGCTCCTGGACGGGGGAGGGGACGAGGAGCCCACCGACGAGGACCTGGACGTGCTGGAGCGGATCCCGCCGAGGCTGGCCGAGGTCCTGGCCGACTGCCTGGAGCCCCGGCCGGAGCGCCGGCTGGCCGACGCCCGCAAGCTCGAGGCAGCCCTGCGGCTCGAGTGGCGGGAGCTTCGGGGCGAGGAGTGGCCCCGATGATCCCCGCGGCCGAGCTCCACGCCCGCTGCGTGGCCGGGGATCCCGCCGCCTGGGCCGAGCTGTCGGACAAGGTGCGGGTGATCCTGGCGTCGCGGATCCGCGAGGCGCGCATCGACCGGGACGACCTGCAGCAGATGTGCATCGAGTGGCTCCTGGAGCGGGGGCTGGAGAAGGTCAAGGAGCCCGCGGCCTTCCACGGCTTCCTCTGGCGGGCGATCCCGCGCTACGCCACCGAGAAGCTGGGGCTCAAGTGGACCCGGGCCGAGGTCCACCTCACCCCGCGCAGCGACGACGACGACACCGATCCCCTGGAGCGGCTGCTGGGCAAGGGCGTCACCCTGGACCGGGCCGTCTACCATCGCCAGGCCTTCCGCGCCGCCCTGGACGCGCTGCCCGACAGGGACGCGGCGATCCTCCGCCTGTACCTGCGCTACAAGCAAGGCGAGCTGGACTACGCCGAGATGATCGCCGAGGCGGGGGTCGAGAAACGCAATACGATGGCCTCGCTGATCCGCCGGGCCCAGCTTCGTTTCCTGGATTTGCTGCGGGAAAAGGGGATGACCCTGTGACGGACTGCGTGGACCGGCCGTACGACCACCCGGAGATCAGTGCGCGCTACTTCTTCCCCATGCCCGGTCCGCCTCTGCCTGCCACGGACGATGGCGCTCCGGTCGCCCTCGCCCTGCCCGACGGCACCCCCATCGGCGCCTACTGGCACCGGCCGCTGAAGGCCGCCCCGACGATCCTGTACACCCACGGCAACGGCGAGTGCATCGCCGACCAGCTGGACCACTGGCCCATGTGGGCCGAGGCCGCGGGCGCGAACATCTTCTTCGTGGACTACCCGGGCTACGCCACCAGCGGCGGCACACCTTCGATATCCCGCTGCGCCGCGGCCGCCACGGCCGCCCTCGATTTCCTGCTGGCCCGTCCCGAGGACGAGGTACCGGCGGTGCTGATCGCGGGCCGCTCGGTGGGGACGATCTTCGCCCTGCACACGGCCTGGCAAGCCGGCTCGGACCGGGTGAAGGGGCTGGTCCTGGAGAGCGGCGTCGCCGACCTGAAGAAGCGTCTGGACCTGCGCGTGCCCTACGAGGCCCTCGGCATGGACCGCGGCGCCATCGAGGCCCAGCTCGACGAGGACTTCGACCACCGCAGGAAGGTCGGCGAGCTGCGGATGCCGTTGATGGTCCTGCACACCCGCCACGACGACCTGGTCCCGTCCTGGAACGGGGAGAAGCTCGCCGAGTGGGCGGGCGACCGGCTCTTTCGGCGGGTCCTGTTCGAGCGGGGCGGCCACAACGACATCCAGTGGGTGAACCAGGGGGCGTACCTGCGGCACCTGGTGGCCTTCGCCGAACACGTGCTGGGAGAGTAGGGGCGGTGGCGGGTCGATCAGCCGTTGCTGCCCGCCTCCGACCCGGGCGCCGGCGCGATCTCGTCCACCATCTCCTCGGTGAGCCCCATGGCCGCGGCGGCCTCGGGGTTGGAGCGCACGGCGTTGCGCAGCCGCTCCCGGGCGGTGGGGTGGGTCGCGAACTCGGTGACCACCCCGTGGGCCTCGTGGATCGCCATGGTCAGCAGGGCCATGACCTGCCCCGCGAACCAGTGCTCCTGGGCCTTCGACTTGGCGATCACCGACGAGGCGAAGCTGTCCGCGTCCCGCTCCTGGTTCCGGCAGACCTCCAGGGGCTGGTCGCCGTACCCCGGTCCGAAGATGTGGCCGTAACAGACGTGCCCCAGCTCGTGGCCGATGACGTACATCACCATCGCGCACAGCAGCTCTCGGGCCAGGCGCAGCTGCTCCATCTGCTCGGGGGACGGCGCGGCGGACAGGGGCGATGTGGCCAGCGGCGTACCCGGAGCCGCCGCCATCCTCCGAGCGGCGTATGCCCTCATCCCCTTGCCCGTGCCTCCCGACTCGGAGGTCACCACGATCGCCATGGTTCCGAACTCCCGGACCAGCCCGCCGAGGATCACCACCCGGGGGCCCACCGCGTCGGGCATGGCGAAGGCGTTGAACTCCGGATCGTCGGCGAAGTAGTGGAAGCGGGTGCCGCTCGCCGCGTCGTCGTACACGGTGTTCTCCCGCACGTGCTTGCTGCGGAAGACGAGCGTGCGCAGCTCCCCCATCTCGGTCTCGTCGGGGAGGAAACCCTCGGGGAAGCGGACCTCGCCCCCGCGCGCGCCCCGCGCTGTGGAGCTCCGGAGCCCCGGGCCACCGCCGAGGAAGCCGGACTTGCCGGCCCGACCCTCGAGCCGCTGCTCGAGGTCGTCCATCCGGCCCTCGATGCGGTCCTCGATGGCGTCGAGGGCACCGCCGAGCCGGTCGTCGAGCCTTCCCAGGCGGTCGTCGAGTCGGGCGTCCAGGTCCGCCAGCCGTCCGTCCCCGAGTCCCTCGGTCGTGTCCCGACCGCAGGCGGGGCAGCACAGGTCGGGGGCGTCGATCCATCGGTATTCGCCGCCGCAGCCGGAGCAGGTGGGCATGGGATCCTCCCTGGGATCGGGAGAATAGCGCAGCAGCGGTGGGGGGCTCTACAATGCCGGGCGGTATGAAGATCGCTTGCCGCAATTGTGGCCAGGACGTCCGCGAAGCCCAAGGGAAGGCCTGTGCCGCCTGCGGGACGACCCTGGCCCACGTCCGCCTTCAGGCGTCGGCCGGGGATGGGCTGTCGCCCGGCGCTCGGGCGGACCTGTGGTTGCGGCTGGACAACGACCGCGACCAACGGCTGACGGATCTGACTGTGGAGGTCGTGGACAGTGGACAGCTGTTCATGGCTGGCTCCGAGCTTCGTCGATCTCTGCCGAAAATCGACGTGGGCAAGGATTGGGTGGGCAAGCTCTGGGGAGCCGTCCGGCCCGACGCGCGCGGGAAGAACCGACTCGACGTGAGGCTCCGCTACCGCGACGCCCGCGGCGGCGAGTGGGTGTTTCGAGGGGAATGGTTGGTTCCCTGCTCGCCGAGCCCCGGTGCGTCGGCGCGTGCGGGTGGCGGGAGCCGATCCCCCGCCGCGGTCGATGCGGGCTCGGGCAACCTCGACCCGTACCGGACCGTGGAGATGGGAGAGGACCCGGCCGATCTGCTCGCTGGAACCACCTCGTTGTGGGGCGACGACATCGTTCTCCTGCTCGAGGAGGTCCACGAGACTGGCGCTCACCGGGCGACGGCGGAGCGGGTCCCCTCGCCGCCGGAGACCGTGGGTGACGGAGCCCCGACCACCGATCCGATGGACTGCCCCGTGTGCGCCGAACACAACGTCGCCGGTCGCACCCATTGCGTCGCCTGCCGCCAGCCGCTGGACCTCGGTGACCTCACCGGGTTCTCCCTGCTGAAGGCCGGGGGCAACGCGGGTACGAACAAGTACCTCGAGCGCGTCTCCGGGATGGTGCGGGATCTGGGCCGCACGGTGAGGGCGCCGTCGGAACAGGTTCCAGGCCGCGACGAGGCCCGCTTGCATCGGGTGCTGTCGAGGCTGGCCGCCGAACTGGACGAGGGGGAGTTCGGCCTCCTGCTACGCGGTGTGGCCTCCCGGCTTTGCGTCCTGCCGCCGGGGGGGCGCGGTGTGGTCAGTCGCGCCGTGCAGGGGGTGATCCGGGGTGTGTGCGGACAGGTGCGAGGAGAGTGCTCGGCCCGGCCGGTCCGCCTACACGTGGAGTTCGAACCGGGCGTCGGCGACGTCCTTTCGCTCCTCACCTTGCACGTGGAACGCCCGCCCGAGCACCCCATCAGCATGGTCGACATCGAGATCCCCACGAGTCGCAAGCTCGCGCGGGTGATCAAGGTCGTGCCGCCGGAGGAAGGCACAAGCCTGTCCCTGGCCGAGAGACTTGACGCCAGCCTCGACTTCCAGGTCGAACTCCACGCGTCGGGCGAGGCCCGGATGCCCGTGCGCGTTCGCCTCTCGTGCCTCGAGGGGGACGAGGACAGCCACTGCACCTGTGGGTATCAGGGCACGTTCCTGTGGAAAGTCGGGGTGGACGAGAGAAACCAGACCGTCGTGAAGCAGATGCAGGTGATCGAGCCGGACACGTCGATCGTCAAGGTCTACTTCGGAGACGACGACGAGCGCCCGACCCTGGACGGCGACGAGGACGAGCCGCCACCGAGCCGGGTTCGATTCGAGCTGCCGCTATCGATCGACGTGCCGGAGTTGGTCGCCAGATCCGACGCACACTACGGGTCGACCCCGGCGCTGGCGCCGGCAGGAGGTACGCCGATCCGGGCGGGGCATTTCCTGGTTCGCGCGGGGCAACGGCGCCGCATTCTGTTCGTCCTCCTGGATCCGGTCCTCACCCTGGGACGCTCCCAGACCAACCACGTGGTGACCCGCTACGGCGGACTCGGGGACGAGGGCGACTGGGTTTTCGTCAGCCGGCGACACGCCGATCTGGCCTGGCGTGGCGACGCCGAGGGAGCGGTGCTGACCGACGGCTACAACGACGAGTCGACCAACCCCACCCAGGTGAAGCGGCAACACATCGAGTACGACCTCCGCCTTCAGTCGATGCGGGTCGTCCACGGCGACGAGCTCCACATCCCTCCCCTCGGTGGCGACGTCAAGCACCCCTACGTCCTGGAGTTGAGGACCGCGCACCGCTGGGCCCCGAGGGAAGAAAAGACCGAGCGGCGGGTGGAGCGCCGCGCGGCCCGGAAGTGGGATCAGCGCGTGATCGGTCACGCACTCGCCCCCGCCCCCGACGTGCACGTCCCGCTCGGGCACGAGCGGCCGTTCATCTACGCCTGGCTTCCCGGCCCGAGCCACGAAGCCCTGGTGGGTTTCCATACCGACCTGGGGGCCCGACTGCCCGGGCCCGGACCGGACGAGCTGTTTCGGCTGCTCCGCGACGACCGGGGCTTCCTCTTCGTCTCCCCGTGCAGCGGCGTGACCCTGACGCTCACCCGTGGACAGATCACGCACACGCTTCGTACCCACGCGCACTACTACCTGGCCAACGCGGACGTTCTGCGCTGCGGGGAGACTTCCCTGACCTTCAAGGTCCATCCGCACGTGGGTGACGAACCGCCGGACCTCGGGCGGCGATACAAGGGCAAGCGCGGCCCCTTCGATCCCCCCGACGACTTCCGGGCGATGCTATTGACCCTGATGGTGCGCAATCCAGCGTAGGGACGGTGTCGCCCGGGTCCGGTGATACGATGCCCGGGGGCGGCGCCCGGGCGGGACGTCGCCGAGTTCGGGGGAGTCATGACCCGTTCCCACATCTCGCGGATCCTCGCCCTCGTATGGGCGCTCGCGGGCACGACTCCGGCGGCTGCCCAGGGCGCCCGGTCGTGCAACGACCACGAGTCCCTCTCCATGTGCGAGCGCTTCGAGCCCCGGGCGTACGAACTCCTTGGGGAGGAGTTCTACCGGGGGGTCTGCGTACTCACCGGGGGCCGCTGGGCCCACGAGGGGTGTCCGGACGACGACGCCGTGGGGTACTGCGATGATGGAGGAGGAGGCAGGAGGACCTATTACTCCAACGGCGGCGACCCCTACGACGCCGACCGGGCGCGGAGGTCGTGCCAGCAGTTCCAGGGGACCTTTTTGCCACCACGTGCTTCTCCGCCTGTACCGGAAGTCCCCGAGTTCCGGACCTGCGACGCGTTCGAGGAGGCCAGCGCCTGCTCCCGGCACTCGGCCGAGGCGCTCCGGGAGCACGGTGAGCTGACCCTGTGGGCCCATTGCGAAATCTACGGGGGCACCTGGGGCGCCGCGCCGTGCCCCTCCGTCGGTGTGGTGGGGACTTGCGAGACCGGCACGGGGAACCGGTCGTCGTACTACTCGACCGGCGGGGAACCCCGCAATCCCGCGAGTGCCGCCCATCAGTGCCGGATCGACGGGGGGGAGTTCGCCAGTCCGGGTGGGGAACCTCCGTTCCGGACCTGCGACCGCCGCGCCGTGGGCAGTCTCTGCGTCCGTTCCCTGCGCCGCCTCCTGGATGCCCCGGCCGAGAACACCCTGGCCGAGGCCTGTGGGGCCGACGGCGGGGATTGGGGATTCGATCCCTGCCCGGAGTCCTCGATGCTCTCCCGCTGTGACGAGGGTGAGGGCCGCATGACGGTGTACTACTCCAGCGGTGGCGCGCCGTTCGATCGGTCGACCGCGGGGGAGGCCTGCGGTCAGGCAGGCGGCCGGTTCGTCCCGCTGATCCCGCCGCCGGACCCGGCCCCCCGGTCCTGCGAGGCGCTGGAGTCACGCGGCCGGTGCACGGACTACGAACCCCGAGCCCTCGTCACGGGTTTCGGCGAGCCGTTCGCGGCGGATATGTGCGACCTGAACCAGGGAGACTGGAGCGCCGCGCCCTGTCCGGACGAGGGTCGCGTGGTCACCTGCGGGGATGGCGTGGGAACCTGGATCCATCTCTACGACGCGGGGGGGAACGTGGTCGACCCCACCCAGGCCAAGGAGCTGTGCGAGGAGTTCGGTACCTACGTCCCCGCTCGCTAGACCAGCCCGCGGGGGCGCGGTGGTACGATGCCCGCTGCGGCGTCCGCGCGCGGCGCCCGAGGATTTCGGGGGAACCATGACCCGTCCGTACATCGCGCTGACCCTGACCGCCGCGTTCGCGTTCGGGAGCTCGACACCGGCCGCGGCCCAGGTCGCCATGTCCTGCAACGATCTGGCGGGCCTGTCCACCTGCGATCACCACGAGCCCGAGGCCCTCGCGCTCGTGAGCCCGGAGTTCTTCCAGGGGATCTGTGAAATCTCCGGGGGCAAGTGGACGAACGAGCCGTGTCCGATCAAGGACGCGGTGGGGGTCTGCGACGACGGGAGCGGGAGCACCTGGACCTACTACTCCACCGGCGGGCTTCCCTACGACGAGGCCGCGGCCAAGAAGGCGTGCGCGGCCATCGAGGGGACGTTCTCGTCGCCGAAGCCGCCGCCCCAGGTCAAGAGCTGCAGTGACCACGCCGCGCTGAGCTCGTGCAGCGAGAACACCCCCGAGGCGGTGGCCACGCTGACCGAGGAGGTGATGGTCCAGCTGTGCGGGCTGACCAGCGGCGTGTGGAGCAGCCAGCCTTGTCCCGTGTCCTCGCGGGTCGGGAGCTGCTCGGACGGGATGGGCAGCACCACCTTTCTCTACGCCGACGGCGGTTCGCCGTACGACGTGACCTCGGCCCAGCAGTTCTGCCTGGAGGTCGGCGGCACCTTCACCGCCCTGGCGGCCCCTCCGCCCTCCCAGCCGGCCCCCACCTCCCCCCGGTCGTGCAACGACATCTCCCAGCTGGGCCTGTGCAGCGACTTCCAGCCCAGCGCGTTCACGACCCTCGGCGAGGCGGTCTACCAGGAGATGTGCGGCATGACCGAGGGCATCTGGAGCGCCGACCTCTGCCCCACGGCTCACCGCGTGGGCTCTTGTAGCGACGGCGCCGGCGCCCTCGTCCACTTCTATTCGCTGGGCGGCATCACGTACGACGCCGCCACGGCCCAGGCGAGCTGCACGGAGATGATGGGGATCTGGGTGCCGTTGCCCTGAGGTCGCAGACCTACCCGTCGACCTCCGCCCGCCAGATCTCCCCGTCGTCCAGCCCCAGGAAGAGGTGGCCGCCGTAGTAGCCCACCGAGGTGGGCCAGGCGTCGTCGGCCTCGAAGGTCGTGAGCTCGTGGTAGTCGTCGAAGTCGGTGGTGAAGAGGATGCGGTGGTCGGCGCCGGGTTCGTCCCCGTAGCCGATGCCGTCGCGCGCCAGCAGCAGCCACTGGCCGGGGGCGACCTCGAAGGCGTCCACGAGGGTCTCGTCCTCCAGTTCGTCCAGGTCGTCGACACTCCCGCCGGCCTCCAGCAGGTAGGCCACGTGGGTCGTGGTCCCGAAGCCGAACTTGACCGCGCTGACCAGGCCCCGGTTGCCGTCCACCGGCCAGGTCTCCCAGACCCAGCGGTTGTCCAGGTCGGGCATGGCGG
This sequence comes from uncultured Rickettsiales bacterium, assembly GCA_964542165.1. GTDB lineage: Bacteria > Myxococcota_A > UBA796 > UBA9615 > CAYRNR01 > CAYTBN01. Next base: position 13,011 of record CAZITQ010000154.1, read on the forward strand.
TCAGATCGGTGCCGTCGTAGACGTGGGGGATGAGCTCGTTGATGTACTGGCCGTCGGTGCGGTGGCCGAAGAGGTAGAGCTCGTCGGCCAGCGGCAGCAGCCGGGTCCAGCGGGCGTCGCCCACGCTGGGGTGGATCATCTTCTCCACCACCCCGTAGCTCTCCCCGCCGTCGGTGGAGGTCCAGAACATGGACGAGATGGTGAAGGCGTCGTACTCCTCCCAGGTGCAGCCGCTGCCCGACGCGTACAGCACCCCGTCCCAGACCGCGGCGTCGTGCACGTGCAGGGCGTGCTCCAGGGTCCGGCTCTTGACCCAGTCGGTGTCCGGATGGCGGTTGTAGGCGTTGCCCATCAGATCGTCCTCGGTGGCGTCGAGGCCGGCGATGTACAGCCCGTCGTCGCCCTCGAACTGGCGGTACTGCTCGACCATCTCCTCGTCCACCGCGAACTCCGAGGCCCAGCCGTCGGGCTCGTCGGGATCGGAGAAATAGCGCAGCTCGGTGGGGAAGATGCGCCCCGAGTTGATGTCCGCGTCCCCGTAGCCGAAGTACATGCGGTCCTCGTACACCGCCAGGTCCCACACCGAGTGGTGGAAGCCGTTGCCCCCGTACTCGGCGGTCAGGGCGTCGATGTAGTCCTCCAGGGGCTCGGCCCAGCCGTCGAAATCGCCGAACGTCAGCGCCGAGAGATCGACGGGAGTGTCGTCATCGTCGTCGTCACCCACGGCGCTGTCGTCGTCATCGTCGTCGCCCGTGGGGCAGCCGATCAAGAGGGCGACGCAGAACAGAGGACACAGGAACCCGAGGTCTCTTCGCATGGGCGCAGTATAGGCCAGGCCACGGGGATCAGGCCGTGTCCCAGAACGCCTCCCGCACGAACAGCAGCAGGTCGTCGAAGGCCTCGGGCCGCGGGTGCTTTCGGGGCAAGGGTGAGCCGACCCCCAGGGATCGAACCGCCGCGGTGCGTTCCTTGAGGCGCTCGACCGTGGGAGCGGCCAGCAGCTCCCCCTGGCCGGTCAGCTCGGCCAGCTCCGCCGAGTCGGTGGCCACCACCCCGGTCCGCATCAGGTGCTCGGCCCGCAGCAGCAGCGCGGCGGCCAGCCGCCGGTGCCCGGCATGGTCCATCCCGCCGTGCTCGCCCGCCCGCCGGAGGTAGTCCTCGACGAACCCCCGGTGCAGCCCGTCCCGCGCCCGCTCCAGCACGTGGGCGTGCATGTCGCTGGTGACCACGTTGAGGTGGGAGAACACCGCGTCGAGCAGCCGACTGTCCCCGGACAGCAGTCCCCGCAGGGCTCCCCCCATCTCCGTGGCCTCGAGACGGACGTCCTGGTCGTCCACGTACCCGTCCCGGCGCCAGGCATCCCCGGGCGGCTCCAGCCGCAGCAGATCCGCCGTGTCGGCGATGAAGATCCCCCGCAGGGGAACGGTCTCCCCCCGGACGCCGTCCCCCCGGGCCACCAGGCACCACCTCACACCCAGGGGCGCGAGCCAGCTGCGCAACCCGGCTGTCCTGTCGCTCATCGCGCCCTCCACTGTAGCGGACCGAAGCGCGCCTTCGCCGCAGCCATCGCCGTGTCCTCGTCCTCGAAAGGTCCCTCCCGCTCGACCTCGCGCCCATCCCTGTCCCACTGGATCAGGAAGTACGCGGGCGGGTGCACGCGCCCGGTGTAGTGCAGGATGACCCGTCCACCCGGGCGGGGGGCGTGGGCCAGGTCGCTGTCGATGATGGTCGTGGGCACGGCGGTTCCACCCTATCAGCACCGGGGTGCGGTGGCAGCGGCAGCGAGCCTCTGGTCTGGTATCCTGGGGCGGGGGATCGAACGCCGCCGAACACCTGTCCTGGAGGGAGGGCAAGGACACTTGGTCTTCCTTCGCGCCGGTCGGCACGTCGTCGAGATCCCGTACGAGGAATTCGAGGTCTGGGTCCGCGAGGGGAGGATCCACGACCGGGTCGAGGTGCACTTCGAACCGGTGACCGGCTCCAACTGGGTCAAGGCCGGAGAGCTGGAGCTCTACCGGAGCCTGGTGGACGACGAACGGGCGCGCTTCCAGCGCCAGTTCAGCATGCAGCAGTTCCCCTGGGTCACCTTCGTGTTCGTGTTCCTGTGCGTGGCCTACTTCGCCATCCTGGCCATCGAGATGGTGCAGCGGGGGGCCACGCCGGTCCAGCTGCTGCAGACCCCCCGGTTCGACCTGCTGGTGGACATGGGCGCCAAGGAGGGCGCCCACATGATCGAGCTGGGGCAGTGGTGGCGCCTGCTGACGTTCTCCTTTCTGCACGCGGGTCTGATCCACCTGATCCCCAACATGCTGTACACGTCGTACGTGGGCTGGAGCGTGGAGGCGGTGTACGGGCGCTCCGGGGCGCTGGTGATCTTCCTCTTCTCCGCCCTGGGGTGCGGCGCAGCTAGCCTCTTGGTCAGCCCCATCCCGTCGGTGGGGGCGTCGGGCATCACCTTCGGCCTGTTCGCTGCCGCGGTGGTGTTCGGCTGGAAGTACGAGGCGCTGATTCCGCCCGGGTACACCAAGAAATTCGGCTGGGCGTTCTTCCCGTTCCTGGCGGTGTTCCTGGTGCTGGGCTTCCGCTCTCCCCTGGTGGACAACTGGGGCCACGTGGGTGGGGTGATCGGGGGCGGCGCGGCGGCCTTCGCCCTGGCGCCAGCGGTGGTCCAGGACCGCGAGGACCGCTGGAGCTCCACCAAGTTCCGGGCCTACCTGATCGCCCTGACCGTGTTCGTGACCGTGTTCGGCATCCCCCAGCTGGCGGGACCCAAGGGCCTGCTCGTGGCGCCCCGGCTCAACCTGGAGGTGGTCCACGACGTGGCCGGGCTGACCTTCAACCTGCCGCGCTACTGGAGCCGGCCCCTCGTCCCGGACGCCTTCCCCTACGACGCCTACACCTCTCCGACCAAGGCCATCGCCATCAGCTACGGGGTCGACGTGAAGGAGTACCCCGTGCACACGGCCGAGATGGCGGGGGTGTTCCTGGACGAGCTGCGGAGCGTGCCGGGCTACAACGTGGTCTACGACACCCTGCAGGAGACCAAGGTGACCGTCGGGGACGTGGACTGGCAGGTGATCTCGATCACCGTCGAGGAGGGAACCAGCCAGCGGATCTACGAGCGTGCGGCCACGTCCCGGGGCTGCGTCGAGTACCGACTGACCTTCCAGATGCTGCCCGAACACGTGCACGCCTACGCGAGCCTGCGCGAGCGGATCCTGGAGACCACGAGCATCAGCTATCCCAAGGCGATCCTGGATGGGGAGGAACAGATCAAGTTCTACCCCGAGTTCTGGAGGCAGCACTCGGACCTGGGGCGGGCCTACGCGATCTACGGCGAGGCGGACAAGGCCGAGGAGGCCCTGATGAGGGCGCGGGAGATGGCGCCGGAGATGGACGAGCCGCTGTTCTGGCTGCTCTTCCTGTACGACCGCTACAACCTGCAGCAGTCCGACCGCTACCGGCTGGTGGAGGAGGCTTTCCACATGCACTCCACCAATCCGGACATGCTCATGCTGTGCTACGAGGTCTGCCGGACCATGGGCAACCGGGGCTGCGAGTGGCGGGCGCTGTCGTTGGCCAACGCGTCCTACCCCAACCACCCGAAGATCCAGGACTACGTGGAGGAATTCGGCGGGGTGGAGGCCCTGCTCATCCCCGCGGAGGAAGCGGGTGCTGCGGAAGCGCCCGGGCCCGCGGAGGGTGCGGAACCCGAACCCGGGGGCGGGGCGGGAGAGGCACCGGGCGAAGCCCCGACACCCAGCGACACCTCCTCGGCGCCCCTGGGCAGCGGCATCTCGGCGAGCCCCTCTGCCCCCCCTCGGGGTACCATGGTCCCGTAGGGGTTCGCGATGTCCCTTCTGGTCGACGCCATCCTGGTGCTGCTGCTGCTGTGCGCGGGCGTGCTGCTGGGCCTCGTCGTGGGCGCGGTGATGTGGCGGGGATGGTTGCGCTCCGACGGGGGCGAGGTTCCCACCAAGACGACCGCGGATCGCCTCGCTGCCGCCGGTCTGCCGGCCGCGCGTCCCGGATCGGGGACGCCAGCCTCGTCCGCCCCTTCTCCTCCATCGGTGAGTCCGCCCGCGGTGGGCGCCCGTACCGAACACGACCTGGCACTACCCGGGGCCGACACCGACGAGATCGCACCGTGGGACCTGGACGGTGCGTCCTCGGACCGGGGCGCGTGGAAGACCCAGAGCGGTATCTCGCCGGTCATGTACCAGACCGTCGACGCCTACGGGACCCTGGTGGGCTGCAGCGCGGCCCAGGCCAAGCTGCTGGGACGGACGGTCTCGGACATGGTCGGCCGGTCCTTCTTCGACCTGGTGGATCCGGCCGACGAGAAGGTCCTGCGAGAGCACTTCGAGGAGGCCAAGGAGAGGCGGGACGAGGTCCGCGGTACGGTGCGCCTGCTGCACGCGGACGGTCGGTCCATGGAGATGCGCATCCACTCCAAGCCGCTGTTCGACCGGGCGGACAACTACGTGGGGCTGCGGTCGCTGGTCAAGGACCTCAGCTCGCGGCGGCACCGGGAGCAGCTGCTGGAGAAGGCGCTGCAGGCCCTGGCCGAGAAGAACGCGATCCTGGCGCTGAAGACCCAGGAGATCATGCGGATCAACCGCAACCGCAGCGAGTTCATCTCGTCGGTGAGCCACGAGCTGCGCACACCCCTGCACGCGGTGATCGGGTTCGCCGAGCTCCTGGGGCGGGAGCTGTACGGCCCGCTGACGGACCGCCAGAAGAAGGCGGTGGACGGCATCGTCGGGCGGGGCAACGACCTGCTGAACCTGATCAACAACATCCTCGACCTGAGCCGCATCGAGATGGGGCGGCTCCAGCTCGAACTCACCCGGTTCGATCCCGTGGAGGTGCTGCGGGAGGTGATCCAGACCGCGCACCTGCTCCAGCGTCAGGCGGACGAGGCCATGGCCGACGAGGAGGAGTGGGACGACCTGGAGGGGAGCGAGGAGGAGAAGGGCGAGCCGGTCCCGGTGGAGATCCGGACCAACTTCGCCGACGCGCCCCACGAGGTCAGCGGCGATCGCAACCGCTTCAAGCAGATCGTGCTCAACCTGGTCAGCAACGCCCTGCGCTACACCGAGCTGGGCAACGTGGACGTGATCTGCCGGCGGGAGCCCAACGGCTCGTTCGTGGTGGCCGTCAGCGACACGGGGGTCGGCATCGCGCCGGAGGACCAGGAGGAGATCTTCGAGTCCTTCTACCAGGTCGAGGCCAGCTCGACCCGCATCCACGGTGGAACGGGCCTCGGCCTGCCCATCGCCCGCAAGCTCACCGAACAGATGGGGGGGCGGCTCACCGTGCTCAGCCGGCTCGGCGTCGGCTCCACCTTCTACCTCAAGCTGCCCGAGGTGGGCCCCGAGCCGGCCCAGAAGAGCTTCGATCTGGCCACGGTCACCGGGCTCCACCTGCCGGTGCGCCAGGCCCCGACGATCATGGTCGTGGGGCCGGAGGAGGCGGGCTACCGGGGCATCAAGGAGGGGCTGCGGGAGGAGGGGCTGGAGCTGTTCGAGGCCGCCGACCCGCGCGAAGGGTACGAGCGAGCGCGGACCCAGCTGCCCACGGCCATCGTCCACCTGCTCTCCGAGCCCAACGCCAACCCGGCCGATCTGGTGACCATGGTCCGCGGGGATCCCCTGTCAGCCCACATCCCCATCGTGGTGGTCGGTTCGCCCCAGCTGGTGGCGGCCACCACCGAGCTGCAGGTGGACGAGTTCGTGTCCGTGCCCACCGACGGGGTGGAGGTGGCCGAGCGGGTGTGGCCGCTGATCGGTCGGCGACAGGATCGGGTGCTGATGGTCGGCCCCCAGGCGGAATCGCTCCACGTGGTGAGCGAGGCCATCCGCGACAAGGGGTTCTCGGTGGCCCAGGCCCAGCGCGGTGCCCGGGCGGTGGACTTCCTCAACCGCAGTCCGGTGCAGATGGCGGTGGTGGCCAACGACCTGCCGGACATCAACGTGACCGACCTGCTGGCGGCCATCGAGCAGATGGAGCCCGACGACCGCCCCAGCGTGGTGGTGCTGCTCCGCCGAGCGGTGCCGCCGGAGATGCGGTCCGAACTGCGAAACCGGGCCATGGCGCTACTGGACGACGGAGAGCTCACCCCCGAGGAGATGGCGCACCGGATCCTCGAGCTGCTGACCCCGCTGGACGAGGCCGAAGCGGGGCGATCGGAGACCCTGCCCACGGCCGGGCCGGCTTGACCGTCGTCGATCGGGAGTGCTAGCTTCGTTTTTCAGGATAATCGCGAATTTGCGGCGTCAAGGAGCCACCCGGAGGGGGTCGTGGCGCCGCCGTCGGGTCGGTCATGAGCAAGCAGCGCGACACCTTCACCACCGCCCCGGCGGCGGGGCTGCTCGGCGTGTCGGGCGCCACCGTCGTCAACTGGATCGACGACGGCCGGCTGCGAGCCCACAAGACGCCTGGTGGACATCGACGCATCGCGCGGGAAGACCTGGTCACCTTCGCCCACCACTACGAGATGCCCCTGGACGGGGTCGAGGTGAGGGGCGATCGGGCCACCAAGCGGGTCCTGGTCGTCGACGACGACCCGGCGATCCTGACCCTGTACTCGGACGCCCTGGAGATCGAAGGGGGCTACGAGGTCCGCACCGCCCGCAGCGGCTTCGCCGCGGGGCTGGCCGTGGCGCGCTGGCGCCCGGACGCCATGCTGCTGGATGTCCACATGCCCGGCATGGACGGCTTCGAGGTGCTCGAGCGGGTCCAGGAGGCCGACGCCCTGGGCAGCATCCCCGTGATCCTCTGCACCGCGTACGCCGAGAAGCTCGATCAGCGTCCGGACGTGCGTGAAAAGGTGGCCGCCGTCCTGACCAAGCCGGTGCCCATCGACCGCCTCCTCGACGAGGTCAAGCGGGTCCTCTCGTAGAGGAGCCGCTCGACCCATGGCCGCCCGCCGGCGCGCTCGACTCGATCGCAGAGAACGCAGGATCGTGGAGCAGACCTGGGCCTGGTCCACGCTGGCGTCCACGGCCCCCGAGGGATCGATCCACGGGCCCACCCACTGGCGGAGGGTCTCCCGGCTGGGCCTCCGGATCGCCGCCAACGAGGGGGGCGACCTGCTGGTGGTCGCCCTGTTCGCCGCCTGCCACGACGTGGCCCGGGAGCACGACGGGGTGGACTTCGAGCACGGGCCCAACGCCGTGGAGCGGATCCGCCGGGAGCTGGCGGACGACCTGGACCTCGCTCCGGAGCAGCTCGACCTGCTCTACGGCGCCATCGAGAAGCACACCGAAGGCGAGGTCAGCCGGGACCCGACCATCGGCGCCTGCTGGGACGCGGACCGGCTGGATCTGGTCCGCATCGGATTCGACATCGATCGGAAGCGGCTGTCCACGCGCACCGCTCGCTCCGCCGTCCTGGAGAGCTCGGCGCGGCGGCAGTGGGACCGAGACCGCCGATTCCGCAAGAAAGCGGGGCTGTGGATACCCAAGCTGCCGTCCCGACGGGGTTCACGATGACCGTACCCATTCGCCACATCCTGGTTCCCACCGACTTCTCCGACGCCGCAGGCCACGCCATGCTGTACGCCGCGAGCCTGGGGGAGCGCTTCGGGGCCACCATCCACATGACCCACGTGGTGACCCTGCACGACGTGGATCGCACCGACGACGAGGCCTTCCCGGACCTGGTTCCCTTCCTCGACCGGGCGGACGCCGCGGCCCGGCAGGCCCTGGACGCCGGGGTGGATCACGGTGGGTCCGCAGAGGCCACCGTCGTCAAGGAGGTGCTGCGCTCGGTCAACGCCCACGAGGCGATCATCGAGTACGCGGGCGACAAGGGCGTCGACGTGATCGTGATCGCGATGCGGGGACGCTCCAAGCTGTCGTACATGCTGCTGGGCTCGGTGACCGAGCGGGTCATCCGCTACGCGCCCTGCCCGGTCCTGGTGGTCGAGAAGGGGGACCGGGACTTCGTGGATCCGGCGACCGGCGCGGTGAGCCTGGGCAAGATGGTGGTGGCCCACGACCTGGGCGACCGGGCCCAGCGGGCGCTGGAGTACGCCGTGGACAAGCTCGAACCCTACGCCCCCGAGCTCCACCTGGTCCACGTGGTGGAGTCGGACGTACCGCCGGCCTACGCCAAGATCGGCGTGGAGAGCATGTTCGAGGCGGTCCCCGATCTGCGCGAACGCCTGGCCCAGGAGCTGCACAACCGCGCCGCAGACGTGGTGCCCGAGGGGTGGAAGGTGGTCTGCCACGTGACCGAGGGCAAGGTCCCCAAGACGGTGACCCGCTACGCCGCGACCGAGAAGGCGGACGTGCTGGTGGTGGGCAGCGAGTCCAACCGCACCCTGTCCGAGCGGATGGTCGGCGGCACCGCCGAGCAGATCGTGCGCCACGCCCCCTGTCCGACGCTGATCGCGTGAATTCCGGGACTCTCGGTCGCACGGAAGGAATCGAAACATGACATGGCGGACCTACCAGACGGAAATCACGGGGGAATCGGCACCCGTGCCGGCCATCGTGTTGGTCGACGACCGCTTGCTGTCCGACGCGCCGATTTCGGGCGTGACGAGGCTGTTTCGGGTGGGCGTGTGGACCCAGCTCCCCCCGGGAGGGGCGCTGTGCAGTCCGGAGGAGACCGAGCAGCTCGAGGAGATCGAGAACAGCCTGCTCGGCATCACCAACGAGCTGGCTCACGGATGGGCGGTCTACGTCCTGCGAATCTGCACCCCCGGCCACCGCGAGTACGCCTTCTACGCCTTCGAGCACGCCGCCGTCGACTCCCTGCAGTCCATCCTGCAGGAGAGGTACCCGGAGTACCGGATCGAATGCGGCGAGACCGAGGATCCCGACTGGGAGCACTACCGTCGGTTTGCGGTGTTCGATGAAGACGCGGAGATCACCGCGCCGGGTGGCGCCACCCAGCACTGAGGGTTGCGTAGCCCGCCCCCAGGTCGGTGTCAGCCGACCCCCATCGCCCAGCGTGTATACTCGCCAGCCAGCCCCGGACGGGGCACGGGAACCATCATGAGATACACCTTCGTCCTGTTGTTGCTGGTGATCCCCGCGCTGCCCGCGTGGGGGGCGGGTGCCCCGTCGCTGGGGGACATATCGCAGCCGTGGGAGGTGGACGCCGCGCGCCTGGTCGGCAGCGAGTGGCTCGATGTCCACGCCTCTCCTGGGTGTGACCAGCCCTCGATCCACCGCCTGAAGCGATCCGCGCCGGAGGTGAAGCTCACCGGGGAGGTGGTGACCCTGCAGGTGGCCGAGTCCCCCGGGGGGAGCCCGTGCGCGCCGCCGGCGGAGGCGGCCGAGAAGGAAGGGGCCGCTCCGGCCGAACTCGTGGACCAGCACTGGGCGGAGGTGGAGACCGAGGCGGGGGCCGGGTGGGTCGACCTGCACTACCTCAAGCCCCACGTGCGCAACGAGACCGCCCTGTGCTTCTTCTACCTGTACGGGATCCTCGGGGTCGTCTTCTGGATCGGGATGTTCTACGCCTGGCGCCAGGGGGACGTGGGGATGGTGGACCGCCGGCGTCGCCGCAACCTGGCCGTGATGGTGGGGGGCTTCGCCCTGTACGCCGTCGTCCACGGCTTCTTCCAGTTCGTGGCGCCGGGGTTGTAGGCCATGGAAACCGCAGAGACTACCCAGGTCGCGGGCTCCACCATCACCTACGTGGTGCTGGTGGTCTACTTCGTGGTCGTTCTCGGCTTCGGCGCCATCTTCGGCCGCCACACCAAGAGCACCAAGGACTTCTTCTTCGCCGGCCAGCGCTTCGCCTGGTGGATCATCGCGTTCTCGCTGGTGGCCACCACGGTCGGCTCGTACTCGTTCATCAAGTACTCCCAGGTGGCCTACCAGCACGGCCTCTCCGGCTCCATGTCGTACACCAACGACTGGTTCTGGATGCCGTTCTTCATGTTCATCTGGCTGCCGGTGATCTACTTCTCGCGGGTCACCTCGGTCCCCGAGTTCTTCGAGCGTCGCTTCGGCCGCAGCGTCCGCAACCTGGTCACCGTGGTGATGCTGGTGTACCTGCTGGGCTACATCGGCGTGAACCTGGTGACCATGGGCCAGGCTCTGCACGCGATGCTGGGCTGGAAGGTGACCACGGCGGCGTGGGTGGTGGCGATCATCTGCGCGATCTACGTGACGGCGGGCGGGCAGACCTCGGTGATCATGACCGATCTGCTGCAGGGGGTGATCCTGCTGGTGGCCGGGCTGGCGCTACTGGCGGTCGGGGTCTGGGCCCTGGGCGGATTCGGTGACTTCTGGCACGCCCTGCCCGAGTCGTTGCGCCCCCCGCTGAGGCCCTACAACCACCCACCGGAATTCAACTTCGTGGGGGTGTTCTGGCAAGACGGGGTCAGCCAGACCATGTTCGCCT
>CAZITQ010000155.1:0-23326 GCA_964542165.1 uncultured Rickettsiales bacterium
GACACCGGAGACGACGACCTCGACTCCTGCAACCCCTGGGACCCCATCGACGTGGTCGGCGCGGTGTGGAGCTACCAGTCGACCTACCAGACCAGCCTCCAGGGGCAGTCCCTGGCAGAGAGCGGGGTCGAGACGGTGGAGGCCGGCGACACGGCCACCTTCGAGGGTGCGCCGGTCTACCGCCGCGCCGGGGACCTCGCCGGCAGCATGTCCCAGGTGACCTGGAGCGGCTACGACGACTGCGGGCCGGATGGCAACGTGGACCACGGCTCGTACGCCGCGGAGACCAGCCAGCAGGCGGAGATCACCACGGTCAACTCCACACCCGTGCTCTACCTGCCCGCGGATCCCGACACCCAGATCGGCCACACCTGGCAGACCGACTACACCCAGACGGTGACCTACTCGGTCCCCAGCGTGGGCGAGGGGGAGGAGCCCTACGAGGTCTCCTGGTCGTGGGAGGTGGTCGAGCTGGCCGAGATCAGCGTCGAGGCCGGCACCTTCGACGCGATCCACGTCCACGCCGACTACCAGTCCGAGGACCCCGTCGGAAGCCACGAGGGCACCCTGGACACCTACTGGGTCAAGGGGATCGGCCTGGTCCTGTGGGACGAGCAACGCCCGGCGGAGGGCGGCACCTACATCCGCCGCGAGCTCCAGTCCTACGGTGGGCCCCTGGCTCCTGATCAGTAGGGGAAGAGCCTCGCCTGGAAGTCGGCCAGGATCCGGAACGTCGGGCCGTCCAGGCCGCCCTCGGCGACCGCCATGATGCCGAAACAGACCAGCCCGCCGAGGAGGGCGGCCAGCGGCACGCGCAGGAACAGCTCCCAGTTGCGTTGTGCGGGGGACAGGCCATCGCGGTCGAGGATGCGGAACAGCATCCAGCTGAACGGGAGGAACGCGCCGGTCCATGCGGCGAAGTTGATCGCCGGGACGCCGAGGAACGCTGGCGCCAGCGCCTCGTTCCAGCGCCAGAACACGCCGGACATCGAGGCCAGCGGATCGAGCTGGGCGTCGAGGAGCAGCGCCATCGCGGTCGCCAGCAGCGCCCTGGCCCACGGCCGCGCCCCCAGCCACGGCCACCATGACGCGAAGCGCTGGGTCAACGCGAACATCAGGTAGAACACCAGCGACCAGCCGAGCATCGTGCACAGCGGCGCCGGCAGCGGGCCGAGGTAGAGGTGGAAGCTGGGCTCGTAGAAGTAGTGCATGGCGATGCCGGTGTTCTCCAGCACCGCGCCGTAGACGAACGTCACGCCGAAGAACATCAGCAGCGCCCAGCGTCCCCGCGCCCACAGGATCTGGGCCATGACCAGGGCCACCCAGAAGAACTGGCTGCCCTCGTACAGGACCGTCAGGGTCCGGTGGTCCAGTGGGTAGGGTTGGTGGCCGACGACCACCAGGACAGGGACCGCGGCGACCAGTGCCGCCAGGGCCAGCCACGCCGCCCACCGGGCCCGGAGCCGGGTGGAGCGGTGAATCCGGATCGCCATGTAGCCCGCGAAGATCACCATCGGGAACCCCAGGGTCGGCACGAAGTGCCCGCGGGGGATGCCCAGCGCCTCGAAGCCATCTGCGGGGAAGTTGGCGAGCGCGGCGTGCAGCAGCCCGACGGCCGAGAGGTAGACGAACCACACCGGAAGGTGCTCGCGGAACTCGAGCTTGACGCCATCCCACGACAGGACGCGCGGTCCGAGATCGGAGGTCGGGGTCGTGCCGGGCTTCCCTAGTGTGGAGAACTCGTCGACCGCTGCCCTGTCCGGTTCCTCTCTTCCCGGCAACGGCTATCGGGGTTCAGGGCGTCATCGCGACGCGGTGGGCGTCGATGGCGCCCTCGAAGGTGACGCCGAGGAAGGAGTCGCCGAAGCCGCCCTCCATCTCGTCCACGGCGGTGAACGAGCCGGTGTAGGCGGTGGGCAGGTCGAACCAACCGTAGACCGACACACCGATGCTGCCGTCGATGGCCTCGCCGTCAATGTCGCCGTCGATCACGGTGTACCCGGAGCTGCAGCCCAGGCCCGTCAGCGCCCAGACGAGGAGCCATCGGCCGGTAGTTCGCATCGGTGTCGTCCTTTCCCGTCTACTCGCACAACGGCGCGTACCGCTGGTCGTAGTTGTTCTCCTCGCTGCACTCGGCCACCGCGCCGGTGCCGGTGCCGTCGTCGTCGGCGACCACGGAGATCGAGCCGGCGTCGACCAGGTCCTCCAAGGAGGCCACCATCTCGATCGCGTCGCTGGCCCAGCCCGAGGGGATGGCGGCGGGCGTGGCGCTCGTGTCCACGACCGTGGACAGCCCGTCCCCGACGGCGTACAGCGCGATCTTCACGCCGGCGTCGACGTCCTCGTACCCCCGGTTGAGCACCCGCACGGTGACGAACACCTGGTCCTCCTCGCAGCAGACCTCGAGGATCTCGGCCCACAGGTCGATCCCCAGGGCGTCCCATGTGGTCGCCAGGGCCGAGTGCCAGGTATTGTGGTCCGTGAAGCTCGGGGGGGGCTCGTCGGGGATCGACAGGTCATCGTTGACGTTGCCGATGCTGTAGGCGTGCTGGTTCCACACCGGCCGCGACGGGGCCCAGTTGTCGTCCAGCGCCCCGAACACCGACAGCGCCTTGAACATCAGGCTGTTGTGGCAGACCACGATCTCGGCGCGGTCGTCCCCGTCCACGTCGGCGATCACCGGGTAGTCCCACATCGTGTTCGAGCTGTGCTCGTCGTTGTGGTACTTGAGCGTCCCGGTCGGCCCGTCGAAGACCAGGATCTCTACCTCGTCGATGTAGACCACCTCGGGGACGCCGTCCCCCTCGAAGTCGAAGATGCTGGCCCCGGTGGCGCCGGTCAGGTCGGTGACCGCCGCGGTCCACAGCACCGAGCCGTCGTGGTTCAGGCAGTGCAGCGCGTTGCCGCCGGCCACCACCACCTCGACCATGCCGTCGCCGTCCAGGTCTCCGATGGCCGGTGCGCTGGCCAGCTGCCCCGGCGCGACGGTCACAGGCGGGACCCACAGCGGGGAGCCGTCGGTGTCGAAGGCGTGGGTCTCCTCCCCCAGGGTGGCGATCACCTCGCCTTCGGGGTCGGCGTCCAGGTTGGCCACCGCCATCAGGCCGCCCCAGGTGCCGGCCAGCGGGTTCTCCCACACGGTGGCGCCCGACGCGTCGTACCAGGCGTCGCCACCGATCACTTCCTCGATCCCGTCCAGGTCCAGATCGGTCACCGCCGGGATCATGAAGCTAGCGCTGGCGCCGGGCGCCGCGCCCAGGCCACGCAGGCTCCCGTCCGCGTTCAAGATCGCGCGACCGACCACGATCTCCGGGGAGCCGTCGTGGTCCATGTCCGAGATCGAGGGCGCGGCCTGGAAGTCCACCTGGTAGCCGTAGAAGTGCTCAGACTCCCACAGCACGGCGCCTGTGTGGGAGTACGCCACCACCGTGTAGTCGCCCGCGCCCCCCCACATCGACGTGGCGTACTCCTTGACCGCCACCACCTCCCCGAACCCGTCACCGTCCAGGTCCCCCAGCGCCGGGGAGACCGCGTAGCCCAGGCTGGCGGCGGGATCGGTCCACAGCGGCCCCGAGCCATCGCCGCGCAAGATGTGCAGCTCGCCGGGGGCGGACATCAGGTTGGTCAGGTTGAGCGCGATCTCGGGCTGTCCGTCGCCGTCCAGGTCCCCCACGGTGGGCAGCGACAGGCAGCCGCCGCCGGGCTGGTAGCTCCACTCGACGATCGGGTCGAAGCCCCCCGTGGGCGGGGTGCAGGTGTCGTCGGCCACCCCGACCTCCTCGGCGGGCCAGTTGACCGCGTCGCACTCCTCGGGGGGATCGATCTCGGTAGTGTCGTCGTCGCCCGGATCGGTGGCGTCGTCGTCGCCCTCGCCCTGGATCCCGTAGTCGGAACAGCCCACGGCCAGCGCCGCGATGAAGAACCAGCTCGAAGCGCGCATCGGTCTCCTCCGGGTACCCCTGGGTGCATTATACAGATTGTCTACCCGGTGCCAAGGGCCCGCGCCAGCCCGGGGTTCGGGGCGCTCCTGCATTGACAGCCGGCGAGTATACAACGTATATACTAACGAGCGCGGCTCCCACGCCCAGAATGCGATCGCTTCGGTGCGGTGGGGCTCGATCCGGCGGAAGGTGGGACCATGGATCGCGGCGGGTACGGGTTGCTGCTCTCGTTCGTCTTGCTGCTGGCCACCTGCGGCGGTGGTTGCTCCGCCAGCGAGGATCCCGACGGCGGGGACCCGGCCGACGACGACGCGACGGGGGACGACGACGACACCGGAGACGACGACGCCTCGGGCGACGACGACAGCGGGGCCGGCGACGACACCGGAGACGACGACACCACCGGAGACGACGACACCGAGCCCCTGGTCGGTCGCTGCGGCGACCCGGTCCCGCCGGGCGCCCCAGAGCCGCCCCCCTATCCCGCCTACTCGATGGGGACCTGTCCCACGCTGGTCCCCGGCATGAACACCCTCCCCAGCAGCGGCGTCGATCGCGACTTCATCCTCGTCCTGCCCGACGGGTACGACCCGGCGGTCGAGGAGCTGCCGGTGCTGTTCATGTGGACCTACCTGTTCGGCGACGCCGAGTCGATGATGCAGCACGGCCAGGTGCAGGAGTCGGCGGACCAGCTGCGCTTCATCGCGGCGGTCCCGGACCGGCCGGGGGACCTGGCGATCGACCTCTTCGGCTGGGAGTTCGACCCGGTCTGGCCCTACCTCAACCTGGCCTCCGCGCACCGGGTGCAGCAGGAGGTCACCTTCTTCGACGACATCCTGACCTGCGTCCACGAGCAGTACGAGATCGACCGCCACTGCGTCTCCACGGTCGGGGTCAGCGCCGGGGGGCTGTGGTCGGCCCAGCTGGCCCAGCACCGCTCGGAGGTGCTGTCCAGCATCATCTCCATGTCCGGCGGCGTCGGTCCGGCGACCGGCGTTCCTATCCCCGACGTGTACGAGTGGGATGGGGCCTCCCGAGCGTTCCCGGCCCTGGTCGGCTGGGGTGGGCCGTGGGACTACTTCGGCGTCAACTTCGAGTGGGCGTCGCAGAACCTCGAGGTCGGGCTGGGGGCCGGTGGCCACTTCGTGCTGGAGTGCATCCACAACTGCGGCCACGGCGTGCCGCCGGTGGATCAGGAGGTCGGCCTGGCCTGCCTGTACCGCTTCGCGCTGGACCACCCGTACTGGGTCGACGAGGGCCACTCGATCTACGAGACCGAGGGGCTGGTCGAGGGCACCCCCGACTGGTGCGCCATCGGCTTGGGCAACGCCGTGCCGCGCGAGGGGTCGTGCAACCCCGACGACGAGATCGGCGAGTAGGGCGCGACCTGGGATGCCCATCGATCGTGACGAGGTGCTCCAGGTCGTCCGCGGGTGCTTCGCCGAGGCGCTGGGGCTGGACGAGGACGAGGTGACGTCGACCGCGTTCGTGATCGACGACCTGGGCGCGGAGTCCCTGGACTTCCTGGACATCGCCTTCCGCCTCGAGGAGGCCTTCGGCGTCAAGATCCCGCGCGGGGACCTGCAGCGGACGGCGGAGGAGGAGGCGGCCCGGGACGGGCGGCCGTTCGAGGTGGACGGCGTGCTCACCGCTCACGGATTGGACAAGCTCCGCGAGGCCTTACCGGAGGTGCCCGCGGACCGGTTCCGGCCCGACCTCCCGGTTCGGGAGATCCCGACGCTGTTCACCGTCGAGACCTTCGTCAACCTGGTCGTCCGGCTGCTGGAAGAGCCGGAGACGGCGCCCCTGGCCGGGCCGGAAGGGGAGAGGCTGTGAGATCGAGGCTGTGGACCGTGGGGCTGGTCGGCGTGTTCGGCCTGGGGTTGACCTGGGGTTGTCCGACGGACGACGACGACACCGCCGGGGACGACGACGCCACAGGAGACGACGACGCCACAGGAGACGACGACACCGCCGGGGACGACGACGACACCACGGCCAGCTGCGGGTTCGCCGAGACGCCGGCGGTCACGGTGACGGTCCTGGAGAGTCACTCGACCCTGGCCCAGTGGGACTCCTCGATATCGGCCCGCGTACAGGAGGCGCCGGATCCGCCGTTCCACACGGTCCAACTCCAGGAGGGGACCTGCCGCCACCTGACCTTCGAGCAGGGCAGCTGCGACCCTCCGTGCGACTTCGACCAGATCTGCCTCTCCACCGACGAGTGCGTGGACTACCCGGCCGGGATGTCGGCCGGACTGCTCACCGTGACCGGGCTGGGCGCTCCCATCGAGATCGAGGCCGGCGGCTGGAACCCGGGCTACTACTACGGGCCGGCGGACCTGCCCGCCGACCTGTTCGGCGAGGGCGACCCCATCGGGGCGGCGTTCTCCGGCGCCGACCTGCCCGCCCTGATCCTGGCCGCGACGGGGGTGGCGCCCGTGGAGACCGCACCTTTCGCTGACCTGGTGACCATCGAGGACGGCGCGGACAAGGTGTTCACCTGGATCCCAAGCGACGAAACCGACGCGTGTGTACAGATCCGATTCAACGGGCCCAACATGGGCCACGGGCTACCCTTGAACGACATCCTGTGGTGCGAGGGGCCCGACAGCGGCAGCCTGACTGTCCCCCGGGCGCTGATCGAGTCCTTCCCCCCCGGCCAGACCCCCGAGATCATCGCCGGCCACGACTGGCCGCCGTCCGAGTTCTCCCGCTACACCCGCGACGTCGCCGCGACCCCCGCCGGCCCGGCGATACTCGAGGTCCGCAGCACCGCGCTGTTCGGCTACGACCACCCCTGACGGCGTGCGCGGCGGACGCCAGTCAGCGCGGCCAGCAGGGCCGCGACGGGTAGCAGGGCGGCGGCCCGGACGCGTGGGTCGAGGGCGCAGGCCGGGGCGGAGCGGCTCCCGCCCGCCGGGCGGTGGTCGTCCGTGCCGGGTACCTGCCATTCGTCGTCGGTCTCGCCGCAGGCCCCGGCCTCGTCCACCAGGCCGTCGCAGTCGTTGTCCACCCCGTCGCAGTTGCACTCGGGTGCGGTGGGGTAGACGCCCGGGTGGGCGTCGTCGCAGTCGCCGTCCACCTCGGCGAAGCCGTCGCCGTCGTCGTCGCAGTAGGGGGTGTCCTCGTCGACCACGCCGTCGCAGTCGTCGTCCACGTGGTTAGCCGTCTCGGTCGCCCCCGGGAACATCGACGGATCGCCGTCGTGGCAGTCGCCGCCGGCCTCCGAGAACCCATCGCCGTCATCGTCTGTGACGTCCAGTCCCTCGTCCACCTGGCCGTCGCAGTCGTTGTCCAGGTGGTCGCCGATCTCGGCGGCGCCGGGATAGCACCACACGTGGTCGTCCTGGCAGTCGCCGTCGGCCTCGGTGTAGCCGTCGCCGTCGTCGTCGTAGTAGTCGGTACCCTCGTCGACCAGGCCATCGCAGTCGTCGTCCTGGTGGTTCGCCTGCTCCGGCGCGCCCGGGTGGGCCTGGGCGTCCCCGTCGTCGCAGTCGCCCTGAGCCTCGGTGAAACCGTCGCCGTCGGCGTCGTCCGGACCCTGGTTGTTGTTGCCGTTGTTGGCCACCACCTGGGTCAGGGCGGCGTAGGTCGAGTCGGCGTCCAGCCGATCGTCCCATTGCCCACCCTCGGGCAGCAGGGCTGCGATGAAGTAGACCGAGTCCGGCCCGCCGGGGGGCACGGACAGCTCGGCGGTGACGCTGCCGGACGGGCCGAAGATGCCGGCACCGTTGCCGTTGAACGCCTGCTGATCCAGCACGGCCCAGGTGTACGCGTCCTTGACCTCGACCCAGATCTCGCCCGGCTCGTTGAAGGCGTACAGGTCGGTCTCGTACTCGACGGTCACCTGGAACGGGGTGGCCTCGTCCACGGAACCGGGGAAGCCGGTGAACGAGATGGTGCCCACCGGGTCGCCCTGGGGCGGGCCCTGGTTGTTATTGTTCCCGCCGGGGGTGTACTCGCTCAGCCCGACCTGGCGCTGGACCGCGTGGAGGTGCCCCAGCGCGGCGGCGTCCAGGTTGTCGTCGTCGGCCAGGATCTCGGCGTTGCCGGCCCACACGTCCACGAAGGCCAACTCCGACAGGGTGGCAGGCATCGCGGTGCTGGTGAGCACGGTGAAACTGGCGTACTTGACCCCGCGGTCGTAGGTGCCCAGCTGAGTCAGGGTCTCCTCCTGGACCTTGTGGGCCAGCGCGTCCGCGGTGGTGCCCGACGCGTAGGCGTAGGTCTCGGTGCCGTTGCCGCCGCCGGCGTTGGCGTGGAGCGACAGGAAGTAGTCCACCCCCAGCGAGTTGGCGTAGGACGCGCGGCCGGACAGGGACACGAACACGTCGGTGTCCCGGGTCATGTACACGTCCCAGCTGCCGCCGCCGGCGCCGTCGGCGTCGTCGGCCAGCAGCCAGTCGCGCAACGCCAGCCCGGTGGTCAGGTTGATGTCCTTCTCCTGCAGGCCGTTGCCCACGGCGCCGGGGTCGTGATCTCCGTGGCCAGGATCGATGCAGATCACGGTCTGGGCGGCGGCGGTGGGGGCGAGCAGCAGCGCCGGCAGCGAGGCAGCGATCGCGGCCAGTCGTTGACGGGCGGTCATGGCACCACCTCCTCGAGGGACGCGGTCCAGATGGCGCCGTCGCGGGCGTAGGCCACGACGATCCCATCCGGGGACACGGCCGCCTGCTGCTCGATCACGCCCGGCGTCGCGGTCAGCCGCTGGAGGCCGCCGCTGGCTACGTGCAGCGCCCACAGGTCGGCGTCCACGATCCGGTAGCCGTCGTCGAGCGCGCGCTCGAACAGCACCCACTCGCCGTCCGGCGTCCAGACCGGGTGGGTGCCCGGGCCGCCGTGAGCCACCGGGGTGCCGTCGATGGCGTCCAGCACGTGGACGCCTGTGGTCAGCCCCACCGCGGCTACCTGGTCGCCGTAGGGCGAGAGCCGGGGGTCGAAGAAGCGGTCCTCTCCCCGGGTGATCGCCCACTCCCGCTCGCCCTCGCGGACCACGATCGCGTCCCGGCGGGCGAACACCGCGGGTCCGTCGCCGTCGCCCGTCACCTCCTCGGCCCCAGTGCCGTCCAGGGGCACGTCGAGGGCAGGGTGGTTGCCGCGTGGGGTACGTCGGATCCGGGGTGGGTCGTCCAGCCAACGGTGGCGGAACCACGCTCCCTCGGCGGGGTCGGCGAGGAGGGTGGCCTCGCCCCCCGTCGCGGGGATCGCGTGGAGCCCGCGGTAGCCGGGGCCGGTGAAGCTGACCCACGCCCCGTCCGCTGACCACGCGGGGGAGAGGTGACCGCCGCCGTCGGTCAGCGGTTGCGCCGCGGCCAGCGTCAGCACCGGAGCCGCCAAGGCGGCGGCCGACGGCGCGCCCGCACCGGCGGTGGACGGAGACGTCGCCGGGCATCCCGCCAGCAGCCAGGCGGCGAGGAACAACCACGGACATCTCATGCTCGCCCCCTTCTTCTTGTATACGACATGTATACTATACAAGGCTCGTGCCGTTCGCTCCACGGAGGAGGTAGAGTTCATCGTAAAGTTCATCATGCAGGCCTGGCCCGTGGATCGGAGGCGAGGGAACCATGGTTGACGCGATCCGGAGCACCGACGGCGTGCCCGAGACCCGGATGCGGATCCTCGACGGTACGGCCCGGGTCGCGGTCGAGCACGGCCTGCGAGCAATGACCGTCGAGCAGGTCCTCCGGGCCGCGTCGGTCTCCCGGCGCACGTTCTACCTGTACTTCCACAACAAGGAGGACGCCTTCCTGGCGCTGTACGAGCGCGTAGTCGGCGATCTCGTGGAGGCGGTCCGCGGGGCCGTGGAGGACACGGCCGATCCGACCCAGAAGCTGTTCGCCGGGATCGACGCCTACCTGGACTTCCAGCTGGCCGGAGGGGCGCTGGTCAGCCTGCTGCAGGCGGAGGCGGCGAACCCGGCGTCCATCCTGTCACCCCTGCGCGAGCGGGTCGTCGACGAGCTGGTCGCGATGACCGACGACGAGGTCCGTCGCTCCCTGGCCGCCGGGCTCGATCCCTGGCTCTACCGCACGCTGTTCCTGGGCCTCGAGGCCCTCGTGATCCGGGCGCGCGGCAAGGGCACCTTCGACCGCGCCGCCCGCAAGCGCATCGGGCGCGTGCTCAAGCACCTGTTCCTCCAGATGCTGCAGTCCGCCGGCGACATGCCCCAGGCGCGGGACGTGTGACGGGACGCGGCAGCTCCCGTGCCGCGGTTCGCACCGCCCGCCCTTCCACGCTCCCGGCGACAATGCGAGCCTACGTCGTCCGCGGGAGATCGAGGTAGAACGTGGTCCCCTCCTCGTCCGCGCTCCTGAAGCCGACGGCCCCTCCGAGGTAGCGTTCCCCCAGCAGCTTCATGCCGTACGTGCCGAGGCCGCGTCCGGCGCCGTCCTTGGTCGAGTGGTACCGCTGGAACACGCGGCGCGCGATGGCCTCGGGAATCGCGCTGTCGTTCCACACCGACAACCGGACCCGCGCCAGGTCCGCGACGGCCCACACACGCACCGTGCCCCCCGGTTCGGTGGCCTCCAGCGCGTTCTTGACCATGTTCTCGAGGACCCGCTCGACGAGCGTCCGATCCGTGACGAGGTGGAGGGGGTGCGGGGGGGGCTCGATCCGCAGCGCCCGGTCCCGGGCGACCGGGTGGTCGCCGAAGATGTCCCGCAGCGTGGCCAGCAACTCCTCGAGCGGTATCCGCCTGGTGACGGGGACGTAGTCGCCCCGGTCCAGCAGCGCGAAGTCCCGCTGGGCGACGACCTCCCGCGTCGTGCGGGCGACGGCCCGTTCCAGCCGCGCCACGAGGGTCTCCGCCCCGGCGGGATCGGTCAGGCGCAGCAGGTCGATCCCGGCCGTCAGCGTCTGCAGACCGTTGAGCACGTCGTGGAGGAACACCCGCTCCAGGGCGTCGCGCCGCTGGCGCTCGGCGATGTCCTCCAGCGACAGCACGGTGAACCGCGCGCCCTCCACGTCCACCGTCGAAGCGCGTGCCATGAACTCTCTCGGCTCGAGCGATCCCGAGCGCCTCGTGCACAACAGACACTCCGCCTCGGCGGCCTCGTCTCCCCCCTCGACCGTCGCCAGGACGCGCGTGATCCCGCACTCGGTGCAGAGTGCCCCGGTCCCGCATCCCCCGGGAGCCTCGGCCCGGCGGACGCAGCCGAGGGCGTCGCCGGGCCGCAGGCCCCGCCCAAGGTCGGACTCGCCGAGACCGAGCTGACCGGCCAGCCGGCGGTTGAGCGCGACGATGTGCCGGTCCGACGTGAGCACCGCCAGCAGCATACGGCAGCTGTTGAGGACCGCGGTCGTGACCGGGTGGTTGCTGGCCAGCTCGATCACGCGCCGCAGTTCGTCCCGTTGCGCCGCGGAGGATCCCTCCGGGCCTCCGCCGAACTCACCCGGCCGTCCCGAGCCGTCTCTCCCCTCGTCCTGGATCATCGGTTCGTTCACCCTCTGGAGGGCTGCGGTCCAGTAGACCACAGTCCCGACTACTATACCGTAGCCGGTGGCCCGTTCGTGTTCATCTGCCTCGGTTACTCCTACCGGCAGGCACGGGCACCTGCACCACGCAGGTTCGCTCACGGGATCATATCGGCGATGCCCACCGAGTAGCCCATGAAGTGCGTGGCGGTAGCCGGCTACGCCGAGAGGAGAGAAAGCCGGATCAGCCCCCCAGCGGAACCGGTGGCACACCCCAGCATTGGATACGCCCCTCACGGTCCAGTCCGCAGGTGAAGACGTCCCCTGCGGCGAGTCGGACGAACTGCCCTTCGGGTGGGGATGCCTGTCCCTCGTGGTCGCGTCCCCAGCAGGTGACGTGGCCGTCCGCGCGCAGTCCGCAGGTGTGCTGGGCCCCCGTGGCCAGTTCAGCGAACGCACCATCGACGGCGTCAATCGGCTGCCCCGTGGCGTCCCAGCAAGTGGCTGCGCCATCAGCGTCGAGGGCACAATCGTGGAACAACCCAGCGGCGACACTGCGGAACTCGCCCTCGCGGACGGTGCCTCCCTGATGGTGGCGTCCCCAGCAGTGCAGGCGGCCGCTGTCGTCGAGTGCGCAGGCGTGGTCCCAGCCCACCGAGATGCCGCTGAAGCGCCCATCGGGTGGAAGGGTGCGCTCGTGTGCATCGAGACCCCAACACGCGATCGATCCGTTGCCACGCAGGCCGCAAGCGTGGAGATAGCCGCCTTCGACCTCCCGAAAGGGGCCGGGCGGTGGGGATGTCTGCCCCTGCACGGCCCATCCCCAGCAGGAAACCTCGCCGGCGCCGTCGATGGCGCATGAATGGGTGTTGCCGCCTTCGATTTGCCGGAATTGCCCCTCGGGAGCGTCCAGCACGCCGAAGGAGTTCTCTCCCCAGCAGCTCACCTGGCCGGCGCCGTCGATCGCGCAGACGTGCTCGGAGCCCGCGGCCAGGTCCCTCCAGCCGCTACCGGGGAGGGTGGTCCCACGCCCCATTCCCCAGCGGACTCCCGCGGCCGGGCGGCCCAGAGGTCGGGCGCGGACCACCCTGGCTTCGATTCGCTCGAACCGCTCGCGCTCCACCGGAATCTCTACGTGGGTGTACATCGGGCCGCGCGCGGCGATCATCTCGTCCCAGCGGACGTCGACCTCCACGGGGTCCCCCATGCCCCCCCGCGGCCACAGCGTGAACCGGAACGTCAACGGCCCCAAGTGCTGCGCCGCGGAGTTGGTGAAGTACAGGGCGACCTCCGCTACTCCGCGATGCGCGGGGGACATGGCTGCCGCCCCGGCGCCGTGAGCTTCCCGTCCGTCGGCGAACTCGCAGAGATGGACCGTAAGGTACCGGGTCAGGTCGGCGTCCGCGGTAGCCGGCCCCACGGGCAGCCCCCATATCGCGAGCACGAAGCCGAACAGGAACCATGATGTGAGCACCCCCGAGCGGGCCGCCGCCAGCAACCCGGGGCGCAGCTGGCTCGCCCAGTGCCAGGTACGCCAGGCTATTACGAGCGACAGCACGAGCATCACCCATCCCAGCAGGGAAAGGCTCAGCAGTCCGGAGGGGGCGTCCAGCACACCGGACCGGATCTGCTGGAACGTCTCTCCCCCACGGGGATCCAGTAGCGAACCTGGCAGGAACACGGACCAGGACGAGACCTTCGCGGCGGCCTTGGCCAGATGGGCGACGCCGATCAGGGGGGCAGCACCCGTCGCCGCGGCGAGGAGCAGCGGGCGCCATCCCGCGCGATGACCTGCCAGCCAGCTCATCGCGGCGACCAGGGCCCAGACGACCAATGGGAACAGTACCAGGAACCACAGCGCCTCGAACCAGCCGAACGGTAGGACGGGGACCAGGTCGGCCATCCACTCAGGCGGTACGTGGAAATACGCGTCGATCCACTTGACCTCGCCGATCACCTCGTGAACCACGAATCCCAGGGCCACCATCACGAACCCGGCCTCGTACGGCCGAAGCAGTGCCTTCTGGCGCACCGGCGCGTCCTCGGCCACGACCCCGAACCCCATGTTGTCGTGCGGACAGACCTTGACGCACTGCAGGCACAGCACACATCCGTCCGACGGCCGCCTGCGGTACGGCCGCAGCATCGAGGGGCAGCTTCGGCTGTCGAGCCGGTGGCGGTTCTCCTCTCGGACGCAGTCCAGGTTCACGCAACCGTCGCACACGGCCGGATCGCGCTTCGACAGTTGCAGCTGGGTGAACCGTCCGTACACCGACAGCAGCGCCGCCGCGGGGCAGAACGCGGTGCAGAATGACCGTGGTTGGCGGAAGACCAGCCCGGTCAGCAGCGCCAGCGAGAACAGGGCGATCAACAGGATCGCGGTGAAGTGGGGGACGCGGTGGATGGATACGCCGGCCACCAGCAGCTGCATCACGAGATAGAGCGCCAGCGTCAACCAGCCGGCCCTCAACCAGCGACCCATGGTCACGCGGGGAAGTCCGGTCGCGCGGGCGGCGGCATCGCCGATCCGGTTGACCAGCTCCATCGGACAGACCGTGCACCAGGCGCGGCCGAGTACCAGGGCCGCGGCGATCATGCCCGGCCACCACAGGCCCCAGACGACCAGCGTGGTGAGGTTGGTCTTGCGGAACAGCTTGAGATCCGCTGCCGACAGGTCGGTCCCGAGCCCCAGCCCGTTGACGGCGAGCACGGCGGAGACGAGCAACGCCACGATCTGGAGCAACAGCGGGAACGCGGGACTCGCCAGGACACGCCGAAGGGGCCATGACTGGAGCAAATCGACGACCACGAGTCCCTTCGCTCTCATCGGTGTTCCTCCCCGTCCTCGCCAAGGAGGACCTCGCGGTACAGCTCCTCGACCTGGCATCGAAGGAGCTCCAGCACGGCGCGACCGTCGTCCGTCAGCAGGTAGTCACTGCGGGCGCGCGGTCCCTTGTCCGGGTCGGTCCGTGCCCGCAGCCACCCGCGCTTCTCCATCTTCGCGAGCAAGGGGTAGAGCCGCACTGGACTGACCTCATAGCCACGCCGCCGCAGCTCCCGGATCACCCAGAGGCCATACACCGGCCCCTTCTCGGCGTGACGGAGGATGTGGACCTTCCAGAATGCGAGCAGGAGCTCTCGCTCTACGCTTTCCATCATGCCCCCAAGGTCGGAAACCGTGGTCGTTTTTCGATAATCAAGCAACTCCCATTCTGAAGGCCCACTCTGCTGCAAGCCTCTGCCCAGCCCCATGTAGCCCCATGTAGCCCCACCGGTCGATCTCATCGAAGCTGATCGCTTTCGGGTTCGCCCAGCCGTGCCACAGTCCGTCACGAAACGTCACGCAACCACTGTGGTTCATGCAGGCGTCCTCTGACCATCCTGGACGAGGAACACGACGGGCCTGACTCGCTGGGAGTCGACAGGCCACCGCGCGGTGAAGGGAGAACCACGATGAACAAGACCTTGATTGCAACCGCGACTCTGCTTGCCGTGACGCTGGCCGGCACGGCCTGTCAACGGGGCGGCGACGCGTGCATCGAGCTGGACAAGACGAGCGTGACCACGTCCGAGACGGTGACGGCTACCAACTGCGGAGGCCTCCTTCCCGAGCAATACGCGGAGCCCGAAATCGACTGGGGCGACGGCATCATCACCAGCGGGCAAGAGGGCTCCCACAGCTACGACGAAGCTGGAACGTACGCCGTTCTCCTCTTGATCAACGGGGACCGGGCCGCGGACGCCAGCGGCGCCGACCCCGAAGACGTGGAGCACGAGGTGGACGTTAGCGATCCCTGAGGGCTTCGCCTGGCCAACGAGATCCCCGTCACGGTCCGTCACAAACGGTCAACCAAACACTGTCGAGCGTGAACGGTTCCGCCGCCAACCTAACGGGGGCGGTGAACGGGTGCGACCTCGAGGCCGTACCGAACCGCGACTTGTTGCAGGAGTACCGATGATCGAAGAGAAGCTGCTCTCCTTTGCTCTGCTCGGCGCTGGCTGGGTGCTGTGGGTCCTGGTCGCCCTGTCCATCGCGTGCCTTGCGATCAGCGTGGAGCGCGTGGTGTACGGCGCGCTCCAGCGGTCGCAATCGGCTCGTCTCGACGAACATCTACGCACATTCTTCGAGGGCGGTGATCTGGAGAACCTCCGAGGGGCCCTCGGCCAGATCCGGGGGATCGAGGCCCGGATCCTACTCGCCGGCGTCGAGGCTACCGGTGACGGAGGCACCCAGGCTGGTGAAGAGGCCATCGCCGGTACGCTGCTGCTGGAGAGGTCCCGTCTCGAGCGGGGTTTGATCGTGCTGGGGACGACGGGTTCCAACGCGCCGTTCATCGGCCTGTTCGGCACGGTGCTGGGGATCATCCGAGCCTTCCACGACCTGTCGTTGGACAGCATGGACACCGCCAACGCCGTGATGGCGGGCATCTCCGAGGCGCTCGTGGCCACGGCGGTCGGCCTGCTGGTGGCCATCCCGGCGGTGGTGCTCTACAACACCTTCCAGCGCCGCAATAAGGACTTGCTCGACCGGATACAGAGCCTGTCCCACCTCGTCCTCAGCCGAGCCCACGCGCTGGGTTCCGGGAGCTGAGGATGGCGGCGAAGCTCGGCGGCAGCGACAACGGCGTGATCGTCGACATCAACATCACGCCGTTCGTCGACATCGTGCTGGTGATCCTGATCATCTTCATGGTCACGTCGGTGGCCATCGTCCGTAAGGCGATCAAGGTGGATCTACCGGATGCTGCAAGCGGCGAGTCGACCGAGCAGACATCTCTGGGCCTGATCATCGACGAGCACCTGCAGTGGTACCTCGACGGTGAGCCGACGAGCGCGCCGGCACTGCGCGCGGTGCTTTCCGAGCACGTCGCCCGCGCTGAGGCTGGCGGCGGCGAGGTGGTCTGTCTAGTCTCGGCGGACACGGTGGTGCCCCACGGCGAGGTGATCCGGCTGGTAGACCTGGTCAAGAGCGAAGGAGTGTCGCGTTTCGCGCTCGATGTCGATCCGGCCAAGATCGCTCTCGAAGAGGACGGGGATCCTACCCCCGAGGAGCCTGGAGAGCCGGGCCCGTGAAGCACCTCGCCAATCTCGCCGCCGGTAGATCAGACCGGCGCTGGAGCCGGGCCGCAGGCTGGATCGCTTCGCTGGCGGCCCACGCGCTGGTCCTCGCCTTCGCCCTCCAGGCGACCGGCTCGATGGTCGAGGACGCAGAGGAACACTGGATCGAGCTCGAGCTGACGCCACGGACACCACCGCCCAAACCCGAACCCATGGCCGAGCTCGAACCCGAGCCCGAGCAAGAGCCAGAGCCAGAGCCGCCACCCCCTCCCGAGCCTGTACCGTTCGAAGAGACCGTGCCCGAGCCAGTCCCCCAGGACGTGCTGGCGGAGCTGGATCCAGCCGAACCGCCGCCTCCCCCGGTTCGGAGAGTCCAAGGGTTGTCCGCAAGCTCCTTCGCCGAAGGTGGAGACACGGGGATCCAGCTGCGCGCTGGCAACTCCCTGGCCCTCGCCGCCGAGGGCGGGGGCATGACACTCGAAAAAGCCGAGCTGGCCAAAGAGCCGTTGGAATACGCCATCGTCACCACGGCTCCACGGTGTCGAAAGCCCAAGCTCGACGTGCCGGCTTCGGTGCGCGCCGACGGGGTTGAAGGCACGGTCTCGGTGCTGCTGGATATCGGCTCCGACGGGGCGGTTCTCGATGTGGACGTCGTGACCAGCCTGACCCCCGACGCGGACGCCGCCTGCGTGGCTGCCTGGCGGACGGCGCGCTGCAAGCCTGGGCGCCAGGACAAGAGCCCCGTGGCGGTTCTCGACCTTCCCCACTCCTGCACCTTCAGAGCCATACGTTGAGAAGGAGACCATGCCGAGAACAACGACCTTGATCCTAGTCATGATGGCTGCGTCGTGCCTTGTCCGGCCAACGAACGCGGAAGAGCCTCCAGGGCCGGAGGAGAGCGGAGAGCAGGACGCTTCCGAATCGGTGGAGCCCCCACCGCTGGTGAAGACACCCGAGCTCTTGGAGTTCGTGGAGGCACCATACCCCGAGCAGGCCCAGGCCGACGGAATCGAGGCGACCGTGTTGCTGTTGATCGAGATCGACGAGCAGGGCGCGGTCACGGCGGTCGAGGTGCTTCGAGCCGCTGGCCACGGCTTCGACGAGGCAGCGGCGGAAGCGGCCCGCCAGCTACGATTCTCGCCTGCCGAGGACGAGAGCGGACCGGT
The DNA here is from genome assembly GCA_964542165.1 of uncultured Rickettsiales bacterium. Taxonomy (GTDB): domain Bacteria; phylum Myxococcota_A; class UBA796; order UBA9615; family CAYRNR01; genus CAYTBN01. The sequence continues at coordinate 17,588 of CAZITQ010000155.1, forward strand.
GCCGGTGGCCATCGAGTTCGAGTATGGCTTCGAACTCAGCGAGGGCGCGACCGCCCCCGGGGACGGCGGCGACCCGGGCGCCGGCCCGGATGCGGCCCAGGTCAACCTCGAGGGGGTCCTCCGATTCCAGGGTACCGCCGGGGTCGTCGCGGGGGCGGTGATCCTGGCAACCCCCGATGCAGACCCGGGCGCGCGCCAGGAGACGACGACCGACGAGGAGGGGCGGTTCGAGTTCCGGGGCCTGCCTGCAGGCACGGTGACCATCGCGGCCCGGCACCCGGGCTGCAAGGATCTGTCACGGGAGCTGGAGATCACCGAGGGCGAGGTCACGTCGGTCAAGCTCTGGATCGGTGCGAGGGTGGGACAGGATACCGAGATCCTCGCCCTGTACGAGCGGGAGCGCGAGCCCGAGATCACGCGCCGCACGATCAGCATGAAGGAGGTCCGCACGATCCCCGGGACGTATGGAGATCCAGTACGCGTGATCCAGAACCTCCCGGGCGTGGCGCGGAGCACGTCTGGAAGGGGGGGGGCCGGGGGCGTGGTGATCCGCGGTGCCAACCCCGACGACTCGCGGTTCTACGTCGACGGCGTCGAGGTGCCGATCATCTACCACCTCGGCAACTACGCCTCGATCCTGGGCGGCGACATGGTCTCCAGCGTCGACTACCTGCCGGGTGGCTACGGGGTCGAGTTCGGGCGGGGCACGGGCGGGGTGATCCAGGTCAACACGGTCGACGAGTACGAGGACCGCCTGCGGGTACGTTGGAACGCAGACCTGCTGGACACCGGCGTGTCCCTCAACGGCCGCATTGGCAAGATCGGGCTGTCCGGCTCGGGCCGCGTGTCCTATCTCCACGCGTGGTTCCCGGCGCTGATGGACTCCTTCGCCAGCCGCGGTGGCGGGCGGCCCGACGGCGGAGGAGGTGGTGGAGGCGTCCAGATGATCATGCCCCAGTGGTGGGACTACCAGTTCAAGGCGGAAGTGTTGGACCTGCCCCGGGATGACCTATCGCTGCTGGTGTTTGGCTTCGGCGACGAGATGTCGATCCTTTCGTCGCAGGGGCCGGCGTCGCTCACCGGCGACGACGAGGGCGAGATGTCGTTGAGGTACGGCACCAACCAGGCGGTGCTGCGCTGGGATCACCATTTCCACGACACGCTGACGATGCGGCTGCAACCCACCGTGGGCTACCAGACCCAGCACCTGGGCTACGACGTAGAGGCGACCATGGAGCAGAACTCGCTGGTCCTCGGCGGCCGGGCGCACCTGGCGTGGAAGCCCCACCAGGCGTTCCAGCTGAAGGGAGGGCTCGACATGCTGGCCGAGGAGTCCAGCTCGTCGGTGTTCAGCGAGTCCGGAGTCGGTCGCTTCGACGTGGACCCGCTGGCCGAGTCCGAGCCGGTCGAGGAGGAGCTGGAGACCTGGGTGGTCAGCCCCGATCCGTTCCTGGACTTCGAGATCCGGCCGCTGAACAAGCGCGAGAACCTCGTGCTCGTCCCGGGCGTGCGGCTCGACACCTTCGCCGTGGGCGAGGACTTCCACGCCGAGGCGGTCTCCCCCCGGTTCGCCTTCCGGCTGTCCCCCTTGCCGGGTGGAACGCTCAAGGGCGGAACCGGCCTGTACCACCAGCCACCCAACACGCGCTTCTTGACCATGGCCTCCACCAGCGACGGGGAGCTGGACCTCGATCTCGAGCGCTGCTGGTCCACTGAGATCGGCTGGGAGCAGCGGTTCAGCAACGCCATCTCCCTGGACGTGACCTACTTCCACCGCGAAATGGACCAACTGGTCGTGCGCAACCCCGACGAGGAGGCCGAGGCCCCGTTCGCCAACGCCGGCATCGGCCGGGCCGACGGGATGGAGGTGATGCTGAGGCACCGCCCGGTCAATCCGTTCTTCGGCTGGATCAGCTACACGCTGTCCAAGTCGCAACGCAACGACGATCCGGACGATCCGGACAGCGACTGGTACCTCTTCGACTACGACCAGACCCACATCCTGACGGTGCTGGCCTCCTACCGGCTTCCCTGGGACATGGCCCTGTCGGCGCGCTTCCAGTACGTCTCGGGCAACCCTTACACGCCGTACACGGGCGGGGTCTACGACCTGGACATGGATCGTTACTCCGGAGACCCGAGTACCGACAAGAACTCGGAGCGGATGTCGCCCTATATCAACCTGGACTTCCGCGTCGAGCAACGCTTCAACATCAAGCGGGCCCGGCTAAGCATCTACGCCGACCTGCTCGGCATCGTCCAGGGCGAGAATCCCGACTCGGTCACCTACAACTACGACTACACCGAGACGAGCTATGTCGAGGGGCTGCCCTTCATCCCCTCGGCGGGCTTCGAGCTGGAGTTGAACTTCTGATGACCCACCACACCGCGAACCGAGCGATGACCACCTCACTGGCGCTCGTATTGTTCCTGACCACCGGCTGCGGGGCCAGGGCGCCCGAGTTTACCGCCCAGAGCTGGCAGCTCGACCGGCTGCGAATCCTGGGCGTCCGGTCCGAACCGGCCGAGCCGGTCCCCGGCGACGCGGTCCAGTTCGAGCGGCTGGCGTTCGCTCCACCCGGATCCGAGATCCAGACCCTGCTGTGGGTGTGGTGCATCCCACGCGGTCCCAACCAGGTCGAGTGCGAGCTGGACGAGGCGCTGGAGCAGGAGCTCCTCGAGACCGACCTCGACGCGCTGTCCCAGGAAGAACTGGACGACCTGCTCGCCCGGGGCCGGGAGGCCGGCCTGATCGGGCTGGAGCCGGTCACCGAGCCGGCGATGATGGTGCCTCCGACGCTCCTGGATCAGCTCGACCCGGAGCAGACGGACGAAGGGACCAACGTCCTGGTTCAGCTCTGGGCGCTCACTCCCGATCCGCGCGACGTGGAGATCGCCGTCAAACGCATCCCGGTCAGCCTGGCAGCCACGCCCAACCACAACCCCGACCTCGATGCCTGGCTCGTGGACGGAGAGGAGGTCGGCGCGGGAGAGGCCGTGCAAGTGGATCCCGGGGCCGAGGTCGTCCTCGAGCCGGTGCTGGCCGGCGACGCCATCGAGAGCTACGAGTACGTCAACGACTCCGGAGACGTCGAGGAGCGGCTCGAGGAGCCCTACTACTCATGGTATCTCGAAGACGGGACCTTCGATCGGTACGAGAGCCTGGCCTCGGACGGGGCTGTGACGTGGACGGCGCCGGATGGGGCATTCGAAGGGCTCGTCGTATGCGTGGTTCGGGATCGGCGCGGAGGTATGGGCTGGATCCAGCTCGACGTTGCCGTCGATTGATGGTCAGCGAGGGGCGTTTGAAGTACCAGGCCAAGTCGTGCTGAACCGGGCGCCTCCCCTATCGGCTTCGCTCACCGCTACCGACCCACCGTGGGCGCCCATGATCCGGCGGACGATGGCCAGCCCCAGGCCCACGCCACCCGACTCGCGCTCCCGGCTCGGATCGGCCCGCGCGAAGGGCTCGAAGATACGCTCTCTGTCAGTGGCGGGGATGCCCGGGCCATCGTCGCTGATGTCGATCCGTACGCCGCCATCCTGGTCTTGCACCTCGATCAGAACATGACCTCGAGCGTGGCGCACCGCATTGCTGACCAGGTTCTTGAGCACCCTCTCGAACGAACGGGGGTGGGCCTGGACCGTCGCCCCCGCGCCGTCGGCCGAGCGCGGCCCGGTGCGGATCTCGATGTCCAGAGTCGGTCTCCGCGCCGCGATCCCCTCGACGACCTCCTCGATCACCGCACGCACAGAGACGGAGCGGCGCTGGATCTGGGCCGTCCCGTCATCGTAGCGGTGGAACACCAGCAGCTCGCTCACCAGTTCGTCGAGCTCCAGGACCTGCTGGTCGACGACGGCGAGGCGCTTCGCCCGCTCCTCCGGGTCCGCGGTGGTGGCGGCCAGCTCCTGCGCCCAGCGGATGCGGGCGATGGGCGTGCGGATCTCGTGGGCGACCGCCTGGAGCAGCTCGCGCTGCCCCCCCAGCAACGAGCGAATCCTGGTCGTCATCTCGTTGAAGTGTCGCTCGAGGTCGCCGATGGCGTCCTCGTCACCCACGTCGACGTGGGTGTCCAGCTTGCCGGCGCCAATGGCGGCGGTGGCGTCGCGGAGGCGATCCAGGCGTCGCACCGTGGGCAACAACAGCAGCGTCGCCGCGACCACCGATACGAGGAACATCATCGAGATCGGCGCCAGCAGCGTCCATCCCTCGGGACGACGGAGGTTCTTTTCCTCCAACTGGGCCACCAGCACCGCGTCGGATCCGGCGGGCACACAGATCCGGACGTGCCCCCCTGGGCCACGGATGTACGACGGAACCGCGAGGTCGCTCTCCGAGCACGCGGCACGCTCGTCGACGAGGACCGGGATGCCGACGTCAGCTTCCAGCGCGCGGCTCCAGGCGCCGAGATCTTCCGTGGTTCGTTCCGACGCCTGCTCCGCCAACAGGTGCGCCGTCAGCCGGGTGGCGTCCGACAGGTCGTCGCCCCCCCGCTGGCTCCGGATCCCGGCGACCAGCACCCGGGACAGGGCCAACGAGACGAGCATCGTCACGAAGATCACCACGACCCACCTGACCAGCTGTCGCCTCATTCGATCACCGCCAGGAGGTATCCGACGCCGCGGACCGACTTGAGCAGCGCCGGCTGCCGCGCGTCGTCGCCGAGCTTGCGCCGCAGGCGCGCGACCCGCTGGTCCACGGAGCGGTCCAGGCCGTCCCACTCGATGCCTCGCAGCTGCCGGTAGATGTCGTCGCGCATCACCGGCTTCCCTGGACGACGGGCCATCAGGCACAACAGGTCGAACTCCGCTGTGGTCAGTTCGATCGGCTGACCGCGCAGCGTCGCGCACCGGTTGGTCACGTCGACGACGAGCGCGCCGACCTCCAGGACATCCCCGCGACCACCGGCGCCGTTCTCCGTGCGCCGCAGCAGGGCGCGGATGCGCGCCAGCAGCTTGCGTGGTCCCGCCGGCTTGGCCACGTAGTCATCGGCGCCGATCTCCAGCCCGGCGACCTCGTCCACCTCGTCCTCCAGCGAGGTCAGGATCAGGATCGGCCGGTCGTACTTCGCGCGGACCTCGCGGCACACCGCGAAGCCGTCCTTGCCGGGCAACATGATGTCCAGGACGACCAGGTCGGGATCCTCGGCGAGGATACGCTGCACAGCGCGGTCCCCCCGCGGCTCGATCTCGACCTGGAACTCCCCGGTGCCCTGAAGCACCGCCTGGACCATCTCGGCGAGCATCTGGTCGTCCTCGACGAGCAGGATCCTGGCCAGCTCCGTCATGCTCCACCTCCCCGGTTGCTGGACGTGTTCAATTCTGTGACAGGAATGCGCGGAGGCAAAAGCTAGGCACCGCGATCAGGACGACTCCGGTGTTCCAAGGGCGATGGTGAGCCACAGGTCGTGCTCCCTGGGAAGATCGGGGACTGCGCCCTGTGGGCAACCCCGACCGTTCCACTCCCGCTGGTCATCCTCTCCGCCATCCCTTCCTTTCTCCTGCGAGGGTCGTTCCCCACTCCCGGGGGCGCCCCGACCTCTCACGCCGGGAGGCGGTCCCCGGCGTGGCGAACCCTGGCCGGCGCCGGCCGCCCCACCTCGTCCCATTCCGACCCCCGGCGGCGGGCCCCCCCCGGCCCGGGGCGGCCCCCCCCCCCCCCCCCCCTGCTGTATCTCCGCGATGAGTTGAGGGGACCGCCCGGCAAGGTGGATCCCGACGGTCAACGCCGCCCGCGAC